>CAMTON010000011.1 GCA_947074105.1 uncultured Bacteroidales bacterium
GATATGATTATGATATGATTATGATATGATTATGATATGATTATGATATGATTATTAAATAAATCAGGAACAACTTAAAATAATTTTCCGGGCTTTAAATCTTTTAATGTAAAAGGAAATATATCATTTTATTTCAGCTATTCTTTTTCCCGATATTTATAACTTTAATATAACAACAAATACGCCTCTTCAGAGAAATGATTTCTCCGCAGAGGCGTATTTGTTTTATTGTATAATTAACTCCGGATAAACAATAGACAGTTATTTGGTGATATATTATCCGGCTTACAGATTAAACTTCAATAAACGAAGATATACTTTGAACCCCGTTCATGGTTTGAGCCGAAAGGAGTTATTGACAATACTAAATAAACAGAGATATACTTTGACCCGCTCTTTATTAATATATTATCCGGCATACACTATCTTTTATTTATAGGCATAATCTGATAAAAGACTTATTATCAGAAATAAAAAAGGCCCGCTTAAATAGCGAGCCTTCTTTATTATATATTGCAATTAACTGATTACAATTTTGGACCAGCAGCAACAAGAGCTTTACCAGCTTCGTTTCCTGTAAACTTAGTGAAGTTTTTGATGAAACGACCAGCAAGATCTTTAGCTTTTTCTTCCCACTGTGCAGCGTCAGTGTAAGTATCACGTGGATCAAGGATCTCAGTGTGTACACCTGGAAGTTCAGTTGGAACAACAAAGTCAAACATAGGGATAACTTTTGTAGGAGCATTGTCGATTGCACCTGAAAGGATACCGTCGATGATACCACGAGTATCTTTAATAGAGATACGTTTTCCTGTACCATTCCATCCTGTGTTAACAAGATATGCAGTAGATCCGTTAGCGTTCATTTTCTTAACTAGTTCTTCAGCATATTTAGTTGGGTGAAGAGAAAGGAACGCAGCACCGAAACATGCAGAGAAAGTTGGAGTTGGTTCAGTGATACCACGCTCTGTTCCAGCAAGTTTAGCTGTGAAACCAGAAAGGAAGTAGTACTGAGCCTGCTCAGGAGAAAGGATAGATACTGGAGGAAGTACACCAAATGCATCAGCAGAAAGGAAAATAACTTTCTTAGCAGGACCTGCTTTAGATACTGGCTTAACGATGTTATTGATGTGGTAGATTGGGTAAGATACACGAGTGTTCTCAGTTTTAGAACCATCTGTGAAATCGATTTTACCACCATCTTCAACTGTTACGTTCTCAAGAAGAGCGTCACGTTTGATAGCAGCCCAGATATCTGGTTCGTTTTCTGAACATAGGTTGATAGTTTTAGCGTAGCATCCACCTTCGTAGTTGAATACACCTTCGTCATCCCAACCGTGCTCATCGTCACCGATTAGCTGACGTTTTGGATCTGTAGAAAGAGTAGTTTTACCTGTTCCAGAAAGACCGAAGAAGATAGCAGTATCTCCAGCTTCACCTACGTTAGCAGAACAGTGCATAGAAGCCATTCCACGTAGAGGAAGTAGGTAGTTCATATAAGAGAACATACCTTTTTTCATTTCACCACCGTACCAAGTGTTAAGGATGATCTGTACTTTTTCAGTTAGGTTGAAAACAACCGCAGTTTCAGAGTTAAGACCTAGTTCTTTGTAGTTAGCAGGAGCTTTAGCTCTAGAAGCATTCATTACAACGAAATCAGGCTCACCGAATGCAGCTAGTTCTTCAGCTGTAGGACGGATAAACATGTTTGTAACGAAGTGTGCCTGCCAAGCTACTTCCATGATGAAACGTATTTTAAGACGAGTATTTTCGTTTGCTCCACAGAAAGCATCAACTACGAAAAGACGTTTTTCAGAAAGCTCTTCTGTAGCGATTTCTTTAAGGATATTCCAAGTTTCTGTAGAAAGAGGCTTGTTGTCATTTTTGTACTCTTCAGATGTCCACCAGATAGAATCTTTAGTGTTTTCATCTTTAACGAAGAATTTATCTTTAGGAGAACGTCCTGTATAGATACCTGTCATTACGTTAACAGCACCCATTTCAGTAACCTGTCCTTTTTCAAAACCTTCTAGTTCTGGTTTTGTTTCTTCAGCAAATAACACATCATAAGAAGGATTGTGAACGATCTCTACAGTTCCATGAATCCCGTACTTTGATAAATCTAAAGCCATAGTAATTTTAATAATTGAAATTGTTATAAAAATATAATTGAAAAATCTAACTCATTTACCCATTTTTAATTGAGATTATCAATAAGAATATCAAGTATCTCAAACAAAAACAAGTTACTCAAAACCTATATTAACATTAAGCAGTATAGCAAGAGGACTGTCTAAAATAATATTTGCCTCTCCTTATTAAAGAGAAGGCTCCCCCTTTTTGAGTCGATACAAAAATAGAATAAATAATTAACCTACACCATTAATTAAAGAAAAATTTCCACAATTAAATTCGTCTTGTTTTTTTAATTTCAGAACGCACTTTTTGCAACTTTACATCAATATAACGCACTGTTAATCAAATATTTAAACAACACATAATAACTTTCACAAATACTTAACTTTGATTATACAACATCTTTGTTAAGAAATTTTATGATATAATTAGGCTCAAATGCCAATAAAAAAGACGCTTACAGAAAAATATTTAAATCTGTAAGCGTCTTCAGTCAAACAAAAGAATTTGTCTATATTATTTTTTAGCGCATTCTTTTTTATCTTTTGTACATTCTGCTTTTTTATCACAGTTTTCTGCTTTCTTTTCGTCTTTGCATTCTGCTTTTTTCTCTTTGCTGCAACATTCTTTTTTAGACTTCGGTTTTTCTTTATTTTCTGTCTGTGCAGAAACTGTTGCTACACCGCAAGCAAGGATCAAAGCGAATGATAGGATAAGTTTTTTCATCTTACTAAAAATTAAATTGTTTATATAAATAAAATCTATCTCGTATTTTGCAAACATAAGGCATTTAAATCTGCCTTATTCTCAAATATATAAAATATATGATAAAAACCAATATCGCATTTAAGAATTTTATATTTCAGGCTTCTTAAACTCAGCTCTTTAGTTACTTATTTATCTTTCCTTTAATAATATTCATTTCATAAATCTATATATCATAAACTTATGACCATGGATTCATTTCCTGCTGTCTCTAAGTACAAGAATAGACTCCGGACCCATATTAAATAAAAGATCAATAATACTCAGATTGGGTCTGAATCCCCATTTCTGGCTGAAAAGCTGATAATAATCTACATCCTTATATTCCGGATCAAGTAATTTATAATTTTTTTTGGGATGTATATCATATCTGAAATCAAGAAACTCATGCCCGTTTACTTCAATCAGATTTTTTTCCGCAGAAGATATTTCTGAGATTTTCTCAGGCAATATAAATTCTTCGGTATATCCGACTTCAGTTTCCATTCCGAGAAGTTCACAGATCAGAATTCTCAGTTCCTCATTAAGATCGAAAAGAAAATCATATTTCTTCTCAAAGAAAGGAGCAAAGTCATCCTCATAAAATTCAAAGAACGGAGTACTGTTATATGTACTCTTTATGGCATACCAATGCTGATGACGCCAGTTTGCATGATCGGAAACACGAATATCCTTTATTCCGCGTTTCATTCCGCCAGAACTTTCGACAGGAATAGATAACGACTGAATATCATTGGCAGCTCCGATAAAACAACGGTTTCTGTATGTCTGTTTTATATAATTTTCTTTTGCTTCAATAAGTATCTTCTTATAATGATACAGTTTTGAATAATATTCCACCGGACCGAGATACGCAGAAGAAAGAATAATAGAATCCATAAGAAAATTGTTCGTTATAAATAAGATGAAAAAATTAATAAAAGGTTTAATCTGCAATCCTGATTTTATGAAAAAATTCTCATCCGGGATGCAAATAAAAAAATCATAGTTTTGATTCTGTAAATTATAGAATCAAAACTATGATAAAATTTCATTGATAAATAATCAAATGATATAGATTACAGATTATTCACACCTTTAAATAATCTGTTAAGTCGAATTCCTCCGTTGAATACAGGCTTATCTTTTTCAAGAGATAACCATACGAAAACAGGCGATCCTACGATATGATCTTCCGGAACAAAACCCCAAGAGCGGGAATCCGCGCTTCTGTCTCTGTTGTCACCCATCATCCAGTAATAATCCATCATAAACGTATATGTCGATGTTTCCTCTCCGTTGATATAATACTTTTCGTTTTTAACTTCCAGCTTATTATCTTCATAATTGACAATACAACGCTGATAAAGAGCCATATTATCAGGAGTAAGCTGAATAGTGGCACCCTTCTTAGGAATCCATAACGGCCCGTAATTGGCACGCGTCCAGTTCTCGTCATAACCAAGTGGATAAGTCCCTCCACCCATGAATCCGGGTTCAGGAACTATCTTTTTCACAATACTCATTTTCTCTGCGATCTGAAGAGCCTCCTGAGTCAAAGGAACCTTATATATAGGATTGAATTTACCGTTTGCATTAGGAGTGAAGCCAAGGAATTCAAGAAGCATCTTTCCTTCACCCGGTCTGTCCTCTGTACTCATATTGCCACTCTCGTCCACAATACCGCGATCATCCTTATTAACGCCAAGAGCTTCCCAGTTCTGTTCTCCGAAACGTGTACCGTTAGTTTCGATAAAATACGCCAGCTGCATATTCTTCGGATTCTTTATCTTTTCATTATTGATAAAAACCTGATTATCGATAATCTGAAGAGTATCACCCGGCAGACCTATACATCGTTTCACATAATTCTCTCTTCTGTCAACAGGTCGATATATCACCTCTCCGAATAATCCAGGATTACGTCTTATCACCTTTTCTCCGCCATTATAATAACAAAGAGTATAATAGTCCGGATTCTGAATCTTGGTACAGACAGTATCTCCGGCAGGGAAATTAAATACCACGATATCATTTCTCTCCACATGTTTAAAACCCTTCAGACGCTTGTACCCCCACTGAGGCCAGTCAATATATGACTTGGTATTCACAACCGGCAGCGTATGCTGCGCAAGAGGGAAGGAGAGAGGCGTATTCGGAATTCTCGGACCGTAAGTCATCTTGCTTACAAAAAGATAATCACCTACAAGAAGCGACTTCTCCAGTGAAGATGTCGGAATCTGATAGTTCTGAAAAAAGAAAGTATTGATGAAATACACCGCTACAAGAGCGAAAACTATCGCGTCTACCCATTCCATCACCTTCTTAACCGTCTTATTCTTAGATTTTTTCCAGAATGTCCACGGAATAAATTTAGTATAATAGATATCTACTATAAAAGGAAGGATAATAAGAAGATAAGGGTTACCAACCCATATCACCCATGCGATATAAAGCACGCACCATATTATACAGCGGATAAGCTGTCCTTTCGACGGACGTCTTGAAAAACCTCTTTTGTTTTCTTCCTCCTGCTGTTCAGGCGTTTTATTTGATTCTGATGTCATATCGACAAAGTTATATCGTTATTAAAACATTAATGACAAATTCGTATTTATACAAATAATATGTGACAGCCTTACAGCTTCATCAGATCATCCATTGTATAGAAACCTTTTTTACCGCAAAGAAACTCTGCTGCGACAACAGCACCAAGAGCAAAACCCTCTCTGCTTTTTGCGTCATGTGTCATAGAAATAGTATCCACATTCGATTCATAAATTATCGTATGTATTCCCGGTACCTCATCTCTTCTGAAAGCCGTGATTCCAAGTTCATCAGAAGCCGGAGTTTCAGTCTCGTTCCATTTTGCTTTCGAATCCAGATTTTCGATTATTCCTTCTGCAAGAGTAATGGCAGTACCACTTGGAGAGTCAAGTTTATGAATATGATGTGTTTCTTCCATTCTTACATCATACTGAGGAAACTTATTCATGACTTTCGCAAGATATTTGTTAAGAGCGAAGAAGATATTTACACCGATACTGTAGTTTGAAGCATAAAAGAAAGTCTGAGCTCCGTCTTTACATGCAGCTTTTATCTCATCCATTCTCGAAAGCCATCCGGTTGTTCCGGCTACTACAGGAACATGCGCAGCAAAACATTTTTCATAATTTTCCATAGCTGCTGTCGGCATTGAAAACTCTATTGCCACATCCGAAGATTTGAACTCAGGAGAATTAAAATCATCCTGATTATCCTTATCGATTTTAACTGTTATCTGATGACCTCTTTCAAGAGCTATTCTTTCTATAATATGGCCCATTTTGCCATAGCCGATCAATGCTATTTTCATATTTCCGTTTTTATTTTTCAATCGTATCCTTCATGCTCAGAGCTCAAAAGACACCATTATTTATAAATACCAAATTTTGCGTAAAATTAAGATGAAAAATCGTTATTATCTGAATAAAAAATAAAGAATAATTCAACAATTCCACCACTTTATTGGTTCATAACAAGACAAATATACTCAATTTGAGCAAACTGAGTAATCAAAATGTGCAGATATGGAACAAATACTACAATATGCATGGAAATACAGATTGTTTAATCAGGCAGATCTGCACACTACCGACGGTAAGGATTTCGAAATAATAGATGTAGGAATTCACAATACTGACGGCGGTCCGGACTTCTTTAACGCCAAAATAAAATACAATAATACAGTCTGGGCAGGCAATGTTGAGATACACTCCAATTCCTCCGACTGGTATCTTCACTCTCATCATAAGGATAAGAAATATGATTCCGTAATTCTTAATGTAGTTCTCAATCACGACGGAGAGATCTACCGTACCAATGGTGACCGTATAAATCAGTTTGTCATTGATGTACCTGACGGAATTATGAATGAATATAACTTTCTGACCAGGGAAAGCAAAAATATCATTCCTTGTTCAGTCCGTCTTGAAGAAATATCTCCTATTTATATAGAAGACTGGAAAACATCTCTTGTTGCAGAAAGACTGATATCTAAAGCCGACTATCTGCGTAATCTTGTCGATTATTATACTGGCGACTGGAATAAAGCTTTCTATGTATTCCTTTGCCGAAGTTTCGGAACCGGAATCAACAGCGACAGTTTCGAACGGATGAGCCGTGCCACTCCGCTCAATTTTTTGAAACGTCATATTGACTCTCTTCTTCAGACTGAAGCGATATTGCTCGGACAGGCAGGTTTTCTTGATGAAGAATCAGACAACTCATATTATAATGTATTGAAAAGAGAATATTCAATTCTGAGTGCCAAGTTCTCTCTTAAACCGATAGAAAAGTCATCCTGGCAGTTTTTCCGTCTAAGGCCAACAGCTTTTCCTTATATAAGGATAGCTATGCTTGCAGCTCTTCTTCATAAGAACCCCGATATCTTCTCATATATAATAGAGAACAACACACTTGATAAACTCACAGAAATATTCCGTTTTGACCTTAATCCGTATTGGGAGCGTCACTACAGTTTCAGTGACAGAGAATCACCATATCTACTCAAACCGGGAAAACAAACCGTTAATTCCATTATTATAAACAGTATAATACCGGCGCTTTTCGCTTACGGTGAATATTACAATAAAGCAGAATATAAGGAGGCTGCTTTTCGGCTACTTGAGGAAATTCCTTTTGAAAATAATCTTTATGTCAGAAAATTTAAAGAGACGGGGATAAGGATCAGCAACGCTTACGACTCACAGGCTGTCATTCAGCTTTTCCGTGAATATTGTCAGAAGAAAAAATGTATGTTTTGCCGTTTTGCAATTAAACTTATCGGGAAACATTCAATCTAAAATATTGTATCCGGCAAACGACTTATTGTATTAATCATAACTTATTAAAAAAGCAAAGTGACGAGTCCTCGCGGAACCGTCACCTTTTACAATGTTTTCGTGAACTAATTACTTTTTTTACCTTATTACTATCTACATAAACTAATTTACTGAAAAATCATAGTTTACTGTTAATGATTTAATGTGTTATCTGTTGATATAAAATGTGTTAAATTACTTTATCTGATTTAGCCTTTATAGTGAATATAAATGCTTAATGTGTATTATCAATATCTTTGTATCGCTTTTCGATACTACAAATATATACACGAAACACATCAAAAAAAAGCATTTTTTCGTCAAATAGTGCTATTTATAGCCCAAATCACTAATTTTTATCAGTATATAATACACTTATATGATTTGTGAACTATAATCCAACTTTTTTGAATAAAGAAGAGAATTTTGCGGATTTTTCTGAAATTGAGTGTTTTTCTTTTTGTCGGAAAGAATACTAATTAAAGAATATCATTGAATGGCATAAGTTCTCATTTTTAAGGCTTTCTGTTATTTAAAACGCTCCCGTTATAGTTTTATTATATATGAATCAAAAAAAATAAGCGTCATACTTCAAAATTGAGTATGACGCTTATTGTTTATTTTGAATTCTTCTTTAACGAAGTATTTTCATTCCTGCTTCTATGATTACACGTTGAATCTGAAGTGCATGATATCTCCATCCTGAGCGATATACTCTTTACCTTCAACATTCATTTTTCCTGCTTCTTTACAAGCTGCTTCAGAACCAAGATTAATAAAATCATTATACTTGATTACTTCCGCACGGATAAATCCTTTTTCAAAATCAGTATGGATCACTGCCGCACACTGAGGAGCTTTACTTCCTTTAAGGAAAGTCCAAGCTCTTACTTCCTGAACACCTACAGTGAAATAAGTTTCAAGATCAAGAAGGGCATAAGCAGCACGGATAAGACGTGATACACCTGACTCCTCAAGACCGATCTCATTAAGGAACATTTCACGCTCCTCGTAAGTTTCAAATTCTGCGATTTCAGATTCGATCTTAGCAGCTACAACAAGAATCTGAGCATCCTCATCCTTAACAGCCTCTCTCACCATATCTACATATTTGTTTCCTTTTACGGCACTTGCCTCATCAACGTTACAAACATACATTACCGGCTTGCTTGTAAGAAGATAAAGTTCTTTTGCAGCTTTCTGCTCATCCTTAGTATCAAAAGTCACTGTTCTCGCAGATTTTCCCTGAAGAAGAGCATCCTGATATTTTTTAAGAACTTCATACTGAAGTTTTGCAACTTTATCGCCACCTGTCTTAGCCTGTTTCTGAACTTTAGAAATACGGCTCTCGATAGTTTCAAGATCCTTAAGCTGTAGTTCAAAATCAATGATTTCTTTGTCGCGAATCGGATTTACGCTACCGTCAACGTGAGTGATATTATCATCATCGAAACAACGCAATACATGAAGGATAGCGTCTGTTTCACGAATATTTGCAAGGAATTTGTTTCCAAGACCTTCACCTTTACTTGCACCTTTCACAAGACCTGCGATATCAACGATTTCTACTGTTGTAGGAACGATTCTCTGAGGATTTACAAGTTCAGCAAGTTTATTAAGTCTTTCGTCAGGAACAGTGATAACACCTACGTTAGGTTCGATAGTACAGAAAGGGAAGTTTGCAGATTGAGCTTTCGCATTCGATAAGCAATTAAACAGAGTCGATTTACCAACATTAGGTAAGCCGACAATACCGCATTGTAATGCCATTTAATCTATATTTTAATTATTATTTTATTCGGAAATACCTCTGTAGCGTTAAAAAAACTACGCTCCGGAAAAGAAATTATCCTTCTTTTTCCGGAGCGCAAAGATACATATTCTTTTGAGAATTATCAATTTATATATCTTGACAAACTATAAAGAGCTATTGCCTTATAGTTATATTTATAAAATAAAGACTAATGAGCCTCAAGCCAGTTATGACCGAATCCGCAATCGGCAGTCAGAGGCACCTTCATTTTACAGGCATTTTCCATTTCGCTGACTACGATTTCTTTCACTATATCCTTTTCATCATCTGCCACATTAAAGTTAAGCTCATCATGAACCTGCAGTATCATCTTACTTTTAAGATTCTCAGCTTCAAAACGGTCGGATATTTTGACCATCGCAATCTTTATTATATCAGCCGCTGTTCCCTGTATCGGAGCATTTATCGCATTTCGCTCTGCATAACCTCTTACAACTCCGTTTTTTGAGTTAATATCAGGAAGCATTTTTTTACGTCCGAAAAGTGTTTCGACATATCCCTTCTCCCTTGCTTCATTAATCGATTTCTCCATATATTCCTTCACGGCAGGGAAGGAGCGGAAATATCCGTCGATAAGTTCTTTTGCTTCACTTCTCGAAATATTAAGTCGGCTGGAAAGACCAAATGCTGATATACCATATATTATACCGAAGTTCGCCGTCTTTGCCTTAGACCTCATATCACGTGTTACTTCTTCAATCGGAACATGATATATCTTTGCAGCTGTCGCTGTATGAATATCCACACCGGAACGGAAAGCTTCGAGCATATTTTCATCTCCGCTAAGGTCTGCCATTATCCTTAACTCAATCTGTGAATAATCGGCAGAGAAAAACCAAGCACCCTGATCCGGAATGAAAGCACGTCTTAACTCTCTTCCGATTTCTCCTCTGATCGGAATATTCTGCAAATTTGGATTACTCGAACTAAGTCGTCCAGTAGAAGCCACCGCCTGATTAAATGAAGTATGTATTTTTTCAGTTTCCTTATTAACAAGGAGAGGTAAAGAATCAACATAAGTGGTAAGCAATTTCTTAAGACCTCTATATTCAAGAATAAGACTAATCACCGGATGTTTATCAGCAAGTTTTTCAAGAGTCTCTTCCGATGTGGAATACTGTCCCGTCTTTGTTTTCTTTGCATTAGTATCCACTTTAAGAATATCAAACAAGACCTCTCCGACAACTTTCGGCGACCCGATATTGAACTCCATTCCTGCAACATCAAAGATCTTTCTTTCTGTCTCAGCTATTTTTCCTTTCAGCATTTCCGAACTTTCGGCAAGAGCACCCTTGTCGATTCTCACACCGACCATCTCCATTTCAGCAAGTACACGGACAAGAGGCATTTCTATCTCATCAAAAAGTTTTTCAAGAGATTCACTCTTTAGCATAGGAGCAAACACATTCTTCAGACGCAGCGTCACATCAGCATCTTCCGATGCATATTCACATATTACGGGAAGTTCGACGGTTCTCATCGAACGCTGACTTTTCCCTTTCCCGATAAGATCCTCTATAGGAATGGTTTTATATTTTAGATATACCTCTGCGAGATAATCCATATTATGACGCTGTTCCGGTTGCAGAAGATAATGGGCGATCATAGTATCAAACATCTTACCCTTAATCTCTACACCGTACCTTTTCAGCATTATATAATCATACTTTATATTCTGTCCGATTTTCAGAATAGATTCATCCTGTAGAATATCTTTAAATTTACCGACAAGAGCAATTGCCTGCTCTTTATCGGCAGGAGCGGGGATATAATAACCTTCTTTTTCCTTCACAGAGAAAGAAAATCCCACAAGTTCGGCCTCTATAGGGTCTGTGCCCGTTGTTTCCGTATCCAGAGCGATTTCTCCGGAGTTTTTCAGAAGAGTCAGCAAAGCAGTCATTTTCTCCTCATTATCAACAAGTTGATATGCGGAACTGAGTGATTTTGAGCTCTCGAGAGTCGAATATTTTTCATCTTCCGTATCATTGGCCTCAAATACGTCAAAGAGAGAGAGTTGAGCATTAGCAGGTTTTACCGGTTTTGCCTGATTTTTAAGAATTCTCTCTGCCAGTTGACGGAATTCAAGCTGTTCGAATATCTCTCCGAGCTTTTCTTCATTCAACGGCTCTCTTAAAAGCGACTTTTCATCAAACGCAATCGGAACGTCAGTTTTTATAGTAGCGAGAAATTTAGAATCCAGAATCTGCTGTTTATTATTTTCAACTTTAGTTTTAAGAGCACCTTTAAGCTTATCCGTATTCTCAAGAAGATTTTCAATTGTTCCGAATTCACCGATAAGCTTCGCCGCCGTCTTTTCTCCGACTCCCGGGCATCCAGGTATATTATCGGCAGTATCTCCCATAAGGCCCAGCATATCTATTACCTGTGACACATTCGAAATACCAAATTTTGCTTCAACTTCTTTCGGCCCCAGAATATCGAAACCGGCAGCCATCGTTTTCGGCTTATACATAAATGTATGTTCATCAACAAGCTGTCCATAATCTTTATCCGGAGTCATCATATATGTAGTATAACCTTCAGTCTCCGCTTTTTTTGCAAGAGTACCAATCACGTCATCCGCTTCAAAACCGGCAACTTCCAGAATCGGTATATTATATGCTTTTATAATCTCCTTTATTACCGGTATGGATGCTCGAATCACTTCAGGTGTTTCTTCCCTGTGAGCCTTATAAGTATCAAACATCTCATGTCGGAATGTCGGGCCGGAAGGATCAAAACATACTGCTATATGAGAAGGATTCTCCTTTTTGAGTACATCTTCGAGAGTATTTACAAAGCCAAAAATCGCAGATGTATTAACACCCTTTGAATTTATGCGCGGAGCTCTGATAAATGCATAGTAAGCACGATATATCAATGCGAATGCATCTAAAAGAAACAGTTTTTTTTCTTCCATATTATATATTCTTTTTTATTTATTCATTTTCTAAATGCCTGATACTTTAGTTTTTATTTTCACGGGAAGTTCTATAGTCGAACAATGACGGAGTAATAATTGTTTAAACAACACATATTAACTGATTTTAACCCAACGATTACAAATAAAGATTAAGCTAATCATACGTTAACAAGTAAATTTACCATAAAATAAAGCATAATAATCTAATATTGCTATTTTTGCAATATAATATAGTGAAACGCAGATGTTGTCCCAAATTAAATCACCAATAGAAAAAGAGCTTGAAGCTCATAATGTTCTTCTTAAAGAAGCTCTTAGTTCTTCTGTACCATTAATTGATAGTGTTGTTGATTATTTTCTTACAAGCAAAGGAAAGATGGTTCGTCCCATACTTGTGCTTCTTTCCGCCAAACTTGCAGGAAACAGAGAGATAAATGAAACGGCAAAACTTTCAGCGGTTGCACTTGAACTTCTTCACAATGCCAGTCTTATCCACGATGACGTAGTCGATGAAGCAGATTCAAGACGCGGAATGGCATCTGTAAATAATATGTGGGACAATAAGGTAGCTGTACTTATGGGTGATTTCTTCCTTTCCCGCTGTCTTATCAAATCTACGGAGACAGGATCTCAGGAGATTCAGAAAGAACTTGCGCAGCTTGCTTCCTCACTTTCTCAGGGCGAAGTCATTCAGCTTACAAACGCAAGAAGCCGCTCTCTTGATGAAGAATCCTATTTTTCTGTAATAAGAAACAAGACTGCTTCTCTTTTCACAACATGCATGAGGGTAGGGGCGATAGCTTCAGAAGCTACGAAAGAAGAAGTAAATCTTCTGGGAGAATTCGGGGATAAACTTGGAATAATATTCCAGATCAGAGACGACATATTCGATTACTTCGATGATCCTAAAATCGGCAAGCCGACAGGCAACGACATACGCGAGGGTAAAATCACACTTCCTCTTCTTTACGCTATCAACAGCGACGACAGTGAAAGCAGCCGTGAAATGAAAAGCATCATAGAGAAAGAGAGTTATTCGAAAGAGGAAATATCTACTCTTATAAGTTATGCGAAGGATAAAGGAGGAATAGATTACTCATATAATATAATGTCGGAAATTGCAGCCGATGCAATTAAGATTCTTGACAACTTTAAGGATTCAGAAGCAAAAGAGTCTCTTTCCAAACTTATCAATTATATTATAGTAAGAAATAAATAATAAAACATATACATATATAATATAAAGAAAGCGTCCTTTCATTATTGAAAAATCAATAAGAAAGGACGCTTTTATTTTTATCTTATACGAAACTTCAGATTAACCGAAGAATTTGATTTCTGATCCAAGAATTTCAGAAAGAAGATTGTTTGCAAGACGACTTGCTCCAAGACGGAACAAATCCTTTGTCAACCACTCTTCTCCAAGAACACCTTTTACTACAGTATAATATTTCACAGCATCAGCAACAGAAGCAATACCTCCGGCAGGTTTGAATCCTACCTTACGTCCTGTCTTTTCGTAATAAGCCTTGATAGCTTTACACATAACATAAGCAGCTTCAATTGTTGCATGAACTTCACCTTTTCCTGTTGACGTTTTGATAAAGTCAGCGTCAGAATACATTGAAAGTATAGATGCTTTCATAATGTTTGAAGCTGTCTTAAGATCTCCGGTTTCAAGAATAACTTTAAGATGAGCATCACGACATGCAGCTTTACATTCGATGATTGTCTCACACATTTCTTCATATTCTCCCGCAAGAAATTCACCTACCGTCATAACGATATCTATCTCATCAGCACCTGCGGCTACAGCCATAGATACTTCCGCTACTTTGATTTCCTGGAATGTCTGTGATGAAGGAAATCCAGCTGCCACTGCTGCGATATTAACGCCTGTAACTTCAAGATTCATTCTCACTACATCTGCGAAATTTGGATATACACAAATTGCAGCTACATTATTCAACTCCGGATATTCCGTTTCAAAAGCGTTTACTCTCTGTGTGAAAGCAGCCACTCTTTCTCTGTTGTCTGTTGTTGCAAGTGTTGTCAGGTCTATAATACCTAACAAAAACTTATGTACATCGGCAGTATTGTTTTTCTCAAAATTTTCTGCCAGCATTCTTTCCACTTCGCCTTTTATTACGTCATCGTTCAACAAAGTGTCGTATTGACTCAGAACCGCTTTATACTTTTCCTGACCTTCCATACTGTTTTTATATTATAAATTATTGAAAAAATATCTCGATATCATTAACCTTATGGTCATTCATACCAATTAGTAAAATTATAAATAAATATACATAACGGTTTTCTATTATTACTTTATTAATATCATTTCGGTTTATTTATAAATAGATTATTTATTCTATTTAACCCTACAGCCTGATATTTTTTGTGACCCGCGTCCCGTGTCCATTAAGTCTCCGGGCGGAACACTTTCTGAAGCCGGAAGGGACTCATAAGAGATTCTTCCGTGATACTGACGTCACCTTGCCGGGAGCCGTCACAATATGACGGGAAAATAAAAAAAGCTGTGCATACGTAGTCTTTCATAAACCGAAAAAGCTAATATATCGTTATTCATTAATATGTTAAGAATCAATTTTGCAGAGCGAGCGATTAAAAACATTATTTTTGTATTATAGAAGCTGACAAGAAATTTATCAGCAATACAAACTATTAAACAATAAAGCTATGGCTATCAATTTTTATGCGGAAGGAGTAGCAATGCCCGATCTGAAAAAACCGGAAACAAAAGACTGGATTAAAAATGTCGCGGCATCTTATGGTAAGAAAATAGGAGAGATATCTTTTATTTTCTGTAATGACGAAAAAATTCTTGAAGTCAACCGCCAGTATCTTCAACATGATTATTACACTGATATAATCACGTTCGACTATACTGAGAATGACAAAATAAGCGGCGATATATTCATCTCCCTTGATACTGTCAGAAGCAATGCGGAAACCTACAATCAGGAATACGAAAGAGAATTGCACCGCGTCATTATCCATGGAATCCTTCATCTTTGCGGAGTCGACGATCAGACACCGGAGCAAAGAGCTAATATGATAGAGTGCGAAGACAAAGCACTGGCTTTCTAATATAATTTATTAAGATGAATTTTGATTATGATGTTATAGTAATCGGAGCCGGTCATGCCGGTTGCGAAGCTGCTCATGCAGCAGCGAAACTTGGTTCAAAAACATGTCTGATCACAATGGACATGAATAAGATCGGACAGATGAGCTGTAACCCGGCAGTAGGAGGAATCGCAAAAGGTCAGATCGTAAGAGAGATTGATGCTCTCGGTGGTATGATGGGAATCGTATCTGATAAGACCGCTATTCAGTTTCGTCTTCTTAATCGTTCAAAAGGTCCTGCGATGTGGAGCCCTCGTTCCCAGGCAGACCGTCAGAAGTTCATAGATACATGGCGTTCTATTCTTGAAAATACGCCGAATCTTGAAATCTGGCAGGATACCGTAAAAAGTCTTATTATTGAAGACGGAGAAGTTAAAGGTCTTGTTACAGATATGGGAGTCGAGTTCAAGGCGAAAGCTGTCGTTCTTACATCAGGTACATTCATGAACGGGCTTATGCATTTCGGAAAAACTCAGATACCCGGGGGTAGGGTAGCGGAGCCTTCTTCTTACGGGCTTTCGGATCAGCTTAAAGAAGCAGGTATAAAAGTTGAAAGAATGAAGACCGGGACTCCTGTAAGAATAGACGGAAGAAGCATTGATTTTTCACTTTGTGAAAAACATGAAGGAGACAATGACTTCCACAAATTCTCTTACCTTGACTATAAGACTCCGATGCTTGAGCAACGTCCCTGCTGGATGACATATACCAATGAGGAGTGTCATGAAGTATTAAGAAAAGGTCTTCCGGATTCACCTTTATATAATGGGCAGATTCAGTCTATCGGGCCGCGTTACTGTCCGAGTATAGAGACAAAGATCGTTACATTTCCTGATAAGATACGTCATCAGCTTTTCCTTGAACCGGAAGGTGAGACAACGCAAGAATATTACCTTAACGGTTTCTCTTCATCTCTTCCTATCGACGTTCAGATAGAAGCACTGAAGAAGATTCCGGCTTTAAGAGATGTAAAAATATATCGCCCGGGTTATGCTATAGAATATGATTTTTTCGATCCAACTCAGCTTAAGCATACTCTTGAAACAAAAGCTATAAACGGACTTTTCTTTGCCGGACAGATAAACGGAACGACAGGCTATGAAGAAGCCGGAGGTCAGGGTATCATAGCCGGTATCAATGCTCATCAGAAAATTGAAGGAAAAGAACCATTTGTTCTTGGTCGTGACGAAGCATATATCGGCGTACTTATCGACGACCTCGTAACCAAAGGTGTCGACGAGCCATACCGAATGTTTACATCCCGAGCAGAATACAGAATTCTGCTTCGTCAGGATGATGCAGATATGAGACTTACAACTAAAGGTTACAATCTCGGTCTTGCAGATCAGGAAAGAATGGATCTTCTTAATGAGAAAAAAGAACACCGCGACCGTATCATAGATTTTTGTAAAAGCTATTCTATAAAACCTGCAAAAGTTAATGAAGCCCTTGAGGCTGCCGGAACCACTCCTTTGAAGGAGGGATGCAAACTTTTCGGTCTTGTTGTAAGACCTCAGCTTTCTCTTGAAAAAATATCTGAGTTTATTCCGGCGCTTAAAGAGCAGCTTGATATGATACCTAACAGAAAAGAAGAGATTACTGAAGCGGCTGAAATCATGATGAAGTATGAAGGTTATATTGAACGTGAAAAAGAGATTGCCGGTAAGATCACAAGACTTGAAAATATCAGAATAAAAGGAAAGTTCGATTACTCAAAGATAAATTCTCTTTCGACAGAGGCGAAACAGAAACTGACAAAGATCGATCCTGAAACGATAGGGCAGGCATCAAGAATTCCCGGCATTTCGCCTTCGGATATAAATATTCTGCTTGTGCTTTTAGGAAGATAAAACTACATTATTATATAGATGAAAGAGGCCACGGTTTGTGGTCTCTTTTTGTTTGTATAATTAACATTAATAAGGATTCTGAATTTTTACGTCTGAATTTTCACTTATAAAAATTTAAACCATTATAATAAATCGCAAATGAGAATATATAATTTCAAATTATATCAAAAAGCATTATCTTTACTATCTTGTTTGCCGATTAAACAACACACATCACTCATGTGTTTTAATCCGACAGGCAGGGAAGATTTAAACTCTTACTTTAAATTGTTTCACGTGAAACAACATAAAGTAACACTTCAACTTGAAACGTTTATAACAAAACCAAACCAATAATAAACTAATGGGAATCGAACGTATAAAAGAGAAGATCCGCGTAGTGCCGGATTTCCCTCAAAAAGGAATTTTATTTCGCGATTTAACAACAGTATTCAAAGACCCTAAATGTCTTAAAGATCTTTCAGAACTTATGAGCTCTGAATACGAAGGCAAAGGAATCACCAAAGTGGTGGGAATCGAATCGAGAGGATTCATCATGGGGCCTGTTATTGCAAATGCAGTAGGTGCAGGATTTGTAACTCTAAGAAAACCGGGCAAACTTCCGGCTGAAACAATTCAGGCTTCTTATCAGAAAGAATACGGAATTGACACAATCGAAATCCATAAGGATGCTCTTACACCTGACGATGTAGTGTTGATCCATGACGATCTTCTTGCAACCGGCGGAACGATGAAAGCAGCTTACGATCTTGTAAAAAGCTTCGGAGTAAAAAAGATCTATATTAATTTCATTGTAGAACTTGAAGGACTAAACGGAAGAAAACTTTTCCCGGAAGGTGTAGAAGTTGATGCTTTGATTAAATATTAATACAAGCCAGCATATAGACGGCCGATTCTTAAAAAGGATCGGCCGTCTTTTTGTTTGAAATAATTGCAACAATAACATGGTAATCGGAGTTAAATAAAGGAAGAGAGTTTAAGCATAAATAAAACGCTGTGGTTTATTTGCAACAGAATAAAAATATCTTGTAATTTGAATTATTAAATAAAAAGGAAAAGTTTATATAAAATGGTTGCGATCAGAAATCCAAGAATAGAACATATAAAAGAGATTATTTCAATCATGCCCGAAAGCCCGGGTGTGTATCAGTATTTTGATGAAGACGGAGAAATAATATATGTTGGGAAAGCAAAAAACCTGAAGCGACGAGTTAGTTCTTATTTTAATAAAGTTCATGATTCTGTAAGGACAAACCGTCTTGTAAGAAAAATCTACACTCTTAAATATATTGTTGTCAACACAGAGCAGGAGGCACTGAATCTTGAAAACAATATGATCAAAGCTCATCAGCCGAGATACAATGTTCTTCTTAAAGACGACAAGACTTATCCTTATATATGTATAAAGAATGAAGCATATCCGCGAATATATATGACAAGAAAAGTCATTAAAGACGGCTCTTCATACTTCGGACCTTATACGAATGTGAAGATGGTATATGCGCTACTTGACCTTTTCCGCCAGATATATAAAGTGAGAACATGTCCGCTTAATCTTTCACCTCCGGCATTACAGAAAGGAAAGTACAAGGTATGTCTGGAATATCATATAAAAAACTGCAAAGGCCCGTGTGAATCACTGGTCGATGAAGCAGATTATAATAAGGATATAAAAGATATAAAGGAGATATTAAGAGGCCACACTTCCGATGTCCTGGATTATATGATGAACGAGATGATCACTTATTCAGAGAAGCTGAAGTTCGAACAGGCACAGGAAGTAAAAGAAAAATATCTTCTTGTAGAAAAGTATCAGACCAAAACATGTATCGTTCAGCCGCAAATCAGCAATGTAGATGTTTACTCTTACCTTGAAGACGAAAACAGTATTTATATAAATTATTTCCATATAATACGCGGAGCAGTAATCAAGTCATACACCTTCGAATATAAAAGAAGAATGGACGAACCGAAAGAGGAAATACTTTCACTTGCCATTGAGGAAATGAATGAAAGATTCCGTTCACCGGCTAAAGAATATATCATCCCATTCGAACCGGATTATAAAAAAGAAGGAATCATTTTCACCGTGCCGCAAAGGGGAGACAAGAAGAAACTGCTCGATCTTTCAGACAAGAATCTTAAGCAGTTCATAATAGACAAACTTAAGCATGCAGAGAAACTGAATCCCGAACAACGAAGTACGAGGATACTGTCGCGTCTGAAGAAAGATCTTAATCTTCATGAGCTGCCAATACATATAGAATGCTTCGACAACTCAAACATACAGGGAACAAATCCGGTTGCGGCATGTGTAGTATTCAAAAATGCAAAACCTGCAAAAAGAGATTACAGACATTTCAACATAAAGACAGTGGAAGGTCCTGATGACTTCGCTTCAATGTATGAGATTGTGGGAAGAAGATACCGACGGCTGGTTGAAGAAGATCAACCATTGCCACAACTTATAGTAATAGACGGAGGAAAAGGACAGCTTCATGCAGCAACAGATGCATTAAAGAATCTTGATCTTTACGGAAAGATTCCGATAATAGGAATTGCGAAAAGACTTGAAGAGATATATTTTCCGGAAGATTCCATTCCTCTTTATCTGGATAAGAATTCAGAAAGTCTGAAACTGATACAGCAGCTAAGAGATGAGGCACACAGATTCGGTATTACATTTCACAGAAATAAGAGAAGTAAAGGACAGATAGTTTCAGAGCTTGACGCGATAAAAGGAATAGGTGACGCGACAAAAACTTTACTGCTAAAGAAATTCAAAAGCGTAAAAAAAATAAAAGAAGCAACGATAGACCAACTGATAGAAGTTGTCGGACCGGCCAAGGCGAAACTTATAAAAGAAGGTTTAAAGGAAAACACAAAATAATAAGGAGAAAAGAAAGTTATGAGAGTCGTTATTCAGAGAGTATCGGAATCATCGGTAACAATAGAAGGATTAGTAAAATCGGAAATAGGTAAAGGGTTCATGATCCTGGTAGGTTTTGAAGAGTTCGATGGTATAAGCGACATAGAATGGGTAAGCCGCAAGATTGTAAATCTTCGGGTGTTCGATGATGAAAACGGAGTGATGAATCTTTCTGTTAAAGATATAAACGGAGAGATATTACTGATAAGTCAGTTCACGCTTCATGCACTTACCGCAAAAGGGAACAGACCGTCGTATATAAAAGCGGCAAGGCCGGATATCGCTATTCCGCTTTATGAAAAGTTTATAGAAGTGCTGACAGCGGATCTCGGCAAAGAGATAGGAACAGGAGAATTCGGAGCCGATATGAAAGTAGCCCTTATCAACGACGGCCCTGTAACGATTCTTATTGATTCTAAAAACAGAGAATAGAACAGACAGTTTATATGGAAACAGAAAGCAAGAAAAACCTAACCATAAAGGAAGCTCAGATATTGGTTGACGACTGGATAAAAAAATACGGTGTCAGATATTTCAGTGAACTTACAAATATGGCAATCCTTACAGAAGAAGTGGGAGAGGTGGCCAGAATAATATGCCGCAAATACGGCGATCAGTCTTTTAAGGAAAGCGACAAAGACAAGGAGCTTGCTGATGAGCTCGCGGATGTGTTATGGGTTCTGATATGTCTGGCTAATCAGACCGGAATTGACCTGACAGATGCGCTTATGAAAAATATAGAAAAGAAAGTAACCCGGGATAAGGAAAGGCATGTAAACAACAAGAAACTTTTCACGGATAAAGATACGGAGAAGTAATAATGGTAAGGAGCAGATATCTGCTCCTTATTTTTTTTCGGTAGATGAGTTTGCAACAAAGTTGCATAAATCAGACCCTAACTTTGTATTATAATAAAAATTCAAAAGTTATGGCTTGTTCATGTCATTGTAATAATCCGCAGGGTTCGGCCTGCGCCTCAAATGAAGAAAGAAAAAACTCTTTTTTTTCTTTCAGAGGATCGGAGTATATATCTCCGGTATTTGCAGCAGTAATGCTGTTGACAGGATTCTTTCTTAAATCAAAAAATATAGCATGGTTTAAAAACGACCAGTATGTTTTCATATGGTATTTCATTGCTTTCATAGCTATTGCCTTTCCCGTTTTAAAGGAGTCTTTTCATTCTATACGGAAGAAAGATTATTTCAACGAGTTTACACTTATGACGATTGCCTCGGTCGGTGCCTTCTATATCGGGGAATATCCGGAAGCAGTTGCCGTGATGTTGTTTTATTCGATAGGAGAATTATTTCAGGAGAAAGCGGTAATGCGTGCCAAAAGAAATATACGCTCTTTACTTGATATCCGTCCGCAAACTGCTACGTTGATAAAGGAGGGGATCAAAACCATTGTAAGTCCATCTGATGTTTCTGTCGGTGAGATCATAGAAGTAAAAGCAGGAGAAAGAGTTTCTCTTGACGGGATCCTTATTGATGAAAAAGCATCGTTTAATACATCGGCTCTTACAGGAGAATCACTTCCGAGACTGATAGAAAGAGAAGGTGAAGTTCTGGCAGGAATGATTGTAACAGATCAGGTCGTAAGGATAAAAATTACGAAACCATATGACAAATCAACACTGTCGGGAATAATAAATATGGTACAGAATGCATCGGAAAAGAAAGCGAAACCGGAATTGCTTATGAGAAGACTTGCAAGAATATATACACCTGTCGTGACAGCGCTTGCATTTATGGTAGTAGCTTTACCGTTTATATATTCTCTGATTAATACGTCTTTCATATACGACTTTAACGAATGGCTTTACAGAGGACTTGTGTTTCTTGTGATATCATGTCCGTGTGCTCTTGTCGTAAGTATTCCGCTCGGGTACTTCGGAGGAATAGGAGCAGCATCTTCAAGAGGAATACTTTTCAAGGGTGGCAATTATATGGATGCACTGACAAAGATCGACACTATTCTTTTTGATAAAACCGGGACACTTACAAAAGGAAGTTTTGGAATTAAGGATATCGTTACATTCAACGGTTACGGTAAAGAAGAGTTACTTAGTCTGGCAGCATCAGCAGAATATAAAAGCAATCATCCGCTTGCAAAGGCGATTGTGAAGGAAGCTCAGGAAAAACATATTTCTTTTTCAGAACCGGATAAAATTAAAGAGATAGCAGGCTACGGCATAGAGGCTATTTCAAAAGGCTATTCAATTCTTGCCGGAAATATAAAACTGATGAATCGTAATAATATCAGTTATCCTTCAGAAATAAAAGAAGCAAAAGGGACATCCATATTTATTGCGGCAGATAATATTTTCTTAGGATATATTTCTCTTTCCGACATATTGAAAGAGGACGCAAAACAGACAATAAATGATCTTAAGCGTAATGGAATAAATAATATTAAAATACTTTCAGGAGACAACAAAAGTACGGTTGATAGCGTTGCGAAAGAATTGACAGTTTCCGACTATTACGGAGATTTGCTTCCACAGGACAAGGCTGCAGTAATGGAAAATATAAGAAATGAGGGAAGTGGAAAGATTGCTTTTGTAGGCGACGGGATTAATGATGCTCCGATTCTTGCGATGAGTGATATCGGAATTGCGATGGGAGCGCTCGGCAGTGATATCGCAATCGAAACTGCGGATGTAGTGATTCAGACCGACAGACTATCCGGAATAACAGATGCCATAGAAATTTCGAAGCTGACAAAAAGGGTAGTGTTTCAGAATATCATTATGGCATTCTCGATAAAAATAATAGTACTTTTGTTAGGAGCAGGCGGAATAGCAACCTTATGGGAAGCAGTCTTTGCCGATGTCGGCGTAGCTCTTCTTGCAATTCTTAATGCTGTAAGAATACAATGGACATATATGAATCACAGATAAATCATGAACAATGGAAAACAGGAATGATAAATATGAAGAGATATTAAGAAAGAGAGAGATCCGTCCAACGGCTATGAGAATCCTTATTCTTAAAACTATGATGGATTCTGCAGAAATGGTTTCAATACTTGATCTTGAGAATAAACTGGAGACAGCAGAGAAGTCAACAATATTCCGGACAATATCTTTATTCATGATGCACAATCTTGTTCATTGTATAGATGACGGATCGGGATCACTGAAATATGCGGTATGCAATACCGACTGCTCTTGCTCGGTAAAAGAACTGCATGCTCATTTCCATTGTGAAAAATGCGACAAGACATTCTGCCTGAAATCAACACCTGTACCTGTAATTGCTCTTCCTGATAAGTTCGTTCTTAACAATATCAATTATGTACTGAAAGGAGTTTGCGACAAATGCTCAAATAAACAATAATACAACGATCCAATATAAGAAGCTCATAATAAAATCAATTATTATGGGCTTTTTGATTATAATAAAACCAATTTTATATCAGACTATTATTCTTTCTATTATAAACAGTTTGTAAATTTGTATATATAATTTTATTTAAAAATATTCATTTCACATCTCTATTTTCTATGAAGGTATTAGTTACTTACAATATGTTCAGAGACGGTTATTCTGAACTGATAAGCAAATACGATGTTACATTTCCGGCTGAAGGGAAAGAGTCTTTCACATATGAGGAAGTTCTTGAAGTTATTCATGAATATGATGTACTCCAGTCAATGTATAATTTTCCGGTAACGGCAGAACTTCTTGACAAAGGAGTAAATCTTAAAATAGTTTCTAACTATGCCGCAGGATTTGAAAATATAGATGTTGATTATGCAACTAAAAAAGGGATTGTGATAACCAATACTCCTGATCCGGTAACAGAGCCGACAGCTGATATGGCAATGGGACTTATGCTTTCAGTGATGAGAAGGATTGCTGACTGCGACCGTCGTCTCAGAACAAAAGATCTGGAATGGGGACTGCTTAATAACCTGGGTTATTCATTATGGGGAAAGACACTCGGCATCTACGGAATGGGCAGGATAGGACAGGCTCTTGCAAGACGGGCGAAAGCAGCAGGAATGAAAGTGGTATATAACAACCGTCGTCCTCTTGATCCGAAAATAGAATCTCTATATGATGCCAGATTCGTTTCATTTGAGGAACTTATTAAGACATCTGATGTGATATCTCTTAATGCTCCGAATACTCCGGATACTTATCATATAATTAATAAGGAAACGATTAAGTTGATGAAGCCTACCGCTTCGATTATCAATACGGCAAGAGGTCCGCTTATAGATGAATCTGCTCTTGCGGAAGCATTGAGAAACCGTGAGATTTACGGCGCAGGACTTGATGTGTTTGAAGGAGGTCATAAGGTCAGTGAAGAACTTCTTGATCTTGACAACGTAGTATTGACTCCTCATACCGGAACTCAGACTTACGATGTAAGAAATGAGATGGCTGCTTTTGCGTCACAGAATATCATCAACTTCTTCGAAGGAGGAAAGATCTGCAGGGTAAATTAAATAATCATTTTTAATCATCGGGAATATGGCAGCTTCATATAAGGATGTAAAGGAAAGGCTTTCGGCTTTTTCCAATCCGGAGAAAGTAAAAATATTAAGTTCATTTTTCAAGAGTGCTCCGGGACAGTATGGAGAAGGCGACATATTCTGGGGTATTCCTGTTCCGGTAAACAGAAACGTTGCGAAAGAATTTAGGGATATTCCGATTGAGGATATTTCATTACTTATAGATGATGAGGTTCATGAAGTACGTCTTTGTGGTTTTCTTATTCTTGTTGATAAATTCGCAAAGTCAAAGAACTCGGAAAAGGAGAGAAAAGAAATTGTTGATTTTTATCTGTCAAAAGCAGAGAAAGCAAACAACTGGGATCTTGTAGATCTTTCATGTCCGAAAATCCTTGGTGAATGGATATCACTTGAAAGGAATAAAAGGAAGAAGGAGAATCATCCGGAACATGATAAATTCGGAAGCGATATCCTGACTTCATTTTCAAAAGATGAGAATCTGTGGAGGAAAAGAATCGCTATGGTCTCAACATGGACAATGATGCGACACGGTTACCTTGATGATACATTCGTTCTGGCACTCGCTCTACTTAATGATGAACATGATCTGATAAGAAAAGCAGTAGGATGGATGCTTCGTGAAGCAGGAAAAAAAGACGAGGAAAGGCTTGTGGCTTTTCTTGAAGAACACGCACATTATATGCCGAGAACGACACTGAGATATGCGATAGAAAAATTTGATAAAGAGAAAAGATTATATTTTATGAATAAGAAAAAGAGCTGACTTTATGTCGGCTCTTTTTTTTAGAGTGTATATAATGAAACTGATTATTGTTGTTTTTGTATCTTCGTTATAAAATGAAAATATTATTATATGGTTCTTAATTACATCTGGATCGGACTGATTCTTATTGCTTTTGTAGTGGTGGCATTGCAGTCGATAATTACGGGTAACATTAATATATGGAGTGAGGTGGTGAATTCCACATTCTCTTCTGCAAAGACTGCCTTTGAAATTTCGCTCGGTCTGACCGGTGTTCTTTCCTTATGGCTTGGTCTTATGAAAGTGGGAGAAAAGGGAGGAGTTGTTGAAAGATTCGCAAAAATTGTCAATCCTCTTTTTTCAAGATTGTTTCCGGGCATTCCTGCTAATCATCCTGCTATGGGTTCGATATTCATGAATATATCAGCCAATATGCTCGGACTTGACAATGCAGCGACGCCGCTTGGACTGAAAGCAATGAAGGAAATGCAGACACTGAATAAAGAGAAGGATCTGGCAAGTGACGCGATGATTATGTTTCTTGTTCTTAATACTTCGGGGCTTACTCTTATTCCGATTAGCGTTATGATGTATCGGGCTCAGTTCGGAGCAGCCAATCCTTCGGATATTTTCCTTCCTATTCTTATAGCTACTTTTTTCTCAACTGTAGCGGGTATCATAGCGTGCTGTCTGAAGCAAAGAATAAATATATTTGACAAGGTGATTATCGGAACCATTGCCGGACTTTCATTTCTGATCTTCGGAATGATGTTTCTTTTCAGCAGAATGGAACAGAATGAGATCGCTCACTGGTCATCGTTTATTTCAAACTTTATTCTTTTCAGTATAATCGCCGGGTTTATATTATCGGGAGTGATAAAGAAAATAAATGTTTTTGATACATTTATAGAAGGAGCTAAAGAAGGATTCCAGACAGCTGTAACAATTATACCTTATCTTGTCGCGATGCTCGTTGCAGTGGGAGTATTCAGAAGTTCAGGGGCGATGGCATACCTGACCGACGGAATAGCATCTTTGTTTACGGTGATCGGAGTTCCTGCCGATTTTGTTGAAGCATTGCCGACAGCATTTATGAAACCTCTCAGCGGAAGCGGAGCAAGAGGTATGATGGTTGATGCTATAAACACTTTCGGAGTGGATTCTTTTGTCGCTCGTGTAGCATCGACAATCCAGGGCGCAACAGATACAACATTATATATTCTTGCGGTTTATTTCGGAAGTATCGGAATCAGCAGAACACGATATGCTGCGGGAATAGGATTGTTTGCTGACGGAATAGGAATAGTAGCCGCTATATTCGTGGCGTATATTTTCTTCAAATAAATATTTTTAAGCTTTAAGAGAATGAGGCTAAGGCTGAATAGAAATAAAATAACAAGTAAAAAAGCTAACTTTGTATTATAATGGCCTGAGTCATCACATAAGATAATAAAAGGCTGAATTTTAAATTACAGGTAAAAAAGGAGATTTTAAAGTGGCAAAAGCAGTTGTTGAAACACCATTAATGAAACAGTATATTGAAATGAAGAGTAAGCATCCGGATGCTATCCTTCTGTTTCGCGTAGGGGATTTTTATGAAACGTTCTCTCAGGATGCAATAGATACTGCAGCAATTCTCGGTATAACTCTTACCAGGAGAGCAAACGGTTCGGCATCGTATGTCGAGCTTGCCGGATTTCCACATCATGCACTGGATACTTATCTTCCTAAACTTGTCAGAGCGGGAAAGCGCGTAGCAATCTGCGAACAGCTTGAGGATCCGAAAATGACAAAGAAACTTGTAAAAAGAGGTATCACCGAACTTATAACTCCGGGGGTTTCTTTTAATGATAATGTATTAAACAATAAAGAAAATAATTTCCTTGCCGGTATAAATTTCTCTTCAAAGAAAGGACATTGCGGTGTTTCTTTCCTTGACGTTTCAACCGGAGAGTTTCTGACGGCTGAAGGAAGTTTTGAATATATAGATAAGCTTCTTAATAATTTTTCGCCAAAAGAGGTTCTTTTCGAAAAAGGAAAAAAGCAGCTTTTTGAAGAGAAGTTCGGAAGCAGATATTTCACATTCGAGCTTGATGACTGGATCTTTACTTCTGACGCGGCAAAAGACAGATTACTGAAACAGTTTGAGACAAAGAACCTGAAAGGGTTCGGTATCGATCAGCTTATTGACGGTATCATCGCATCGGGTGCCTTACTTTATTATCTTGATATAACTAAACATTCAAACGTCGGACATATCACATCTCTTTCAAGAATAGAGGAAGACGGTTATGTAAGACTTGATAAGTTTACGGTAAGAAGTCTTGAACTTTCGGGAACGATGAACGAGGGAGGTACATCTCTTCTTAATATTATTGACAGAACTATTTCTCCGATGGGAGGAAGAATGCTGAGACGATGGATTCTTTTCCCTCTTAAAGATGTGAAGCCTGTCGAGGAGCGTCTTGATGTGGTTGAATATTTTTTCAGAGATCCGGAGCTTAGGGATGAGATAGATTCTCTTCTTAGACTAATAGGGGATCTTGAGAGAATTGTTTCGAAAGTAGCTGTAGGCAGAGTGAATCCGAGAGAGGTTGTTCAACTTAAAGTTGCACTTAGAGCTCTTGAACCGATAAAGAAATTATGTCTTGATTCGGGACAGTCGTCCCTTATAAAGATAGGAGAACAGATCTCTCTTTGTGAATCGATAAGAGACAGAATCGATAATGAAATAAATAATGATCCTCCGGTTCTTCTTAATAAAGGTTCTATTATTAAGACAGGCATAAATTCAGATCTTGACGAATTGAGGAGCATAGCTTTCAGCGGGAAAGATTATCTTCTGAAAATCCAGCAGAGAGAAAGTGAACATACTGGAATTCCGTCACTCAAGATCAGTTATAATAATGTATTCGGATATTATATAGAGGTGAGAAACACTCACAAGGATAAAGTTCCTTCGGAATGGGTAAGAAAACAGACTCTTGTTAATGCGGAGAGATATATCACTCAGGAACTGAAAGAATATGAGGAGAAGATTCTGGGTGCGGAAGATAAGATACTTTCGCTGGAGGCCAGACTTTTCAATGATCTCGTTCTTTCGCTTGCAGAATATATTCCGAATATTCAGCATAATGCCAATCTTGTTGCAAGGCTTGACTGTCTGCTTTCTTTTGCAAAGGTCGCACAGCAGAACAGATATATAAGACCGATAATAAATTCTTCTCTCATAATTGATATTAAGCAGGGAAGACATCCGGTTATTGAAAAACAGCTTCCTGCTGGTGAAAGTTATATTGCAAATGACCTTCTTCTTGATAATGATTCTCAGCAGGTGATAATGATCACCGGTCCTAATATGGCGGGTAAATCGGCTTTATTACGACAGACGGCTTTGATCACTCTTCTTGCGCAGATAGGAAGTTTCGTTCCTGCGGAAAGTGCGTCTATAGGAGTAGTAGATAAAATCTTTACCCGTGTAGGAGCGTCCGATAATATTTCGCTCGGAGAATCAACTTTCATGGTTGAGATGAATGAGGCTTCAGATATCCTTAATAATATGTCCGAAAGAAGTCTTATTCTTTTTGACGAACTTGGCCGCGGTACAAGTACTTATGACGGTATCTCTATTGCGTGGGCTATTGTTGAGAATATTCATCAGAACAGTAAGGCGAGACCTAAGACTCTTTTTGCAACTCATTATCATGAACTGAATGAGATGGAAAAAACGTATGAAAGAATCGCCAATTATAATGTATCGGTAAAAGAGGTTGATAATAAAGTAATCTTCCTCAGAAAACTTGTCAGGGGCGGGAGCGAGCATAGCTTCGGTATACATGTGGCAAAACTTGCCGGTATGCCAAAAAGTATTGTGAAAAGAGCTAATGAGATTCTGAAACAGTTAGAAAAAGAAAACCGACAGGGATCGATATCAAAACCTATTAAGGATATATCACATAGTGCTGACGGATATCAGTTAAGTTTCTTTCAGCTGGATGATCCTGTGCTAAGTCAGATAAGGGATGAAATTATCAATCTTGATGTCAATAATCTGACTCCTCTTGAGGCATTGAATAAGCTTAATGATATAAAGAAAATTCTGAAAGGGAAATAATTGTTCGTAAGAAATATCATAAAACACTGATTCATCATGTTTTAAACAAAATGTTTCTTTCTGAGATATTTAATAAAGTGATTTTATTTAATATCGGAAATATTAAATTCTATTTAGCTAATAATCAAACCATTACAACAAATGTCAATTAAAAACATATGTGTTTACTGCGCATCAAGCTCTGATATCGATAAGATATATTTTGATTCGGCAGAAAAACTTGGAGAGTTGTTTTCTTCAAATAATATAAAATGTATCTGCGGTGCCGGCAACAGCGGTCTCATGGGAAAACTTACAGATTCGATGCTAAACAACGGCGGGAAGGTCATAGGTGTAATTCCTAAGTTTATGGTTGACGGAGCAATGCATCATACTAAACTTAATGATCTTATCATTACAGAGACAATGCATGAAAGAAAAGCTAAGATGGCTGAACTTGCAGATGCCTTCATTGCTTTGCCCGGTGGATGCGGAACAATGGAGGAGTTGATGGAAATTATAACCTGGAAGCAACTTAATCTTTTCAATAAGCCGATTATAATTTATAACATCAACAATTATTATGATCATCTTATCAAGATGCTTGATCATGCGATAAGTCAGACTTTCATGAGCAAAGAGAATGCTTCGTTATGGGAAGTGGCAAATTCGGTAGAGGATATCTATAATATTATAAATAAGGAATCATAGATACAGAGAGGTCATTCTCAAAAAATGGATTAAGTTTATCCAGACTAATGAAACAATAAAGAGGAAATATGTCTGAAAAGCATAAAAATATAATATTAAATAATTCCGACAGTATCACCGGAAGTGAAACGTTGAGCAGAGATTATCATTTTTACAATGACAGTCTGAAAAGCGATATACGTTCATCCGGAAATATTTTTACTGAAATTGACGGTTTCGATAAAACTTCGGAAATAACATATGCCGAAGAAAATAATGATTATATAAAAGGCATACCGAGGGAGGGATATATATTCAATAATGATATCGTAACTACAATGATCATTATATGTTTTCTTCTTTTCGCATATTGCTACAGCACTTCTTCGAAGTTTATTGAAAGGATATTTACCGAAATATTTGAAAATACTCCCCGAAAAAGTTTTACGGTTGAATCGACACTGACTCTGCTGAGACTGAAAGGTGTTATGCTTATAGTGACCTTTATAATAGAGGGGATGGGCTTTTTTTATATTTATGATACCTATATTGAAAAGGTTTATTCTGATATAAGCTCCTTTATTTTCATACTTTCTTTCGGATGTTTTTTCTTCACGGTTTATTTAATACAGGTTATAATATTAAGATTAATTGGCTTTATTTTTTCTAACAAGATAAAAATAAAGTTACTTGTACAAGGACTTACCAACACAACAATTGTACTGGGTTTGAGTTTGATTTTGCCTGTATTAATTGCAATTTATTACAGTTTATCTTTAAAAACTTTCTTAATGATAGTGATTATCCTTTATTTAATAACACGGTTGATGTTTATTTATAAAGGAATTAGGATTTTTTTTAATGGTTTTAATAGTTTAGTTTACCTAATTTTGTATCTTTGCGCCATCGAAATAACATCGCTGTTTTTTTATTATAGGATATTATTTCTAATATTAAATGGTATAGAACACAAACTTATATAGCTTTGAAAATTAAGAAAATTTTGGTTTCACAGCCGAAACCTGCATCAGAAAAATCGCCTTACTTCGATATTGCACAAAAATATGGTGTTCAAATGGAATTCAGACCTTTTATCAAGGTTGAGTCTGTAAGTCCTAAGGAGTTCAGACAACAGAAGATTTCCATTCTTGATCATACAGCTGTTATATTTACAGCAAGAACAGCAATTGATCATTTCTTCCAGTTATGTGAAGGACTTAGAATTACTGTTCCGGATACAATGAAATATTTCTGTCTTACAGAATCTATTGCCTTGTATCTGCAGAAATATATTGTTTACAGAAAAAGAAAAATATTCTTTGGCAATACAGGAAAGCTTGACGGATTGATGCCTTCTATTCTTAAACATTCAGGTGAGAAGTTCCTTCTTCCTATGTCAGATGTTCATAATGACGAACAGACTGCTATACTTGATGCTAATCATATCAATTATACGAAAGCTGTTATGTTCAGAACTGTGAGCAACGACTTTACCGAAGAAGAAAAGTTCGATTATGATATGCTTGTATTCTTCAGCCCATCAGGAATTAATTCTCTTCTGAAAAACTTCCCGAACTTCGAACAGAAGGATATTAAGATCGGATGTTTCGGCCCTACTACTGCGAAAGCGGTAAAAGAAGCAGGACTAAGACTTGACATAGAAGCTCCTACAAAGGAAGCTCCATCAATGACTGCTGCAATTGACAATTATTTTAAAAATATCTCAAAAGATAAAAAATAATTGAATTTAAAATATATAGCTCGAAAGCATTGTTATTTTTGTATCAAACATTAATAATGCTTTCGAGCTTTTTTATGACTATGACAGAACTTAATAATATGCATATCTCAGAAGAGGAAGGAAATAACAACATCGGCAACGATAATTGCGGAGGAGATATCATTGACAGACGTCTTACAAAAGAAGAAAGACTTAGCAGCAAAACTTTAATATCTAATCTTTTTACTAAGGGGAATTCATTTGTATGCTATCCTTTCAGAGTAGTATATTCATTTACATCTCCTGAAGCACAAACTGTGAGTTCTTCTATGTTTGTAAGTGTTCCTAAAAAGAAATTCAAAAGAGCGGTAAAAAGAAACCTTATAAGACGAAGAACAAAAGAGGCCTACCGCTTAAATAAAAATATCCTGATTGAATCTTTAAAAGAAAAAGATATTAGAATAAGCATGGCTATTCTTTATCTTGATAAAGAGATTAAAGATTATCATGAGATTGAAAAATCAATAAAGGATATGCTTTATAAATTAAGGAACAAGGTAAATGACAAAGTATAATTCATAAATAAGATTTGCCTAAAACTTAACTTAATATGAAAAAGATTATAGTCAGCATACTTCTGCTACCGATATATTTCTATCGTAAGGTAATTTCTCCACTTACTCCGCCGTCTTGCAGATTTGTACCTACATGTTCTCAATATGCAATAGAAGCATTGCAGAAACATGGGCCCGTAAAAGGTATGTGGCTAACTTTAAAAAGAATATCCAGATGTCATCCATGGGGTGGAAGCGGATATGATCCGGTCCCATAATTCACTGAATAATGATTATATAAAGGAGTTGAATTAAAAAACTTGTAGATGCTTTCTTCTATGATATAACATATCCTTAAGTATAATTTGTTACGCTTATTTTTGTTGATCATAATAAACGGAGATATAATAAAAAATAATATCCTCCATAATTCTTAAATACGGGAATTATGGAGGATATTTTATTTAAACACAAAAAGGCTAAACTATGTTAGTATTATAATGAACAACATAGAAGTATCTGACTTTCTGTAACTTCATAAATAATTTCACAAATAAAGAAACAGGAAAATTATAACGATTAATCATCTTAAATTAAACTACAGATATATGGATTATATAAATATTCATACGCATCATCTCAATAAAACGGAAGGTATATTTCAAATATTGAATGCAGATATCAGAGAAAAAGACAAACTGGATAAACTTGTGGAAGAGAAAAAGATCCATCTAAGTCTCGGTATACATCCGTGGTATATTATTGAAAATAAAATTGCCGAACAGGAAAGAATGATCATGGCACTTGCAGAAAATGCCAATGTCATGATGATAGGCGAAAGCGGGATAGATCATTTATGCTCGGTAGATATCAAACTACAAATGAAGGTATTTGAGAAAATGATTGAAATATCAGAAGAATTTAAGAAACCTCTTATTATTCACAACGTGAAATCAAGTGCCGAAATTATTGAATTTCATAAATCTACAAATCCTTTTCAGCCCTGGATAATACACGGATTCAGAGGAAATGAAATTCTTGCCGGTCAGCTCATTGATAAGGGACTTTATCTTTCTTTCGGGTATATATATAATAAAGATGCTGTCAAACAAACTCCTATAAATCGTTTATTTATTGAAAATGATGAAGCCACAACAGATATCAGGGAGGTTTACAAAATGATAGCAAAGGATCTTGATATAGAAGTTAAGGACCTAAAAGAGCAGATAGGAGTAAATCTTGAAAGAATTATCCCTTCAGTTAAACTTTAATATCAATTAAAGCATTATAAATCAGAATATTTTGAAAAGATATCAGATACGATGATTTAAACATAATATAAAGAAAGGAAATCATTTGAAATATTCCGGATCACATCTTTTTTATTAATGAATGTGATCCGGAATATTTATTAAAATGAATCTTGTATAAATGAAAACAGATACGCAATTAGTAGCCTATGAGATTATAAATTAAATAAATATGAAACACTTAAAAAAATATCTAACTTTGCAGCTGTTTTCTGCACAATGATTTTTAAAAATTAATATCTGAAAAATAAATAAGAATAATAAACTTCAGATAAGGACGTGAATCAGTAAGAATGATCACCGTACTCAGAAAAGATATTTTCAAAGACAGAAAAAATAACTAAAAATTAAATATATGAATTTCGTAGAAGAATTAAGATGGAGAGGCATGATCTTCGATATGATGCCCGGTACTGAAGAACAACTTAATAAAGAAATGACTACTGCTTATGTAGGAATTGACCCTACAGCGGATTCACTTCATATCGGACACCTTGTATCCGTTATGATGCTAAGACATTTCCAGAGAGCAGGTCACAAACCTATCGCTCTTATCGGTGGTGCGACAGGTATGATCGGTGATCCGTCAATGAAGTCTCAGGAAAGAAATCTTCTTGATGAAGCTACACTTCGTCATAATCAGGATTCTATCAAAAAGCAGCTTTCTAAATTTCTTGATTTCGAATCAGATGCTCCTAATGCTGCAGAGCTTGTTAACAACTACGACTGGATGAAAGATTTCTCTTTCCTTGAATTTATCCGTCTTGTAGGAAAAAACATTACTGTAAACTATATGATGGCTAAAGACTCTGTAAAGAAACGTCTTAGCGGTGAAGGTAAATCAGGTCTTTCATTTACGGAATTCACTTATCAGCTTCTTCAGGGATACGACTTCGTTTACCTTAATGAGAATAAAAACTGTAAACTTCAGATGGGCGGATCAGATCAGTGGGGTAATATCACCACAGGTACTGAGATGATCAGAAAAATGAACGGAGGAGAGGCTTATGCTCTTACATGTCCGCTTATCACAAAAGCTGACGGAGGTAAATTCGGTAAGACTGAATCAGGTAACGTATGGCTTGATAAAAAATATACTACACCTTACAAATTCTACCAGTTCTGGCTTAATGTAAGCGACGCTGATGCTGAGAAATATATCAAGATCTTTACATCTCTTTCTAAAGAAGAAATCGAAACTCTTGTGGCAGAACAGGCTGAAGCTCCTCACTTAAGACCATTACAGAAAAGACTTGCAAAAGAAGTGACTATCATGGTTCATTCTTCTGAAGACTATGATGCTGCCGTAGAAGCGTCAAATATTCTTTTCGGAAATTCTACTGCTGATGCACTTAAGAAACTTGATGAAGATACTCTTCTTTCTGTTTTCGAAGGTGTACCTACTTTTGAAATTGAGAAAAGCGACATAGATAACGGTATAAAAGCTGCTGATCTTCTTGCTGAAAAAGTAAAAGTTTTCCCTTCAAAAGGAGAGCTTAGAAAACTTGTTCAGGGTGGTGGTGTATCAATAAACAAAAACAAACTTGCTTCTCCTGAAGAAACTATTGATGCGAGCTACCTTCTTAATGACAAATATATCCTTGTGCAGAAAGGTAAGAAAAACTACTTCCTTCTTATTGCCAAATAATCACTTAATTAAATAATTAAGAATTAAAATACTGATTCTTTCAACTGCAGAGATTTTTACTAAAAACTTTCTCTTTGGAATAATCTGAAAAATAAAGCTCTGTGTTTTGACTTTACGGTCTGAAATACAGAGCTTATTTTATATAAAAACAGCCTTACAGAGCATTTTAAAGCAGGTTTAATCTTGTTAACAAATTAAAATATAGATAATTCATATTGTATATGAATATATTTCATCGTATATTTGCATCGCTTTAGAGATAAAGCACGTTTGATTGTCTCATGGTGTAATGGTAGCACAACAGATTTTGGTTCTGTTTGTCAAAGTTCGAATCTTTGTGAGACAACATTAGAAAAGGCTTCAGGTTACTGAGGCCTTTTTTATTTTATATATGTTGCAGTATTTGCAAAACATTTAGAATAAAAAAATCGATTATCCGGTTTATCTTACGAATAATTCAATACCTACTTATTATCATACCTTCTTATTTTGCCTTCTGATAAAAAAGAAAATAATGCGTTTGAACTTCATGTTTTAACTATAACTACAAGTCAAATAAACAGTTATTTATTTTAACTCTTTTATAAAAAAAATATAACTTTGAGATAAATTTGAAAACGCATAAGATGAAAAAAATTTACACTATCTTATTAATTATAAATTCGTTAATAACCTTTACTTCTTACGCTTCGGAAATAACATTACAAACAACAAGCGGTACTTTAAGAAACACAATAAATGAATCGGTTGCATTATCCGTAACATCATTAACTCTATCCGGAACTATCAATCAGAAAGACATAATCTATATCCGCGATTATTTCAAAAGTCTTGAATTTCTTAATCTGAAAAACTGCAGCATAACAGAATATTCATTTTTTAAATCTGACGAGATGCCTGAATATTCTTTTTTTCTAGAAGTGGAAAATGAATCAGATGCCGTAAAACTTAAAAATATCATATTACCGGAAAATCTCAGGACAATAGGAGCAAACAGTTTCCGAAACTGCTGGCATCTTGAAAATATAGAAATTCCTTCTTCTGTAACATCGATTAATAAAGGAGCATTCGTAAACTGCAACTCTCTTATATTGACAGATCTTCCTTCTTCAATAGAGAAGATTTCTGAATACGCATTTTTCGGCTGTTCGGCAATCGACAGCATATTCATACCCGATAATGTAAATATAATAGAGCCGTATGCTTTTTTCGGTTGTAGTTCAATAAGAGGTATAAGACTATCTGACAATCTTTCTGTTATTTCAAATTATGCTTTTACGGGATGTGAATCACTTAAGAATATCATTCTTCCCCAACAGATTCACACAATCGGAGAATATGCGTTTTCAGGTGCTTCAGAACTGAAAAATATCAACTTTCCCGCATCACTTAAATACATAAAAAAGTTTTCTTTCAATAATTGCGCGACTCTTGATAATGTCAATATCAGCAATGCTTCAACAACACTCGATGAAGGAGTTTTCTCCAACTGCAAGAAACTTAAAAATGTCTCTCTTTCAGAATTTATTAAGGAAATCCCCGATTATTTCTTTCAGGGAGCCGAATCAATGGAATATATCACTATTCCCGGAAGTTGTAAAAAAATAGGTAAAGGAGCTTTTGCCGGAGCCACATCACTGAGAGAAATATCTTTAAGCGAAAAAATCAAAGAAATAGAAGAGATGGCATTTGCAGGATGCAGCAATCTTGCCGATATAACTATTCCTTCACAGACAGAGACAATAGGCGACGCTGCCTTTTCGATGTGTATAAGGTTTGAAAATATCGTTCTTCCTTCAAACATAAAGACATTAGGCAGCCATGCATTTTCTTTATGCTCTAATCTTAAAACTGTTTCTTTTAATGAAAATCTTCAGTCAATAGGCGAAGGTGCTTTTTCTGATTGCTATATGCTTTCTGATGTCACTCTGCCTGATCAGATTAAAGAAATAGGAGAGAGTGCTTTTGAAAACTGTTATGCAATGAATGAGATTCTTATTCCAAACTCAGTAATAAGTCTTGGCAATAAAGCATTCGGATCTGTTGAATTTAAGAACTCCGTAACAAACCGTCAGCTTAATCCTTTCTCAATAGCACAGGAAACGTTTGACGATAATACTTACAATAATATTGCTCTTAAAGTTCCTTCCGGTACCAGGGCGAATTATGAAATGCTTTCAGGATGGAATAATTTTAAAAATATCATAGAAGAAGAAATTGAAGGAGGTGAATATATTCTGAAAGTGCTTTATAACGACGGAGGATACCTTACTTATAACGGAAACAAGATATTTTCTGAAGATCATATAATATATGATGATTCAAAAGAGTCTCTTTTAAAGATAATCCCTTACGAAAGCTATAATGTCGGCTCTGTATCACTAAACGGAAATAATGTGTCTCAAAACAATAATGAAGTTATAATATCGGGAATAAACGGTAATTCAACTCTTGAATGTGAATTCAAAATCAAGGAATATACACTCAGAATAGTTGAAGCTGAAGCAAATTCATATTCAGAACTTCTTGTTGAACACGGTGCTTCTCCAAGAATCAAGATACAGTCAGTGACAGGTAAGGATCTTCTTTCTGTCAGGATAAACGGTGAAACCGCTACAGATAAGATCACCAACGGCGATTATTATAAGATGGAACCTATAAAGGAAAATACAACTATAGTTATAAGTTCTGACGAAGATGTGGCAGTTAAAAATTCAAATATCAAAACTTACGTCAGATACTGGAATATAGAAAATGAACTTTTCATCGAGTCTGATAAAAAGATAAACCGTATAGAAGCGGTAAATTTCACAGGCCAGATCATCCACACAAATGACGCGCCGGATTATTCATATATAATTAAATTGGAAAAGCAGAACAGCTATATTATCAACATCTCTTATGAAGACGGAGAGACCGAAACTTTCAAATATCAGATGAAATAAACTCCGAATAATCATATAAAAATGCCGTTTCTTATCGAAAATGGCATTTTTTTTGCAAAAAAGTGATTTTTTTCTCATCAGGGTATTGTCATTTTAAAATATAGCGCTATCTTTGCATCGCAATCAAGAAAATGATTGCCTTATGGTGTAATGGTAGCACAGCAGATTCTGGTTCTGTTAGTCTGAGTTCGAATCTTAGTAAGGCAACAAAAGCGAATTATCTTAACAGATAGTTCGCTTTTTTGTTATATACATATCTCTTCCTAATAAAAACAAAATTCTTAATTTTGAACCAAATCACTATTTTCTCAGCAAATGATTATGGAAAACAATATCAGCACTTCAGCTTCTGTAAATAAGAAAAGGAATGTCCTTATCACGGGAGCAGGAGGTTTTATAGGCAGTTTTATTGTGGAGAGAGCTCTTGAAGAAGAATTCAATACCTGGGCCGGAATAAGAAAAACCACATCTCGTGAATTTTTAACTGATGAAAGAATAAACTTCATCGATCTTCCTTTCTATGATAAAGAGAAACTTCAAAGTGCCATAACGCAGCATATTGAGAAATATGGAAAATGGGATATTATCATACATAATCTAGGCATTACAAAAACCAATGATATCAATGACTTCGAAAAGATAAACTACGGATTCTGCCGCAATTTTATTGAAGCTCTTATTGAAACGGATTCTGTACCTGAACAGTTTTTTGTTATGAGCTCTCTGAGCAGTTTCGGACCTGGAGATGAAAAGAATATGACTCCTATTACTCTTTGTGATGAACAAACTCCTAATACGGCATACGGAAGAAGTAAACTGAAGACAGAACAATATCTTCGTTCTCTTGATAACTTTCCTTACATAATACTTTGTCCGACCGGAGTATATGGTCCGCGAGAAAAAGATTATCTTCTTATGTTTAAAACAATAAAGTCCGGCTTTGATTTCAGCGTAGGTTATAAGAAGCAGCAGATCACTTTTATCTATGTGAAAGATCTTGTTGAAACTATTTTCAGAGCTATTAAACTCGGTAAGACAAGATGCAGATATATCATTTCTGAAGACAGAGCTTATACATCTACAGAATTCCGTAAGCTTATTCAGAAAGAACTTAATAAGAAAGTAGTACTTCCGGTAAGAGTCCCGCTGTGTTTTCTTAAAAGCGTTTCTTATATCTCCGAAAAAATATCAGGTATAACAGGAAAAGCATCCACTCTTAACAGAGATAAATATAATATCATGAAACAGAGAAACTGGATATGCGATATTTCTGCAATAAAAGAAGATCTTGACTTTATTCCTAAATATTCACTTGAGGATGGTGTAAAAGAGACTACACAATGGTATAAAGAAAAAGGATGGCTTTAATCCTTATTAAATAATTACAAAGGCATACCCCGTGGTTTGCCTTTGTTCTTTTATATAATATCATGGAACAGTAATATATTCTCAAAACTTATATCTTATCATAGCAGAAACATCTGTTCTGTCACTTCCGTAAATAGTCTCAAAACCCGTTCCTATAGTATCGGTATCAAAATAGTGAGTATTTGAAAATTTTATCCACACTGTAAGTCGTTTGATTATATCATATTTTATATTGACAGCTATTCTCATCCCTTCGCCATAAAGAGAATTAAAACCGAAACTATATGGCATTCCTCTTTCCGTAATATAAACACGTGATGAATAATCATCTGTTGAAAAAGCAGTAAAAGATATATTTCCCGATAAAGGAAAATTCTTTTTCTGATAACCTACCATGGAAGTAAGGTAAACACCTGATTTTTTTCCGCTTTCGGTACCCTTTACCAAAATGTTTCCGCCAACCATACAATTGTAAACTATATTTCCTGCATTTGAGCTCAATGCAATATATCCCTGATGTTTATCAACAGGTGAAACATCATGCGGAGTAAAAAGCAAGGAATCAATAAAAGGCAGAACATAAAATAATGTATCGCCGGAATATGATTTTTCATTACCATATTTTCTCTTAAAACGATATGAAAGATTTATCTTCATTTTATTAACAGGCGCACTTTCAAGTTTAAAGAAAAGATCATATCCTTTAGAAGCAGAATCTATACCGTATTTAATAAAAGGAAAAGAAAAAACATCTATTCCGGTCTTAATCACAGCATCTTTAAAAACCGGAAAATAACAGAACACAGAATATCCCTGCTCATTCTGAAGCGATGAAGATTCTGAATATGAACGTCCCCAGAAACTATTGAAATCACGTTGATAATATCTCTGAATAAATGAAAGCCCCGATTTACCGGTAAAGTAAAAAGAAAGCGAATTTATTGTTGAAAATGAATATCTGTTTTTAAAATATTCCCGGTCATTCACACATCCCGCAACTTCGGAAGAGAAATCAAAACCTGAAAACTTCACCTTGTTATAAAGTGAAAAAAGAAGCTGACGGTCGCCACGGAAATAATAAACATTATAAGGTCTTAAAGCAGGTAAAAAATCATTGTTGAAAACATTGGAAACCATATTCAATCCGCACTTATAAACATTGCCGTCATAAATAAGTGATACTCCCGAAGTAAGAAGCGACACTTTATCAATCTTTTCAAGATCAGATACTTTCGAGTGAAGTCCGTCCTTTTTTATCGATGTAATTGAGTTATCATCACTGATTCCGTCAAATCGTCTGTAAGATATCAACAATGTTAATAACAATCGTGAATAACCTGCTTCAACAATTGCACCCTGCAAATAAGAATATTCATCTGTTGAATTATGTCCCGAAAAAGAAGGCATTCGTGAAAGAGAACCGGAAGTATAAAATCCCTTTCCCATACTGAAACCGTTGTTCATAATAAGTCCCATTCCAAGCCTTGATTTATAATTACCTATTATCACATTCCTTACAATGCCGCGCGGCATAAACTGCAGATAACCTGAAAAGAAATCCCCCCATTTTTCCCCCGCATCTTTTTCCACAGTCAACCCTAAACGGAAACGGTTTTTCTGCTCTATATTGATCCTCACGTTATTATAAAGCCTGTTGAAAACATAGCTTTTATCCCTGTTGATAACACCTGATGTATCACGTTTTTCAACATAACCTTCTTTACGGTTAATATTTGATTTAAAGGTAGTTAATACTGCAGTATTTACCTTTTTAAACCTATTGTTAACAAATTGTTTGTTTACCTGTTTATAATCTCCCGCATAAACGAAAGGAATTATCATATTAAAAAGATTTCTGTCTATGCCGTCGATATAAAGAAGTTCATATACACTTTTTACCGGTGCATACAGATACAGATAATACATTATAGATTCAATCTGCCGGTCATTAAGAAAAGGTATCCTTTCAAAATCCTTTTTTGTTGCCGAATTAATGTCAATCGGAGAGTCTTTAAGCTCCTGAATATTGTTTTCAAGATTGTTGATATCCTGTTCACTAAGTTCATCTTCCGAAATTTCATTTATAATATCATAAACATTATAATCCTGATAATCAATATCCTGAGCATGAATATTAATTATAAACATATATGTTGATAATATTATTAACAACCTGTTCATCTGTTGATAATATAAGATAGTGAAACAGAAGGAGAGAATCCGAGAACCGTATGATACTGACAGGAAAAGTCAGCACGCATATGTCTTATCTTAATTCCTATTCCGGCAGTAGGCATGCGCGGTTCAGTCAGATATCCGATATTGAAATTTAAGCGCTTAAAAGGTTTCCAGGAAAATGCGCTTTTAAAACAAAACGGTATGTTATAACTTTTTTCAACTTCAAAAAAGAAATCAAGAGTCCGGCTTACTCCATAAGCGAATCCAAGTGAATAAGAAAACGGCAGATAATAATTATTGTCGGAAGCATGATAGGTTATTGTAAACGGATTAGTTATCAACAATGATAATATAATGTTTTCAACAGGTTGATAGGTAAGGCCAATATCAGGATATAGGGCAAATATATTTTCTTCATTATCAATATGATCCATACGATAATAATTAAGTCTGACGCCAAGCGACAGACCTTTACCCAAAACTCTTCCAACAGATAATCCACAGACAGTTTCATTAAAATGTTGATAACCGTAGCGTGTTATCAACACCGAAAAATCGTTGTTTCCGTTAGTCATTCTGAAACCGGCAAGCATTGTCGATATTTCACTGATCATAAAATTATTGTTTACACCCAACGTCATTATCCGGCGTTTGTAATCAGGCTTGTCAGAATCGAAATCTATTATTATTGAAGGGTTGATATAGTCGTCGGTGATAGTGAGGATATTTGCAAGAGAGTGGGTCCTTGCACCTGTCATGTCAGTGATGTCTATACTGTATGCTTTATTAATAATAAGACAGGATAATGATATATAAACAATAAAGGATAATAGAATATGTCGGCTGCATTTCATGATATCCATTTATTCGTTAACACTAATGGTATAACTATAAGACTTTTTAAAGGTTTGTATAATTACATATTCTTAAACTTATTAACAATGATATGTGAATTGATAACATCGTAATGAGTTTGGAAAAAGACGTACAGTTGCGATATTGTCACCGTACGATGGCAATATCGCAACTGTACTGTTGTAATATTACAACAGTACAGCTTTCTTAAAAGCCCCTTCACACAATTAATAATATGACTTTTGCGTTTATATTATAAAGAGATAAAAAATAAATTCCGTGAGTTATATTATTATTACACTTTAAAACTCAGTTTAATTAATAAAAACCATAAACGGAATAATTATTAAAACTGTCATTACTAACTAAGTAAATAAATTAAAATTGACAGTGTTTAAAAAGTTATAACCATAAATTACTGAAACATTATATATATTTGCCTGTAATGAAATTAAAGCAGCTTATCTATATCACTATTTTTCTTTTAGGCATCACAAAAGCTTATTCTCAGTCTGAAGTGAAAAAATTACCCGGCAATATGCAGCGATGTGTTGTCGAGAACGGAGATACGCTGATTATAGTAAATCTTAAAGGTGTTTATTGTTTTCCTAAAAAGGTATTCAAAAATAAAAATCAGGAGAAAGTTTTCTGGCGTGATGTAAACGATGTAAAAAAAACCCTCCCGCTTGCCAAGCTTGTTCACGGAATAATGATCGAAACTTATGAATACATGGAAACTCTGCCTGATGATAAAGCAAAAGACAAACATCTTAAGAAGATGCAGAAAGAGCTTTTCGATACATATATGCCGGTATTAAAGAAACTGAATTACCGACAGGGAAAACTTCTTATTAAACTTATCGACAGAGAATGTAAATCCTCATCTTATCAACTTATACAGGCTTATCTGGGAGGTGTGGCAGCAGGGTTTTGGCAAGGTTTTGGAAAATTATTCGGAGTAAGTCTTAAAACCAGCTGGGATGCTGAAGGAAATGATAAAGAAATGGAAAGGATCTGTGTAATGGTGGAATACGGATTCATTTAAAATATAAAGAAAAGGCCGGTCTTTTAAGATCGGCCTTTTTTGTGTCAAATATAGTTATCAACTTATCAACAATCACACAACCCACTGATTATCAATAGCGATATATGGTTATCAACAATAGTTATCAATATATCAACCTATATATAAACAAGCCGGAGCATGGTAATCGAATACCATACTCCGGCCTGTAGTATCTTTTTAAATTTAGCTTATCTCAACTGTTTGAAGAAATCCCAGATGATAAGTCCCGTAGTGACAGATACATTCAATGAATGTTTTGTACCGAACTGAGGTATCTCAATACATCCGTCACACTTATCAACAATGTGTTGTTGAACTCCTTTTACTTCATTTCCCATTACAACAGCATACTTTAAGTTCTTGTCCAGCTGTAGTTTATCAAGCATTATGCTGCCATGGACCTGTTCAACCGCAAACACTTTATATCCGTTATCATGAAGCTTATCAACAGCTTTGTCAGTATCTTCAAAATATTCCCAGTCAACAGTATCTTCTGCGCCGAGAGCTGTTTTATGAATTTCAGGATTGGGAGGAGGAGAGCTGATACCGCACAGATATATTGATTCCACTATAAAAGCGTCGGCTGTACGGAATACAGAACCTATGTTATTGAGACTTCGCACATTATCAAGAACTACTATCAACGGGATCTTATCTGCCTCCTTGAATTCATCCTTGTTCATTCTGTTCATTTCTAATATTGAAAGCTTCTTCATTATCTTGAATTTTATGATACAAAGATATGTAATGAAAAGGTGTTTAAAAACTCTTGATAACTTATTAATAGAATTGTTGATATATATTTATAACTAATGAAAACTTTAGAGGTCATTTATTTGCAAAATCCGTTATTCCGCATAGAAAACGTGTTTCTTAAATCTCCAAATATTTAGTCAACAACTTATTGGATGACATTTACACGATTAATTAGTCAGTTATCAATATAGAAAGAAGAAGAAAGTTATTAACTTTGCGGTAATCAACAAATAGAGGTGTAAAGCGGTAAAAGCCTGATTATCTGTAATAATGTATGTTGATACATTATTAATAACATGTGTATATTTGACTGGTTCTTCTTGATAAGTTAAAAAGCAAGACATTTAACATAATTCTTTCAACGTTATTAACACCCTATTATCATTATAATAAATAAGTTTTAAAAAATAGATAAATAAAAAATATATATATGAATAATATAAATATATCTAAGGGATTTGTTGATAAAGCGGTTTGTGTGGACAATCTGAAAGAAGAAATCGAAAAACTGAAGAAAGAAAAAAACGCGCTTGTTCTGGCGCATTACTATACCGAGGGTGAAATTCAGGATATAGCCGACTTTGTCGGAGATTCTCTTGCTCTTGCCCAGTGGGCGAAAAAGACCGATGCTTCAATCATCGTGATGTGCGGTGTTCACTTCATGGGAGAGACTGCGAAGATTCTTTGTCCTGACAAGAAGGTGCTTGTGCCTGACCTTAACGCCGGCTGCTCGCTTGCCGATTCATGCGATGCTGATGAGTTTGCAAAATTCATAGAAGAGAATCCGGGACACACCGTGATTTCTTATGTCAATACGACTGCTGCTGTGAAATATCATACGGATATCGTTGTGACCTCCACAAATGCGCGTCAGATCGTCGAAAGCCTTCCGGCTGACGAAAAGATCATCTTCGGTCCTGACCGCAACCTGGGTAATTATATCAATTCTATTACGGGTCGCAATATGCTTCTGTGGGACGGAGCTTGTCATGTGCATGAGAAATTCTCTCTTGAAAAGATTCTTGATCTGAAGAAAGAATATCCGACAGCGAAAGTTCTTGCGCATCCTGAATGTAAAAAAGTGATTCTTACAGTGGCCGATCATGTAGGTTCGACAGCTGCGCTTCTTAATTATTCGGTAAAAGATGACTGTGATACTTTCATCGTTGCCACAGAATCGGGCATACTTCATGAGATGCAGAAGAAGTGTCCTCAGAAAAACTTCATTCCTGCGCCTCCTATGGATTCTACGTGTGCCTGCAACGAATGTTCGTTTATGAGATTAAACTCGCTTGAGAAGCTTTATAATACGCTTAAATACGAACTTCCTGAAGTGGAGGTTGATGAAGCTATAATTGAAAGATCAAAACTTCCTATCGACAGAATGCTTGATATTTCGGCAAAACTTGGTTTATAAACATATTCCGAAAGAGAAAAGGTTTATAAACATAGTTGTTGATAAAGTAAGACAATAAAAAAACAGTGATTTCCGGCATTTTGTAATATGCTGGAAATCACTGTTTTGTTTTTATATATTTCAGGATAAGGTTATCAACATAGTTGTTAATAACCTTATCCGTACTAAGTCAGGGCGAAATAATCATACATATATCATATTTAATAACAGAATGCTTATATTGTAGTATATATTTATTAATGTATGATTTGAGAAGGTGTTATTTTGAATTCAATTTTAATATTCTAAACAAATAATATCAATATGATTAACACAGTAAAAAGCTATCTTAAAGATATATCATATAAAAACTACGTTATAGCTTCAGCCATTTGTATATCGGTTGTAATTATTAATATTATCTGTGGTAACGGGTTGCAGCTCCTGTTCTTATTTTCATTTCCTGAAATGGATTTTGATTTACAGCAATTACTTATTAAAGTATGTAATTATCTCGTATTGATCTTTTGCTGTAAGATATATATGATCAGCAATAAGGGTCAGGAGAAATTAAAACTGTCATTACTGTTGTTTTTTCTTGGTGCCATCCTGATAGAAAAGATATGGTTTATATATATGAGGGGATTTGAATATTATTTCATCCCTAATATTTATATAAGCGGATTAAGAACAGTGGTTGTTACAGCAATACTTGAGGAGATGATATTTCGTAAATGGATGATGGATTATTTAAAATCAAGAAATCTGTCGCCTGTTTTTATAATTGCCTTTACGACATTTTTGTTTTATATGATGCATTTCAGTTTCGATAATTATATGCTTATAGTTTTAGGATTGATATGCGGTTATGCTTACCGGCGCGGAAAGAATATAAAATATGCTATCTTTTGTCATGCATTTCATAATCTATTGACTATAGTATATAATCAATATCTGATATCGCAGTCAATGTAAATAGTTATTCTATTCTGTTTTCCTTATCGAGTATACGATAATTAATAGCTTCCTTTATATGTCTTGACTCTATATTTACCGATCCTTCAAGATCGGCGATGGTTCTTGAAACTTTAAGAATACGGTCGTAAGCTCTTGCTGAAAGAGAAAAGGCTATCATAGCCTGTTTCAGCCACTCTAACGATTCTTTGTCAGGAACTGCGAATTTCCTTAAAAGTCGCGGAGTCATCTGAGCATTGGAATATATGCCCGGTTCATTCTTAAATCGCTGTTCCTGTATTTTTCTTGCTTCTATGACACGTGATCTTATCTCACTGCTTGACTCTGATTTTTCAGTTGCCGAAATAGTTTCAAAACCAAGAGGTGAAGTTTCTATCTGAATATCTATCCTGTCAAGAAGAGGTCCTGATACTTTATTCATATATCTTTTCACATCTTTGCTCATACACTGACAGCTCCTTGTCGGATGATTGAAATATCCGCAGGGACAAGGGTTCATGGAAGCTACAAGCATAAGGCCTGCAGGATATGTAACAGTCTGACGAGCTCTTGCTATACATATTTTTCTGTCTTCAAGTGGCTGACGCATCACTTCAAGTACTTTCTGCGAAAATTCGGGCAGTTCGTCAAGGTAAAGGACTCCGTTATGAGCAAGCGAAAATTCTCCGGGAACGGGAGACGCACCTCCGCCGATAAGGGCCGCTGAAGATATGGTATGATGCGGAGCCCGGAAAGGTCGTTTAGTAATAAGTCCTGTGCCGGTTGTCTTTCCTGCAACAGAATGTATTTTGGTAGTTTCAAGACTTTCGTCAATAGATAACGGAGGCAGAATAGTAGGAAGCCTTTTGGCCATCATTGTTTTTCCTGATCCGGGAGGTCCTACAAGAATTATGTTATGAAAGCCCGCAGCTGCAATTTCAAAGGCACGTTTGACATTTTCCTGCCCTTTCACTTCATCAAAATCGATATCATAATTACATCTTTCATCATAGAAAAGTGATGCCGGATCTATTTCTATTCTGTCAAGATCATGGCTGTTGTTGAAAAAGTCGACTACCTGACGCAGATTATCGGCAGCAAGTACCTCGATATTTTCAACCATTGCGGCTTCATTACTGTTAGCTCTGGGTACAATGATACCTTTAAAACCTTTTTCCTTTGCTTTTATGGTGATGGGAAGTACGCCTCTTACGGGTTGTATAGTGCCGTCGAGCGAAAGCTCACCGACCATAAGATAATCTTCAATCTTATCTCTTAATATAGTTAGGGAAGCTGCAAGTATGCCTATTGCAAGAGGAAGATCGAAATGAGCACCCTCTTTTTTAAGATCTGCAGGAGAGAGGTTGATTACAATCTGATGACGTGGAAATTTAAGACCTATCTGAGTTATTGCTGACTGAATCCGGTCTCTGCTTTCTCTTATCGTAATATCAGGCATACCGACGATAAGAATTCTTACACCGGAAGAACAATTGGTTTCACAGGTGACGATTTCAGAGTCTATGCCGAAAACAGAAGCGGAGTAAGTCTTTGCAAGCATAAGGGTTTTCAATTATAATTAACTCTCTGATTTTAAACTATTTTTTATAACATTTAAATTATGTTTTTTGTTTTATGAATTCTTTAATTATGAAGATGTTTTATTAAAGAATATTCAGTTTAAAATTGATATATAGACATTACATTTGTATGGTTATTTGTATTTGTAGACAAAAGAAGTTATATTATGAAAAGCAAAATTTACTCAGGTCTATTTATTTTGGCTTTGATTTTGGGTCTTTATCCTTTTGTAAAGACCGGATATGAATTGAGGGGTAACAGTTATAAGAGTGATAACTGGCTTCATAGTGTGAGCATACTGGAAAAATTTAAGATTTATCAGCAGCAGTATGAAAATTTTGAAGTAAGCGTAGTTTGTAAAAACAGCGGTTCTCTCGAAGCAATTTCTTCTGATAACGACAAGACTAACATTAAACTTGAAGGATTCTTCAGTGAGATGAGGAATAATAATGTTCACCTGTGGATAGATCTTAAGAACATCAATGAGGAAAACAAGGTTTTCATATGTGAAAAGCTTGATTCTCTATGTGCCATTTATGAAGTGGAAAAGCAGAGACTTGTTATTGAAACAAGAGACTGGCAGTCGTTATCCTATCTTACTTCCCACAATTTTTACACATCGTTTTTCCTTGATATTAATGCAAAAGATTTTAATGAAGAGGAAGCTATGCTTTATGGTAAAATGCTTCGGGAAATAACAGATAAGGGTTATGTAAAAGCTCTTTCTTTCTATTCTGAAAATTATTCTTTCGTAAGGAATCTTGACATTCAGAATATCGATCTTATGAGATGGGAAGATAAGAAACAGAATAAGAAACTCCCTGTATATTACAGATCATGCAGGCTTGACGATGATGAAAATGTCAAGGTGATTCTTATGAATGACAAATGCGAGATATAATAAAATATTTTTTTTCTAACCATTAAGACTTTAATATTATAGATTAAAATTATACTTCTTATTTATCTTTGCTTTCATATTTTCAAAATAAAAGATGAAACATTACGGCAGAGAACTGCAGCAGACAGCTGACGGTACATACACTTTATTTATTCCCGAAATTGACGAACATTATCATTCCGTCAACGGGGCAATTACGGAAGCTAATCATGTATATATAAAAGAAGCTCTTTTACACAGATTGTATAAAGGAGCTTCTTTGGTTATTAAAGATAAAGAAATAATAAAAGTACTTGAGGTAGGTTTTGGAACAGGACTTAATGCTTTTCTCACTCTTATCAATGCGATTGAGAATAACATAAGGATAGAATATGTAACACTCGAACTTTATCCGCTCTCGCAGGATATAATTTCAAAAATAAATTACGGTGCTTTTGTCGATGAACGTTATTCCGGACTTTATATGAAGCTTCATGAATCGGAATGGGATAAACCTGTCGAAATAGATAAGAATTTCATTCTTACGAAAAAGAATATCGATCTTAAGGATTTTATTTCGGATCCGGTTTTCGATGTTGTCTATTTTGATGCTTTCGCTCCGGATAAACAACCGGAAATGTGGAACGATGAAATTTATAAGAAGATTGTAGATTCGATGGCTGAAAACGGAGTAATGACAACTTATTGTGCAAAGGGTGTGGTAAGACGTGGATTCCGTGATGCAGGACTTACTATGGAAAGAATACCGGGTCCTCCCGGAAAAAGAGAGATGATCAGAGGGTCTAAAATATAACAGAATGCCGTTGTCAATATATTTAAGGATATTGATAACGGCATTTTTTTATTCATATCACAAAGCTCTTTTAGTTAAAGTACACTCATAAAATTGTATAATAGAACCGTTTATTTATTTTTATCCGACATAACACATTTTTATTCCTTATAATTTAATCAACATGAGAAAAACTCTACTTTCGGCATTCTTGCTGTTTAATTCTCTCTTTTTATTCTCACAGACAAAGTCAGTCTATATAGATCCGTTACAGGAAAGGCAAACTATTGAAGGATGGGGCGTTTCGCTTTGCTGGTGGGCAAATATGTGCGGTAAATGGAATGATAAGAAAATAGATGATATAGTAGATATGCTTGTAAGTGAGGATGCTCTTAATATGAATATCTTCAGATATAATATAGGAGGGGGAGACGATCCTTCACATATTGACGGTCATATGACTACTGGTAAGGGTAAACGTGCCGAAATGGATGGTTTTAAGGATTCCGAAGAATCGGATTATAACTGGAATGCTGATGCCGGACAACGAAAGATAATGCTAAAGATAAAGGAAAAGCGTCCGGATGCCGTTTTTGAGGCTTTTTCAAATTCCGCTCCTTACTGGATGACTTACAGCGGATGTTCCGCAGGCAATGCAGATCCTAAAAAGGATAATCTTAAACCTGAATATTATGAACAGTTTGCCGATTATCTTCTGGAGGTATGCAAACATTATAAAGAGGAATACGGCATTGAGTTTAAGACTCTTGAACCGTTTAACGAATCTCTTTCTTCTTACTGGGATGCCATGGGAAGCCAGGAGGGATGTCATTTTGATGCTTCTTCACAGATAGCTTTTCTTAAAGTCCTTTACCCTAAACTACTTGACTCCGGTCTTAACACCATAATTTCAGCTTCTGATGAAACGAGTATTTCTGCTTCACTGACAGCATTGAAAGCATATATTAAGGATGAAACTGTGATGAATTATATCGGACAGTGGAATACTCATACATATTCAGGAAAAAATTCGGAAAGGGTAAATCTTAAGGAGCTTACTAAGAAACATTCTCTTCCTTTATGGATGTCAGAGTCAGGATCAGGAGGCGACGGTCTGTCGGGCAATCTGAATATGGCTCAGCGTATGATAAACGATATTAAATTTATGATGCCTCTGGCATGGATAGACTGGCAGTATATAGAGGAATGGAATGACCAGTGGTGTATGATAAGAGCGAATTTCTCAACTCAGTCTTATTCTGTCGTGAAAAATTATTATGTAAGAATGATGGTTACGAAGTTCATAAAGCAGGGTTATACCATTATTGATAATAATGATGACTGTGTGCTTTCGGCAATCAGTCCTGAAAAAGACAGACTTGTAATGGTGGTTGTCAATAATACAAATAAATCACAGCTGTACAGATTTGATCTTTCGGGATTTGAAAATCTTTCAGACAGAGCAGAACATTATATGACAGATGCTACGCGTGATTGTGCTAAAATCGGAAATCTGCGTATTTTAGATAATGATTCTTTGAACTTCACGTCACCGGCTACTTCTGTTTCAACGTTAGTTGTAAAATTTGACGGAACAAAAAGTATTTATGAACCTCTTTCCGATGAGAAAAAATATCTTCTTCTTCCAAGAAGTTCTGGAAACTCGGTTGCTCTTGTTGACGGATATGTAAGACTTAAATCCACAGATATATCTGATTCGCTTAATGTCTGGAATATTTCAACAGATATGAACGGAAAATATTCATTTTATACTTCGGATAAGGGAGTAAGAAATTATCTTACCGATGATAATGTCTATTCATTAAAATACGGTAGTCTGATTGACGGATCTTATTCTCAGAAGTTTTCGGTAGAAGAGTTTGAGCCTGGATTCTTTAAAATAATTTCATGTCGTACTGATAAAAGTTTTGATCTGGAGGGAGAGTCTGTTGATACGGGAACAAAAGTAGGTTTGTGGGCTTACGGTAATGAAGGTTCTAACGGTCACAGACAATGGAAATTTATAAGAATACCATTTTTCAGAGAGCCAGAAGTTACTGTCAACGGAATATATGATATTGTCGGTGATGATATCTTTTTCTGTTACGAGGGTGGGAGCTTAAGATTTAATAATGATGATAACAGCAATCTTTGTATAAATATTTTTAATCCTGAAGGAAAACTTGTAAAATCATATTCCGGAAAGGATCAGGATGTTATGATTGATATTTCAAAGGGTTTTTATCTTATGGATGTCATAAATAATAAGGGGAGGATTTCCCGAAAGATTTATCTTAACTGATATTGAATTTTTAAAAGTGAAGAATGACTTATCGTTGCGGTATCTGCCGCAACGGTAAGTTTTTTTATTTAAACAGGTCAATAACGCCAACAGTTATATACATCCATACTATATATTTAAGCAGTTTTCCGATAGCCATCGCAATAGTTACTATTAGTATATTTGACCGCATCAGTCCGAACACAACTATCATAATGTCGCCTACAAAAGGAAGGAAAACGAAGAATGCGAGCCAGGCTCCTTTGCCTTCAAGGAAGTGATGCACCTTTTCAACTTTTTCGGGTTTTACTTTCATGTATTTATAGACCCATTTCATCTTGCCAAGATAACCCATGTAATAGCAGGAAACTCCTCCAAGAAGGTTTCCTATAGTTGCGAATATGATAAGTTTCCACGGACTAAGCCCAAGGGCAAGCAGTGCGCTCATCACTAATTCTGAATTTGCGGGGATAATACTTCCTGCGAGAAACGCGGAAAGAAGCATACCCCAGTAACCAAGCTCAATGAGTTTATCCATTAATTATAATTTAATATTCGGAATCATGTATATTAAATTATTCCTTTCAAAATCGCAGAATACAAATTGTCGCTTTATGTGACGGATAAAATTAATATACTATAAGGCCGTAAGTGTAAAGACCTAAAAGAATGGCATTTATACTTATGAACAAAATAGTGGATAAATTGGTCGTTTTCTGTGTGAAAATATTAGCAAGAAGAAGAGATAGGAAAGAGTAAAGTATAAGCTGATGACATATTATGTTCTGATAATTGAAGTAACATAATAGGAGTGAAGTCAGTGCTCCGAAAACAGTAACATTTATACAGAGCTGTGTCTTTACCTTAATATGATTGGTTACTATGGAGATAAATATCGATATGAATGCTATTAACGTTGAGAACCATAGATTGAAGTTTATTATGGTGAAATCAAATATGTCGTCTGTCAGATATATGAAGTTTTCGATATTGAATTTATTAAAGAATATATCTAGTCTGTCGTTGTAGAAAAAGTATACGAATTCAATCCACTTGATGCTTATTATTCCCAGAAACAGTGCAAGAAGAGATTTGAATGAGAAGGATCTCATAAAAATGAATCCGATGATAACAAAAGGTATATAAAATATGATGTTGTTGTTAAGAAGCGAGACAATGCCGAGTATGACACCGGATAGGAATGACTGTTCCGCACTTTTTGACTTCTGATAAGAGTTGAAAATAAGAAAGAGTATGCTGATCATCCCTATAAGAAGAACCAGTCCCTGGGATATGAATGCAAGTACCGGATTGGCAAGATAGAATGTAATAAGGAAAACAAAAGGAAGATTGCTTTTGTAAAGTGTCAGTGATGCAGATTCATTTAATTTGAAAAGCATAAATGACGCAAGTAGCATTATGATACAGGCTGTAAAACATGAAAGATAATGATTGGAGTTTATTGGTTCGAATACGGAGTTGAAATAATCATAACTATTGATAAGTTCAAAATTATTGTTGGTTAAAAAAGCTGTTACTGTTGTGATGATTAAGCTGATCACTATAGTGACAGGATTGGTAAATCTCCCTTTTATTATGTCTTTAAATTCCTGAACCATTATTATTAAAGCAATTTTATTTATATCAATTCAAAGCTATTAAATCTATGTGATTAAAAAAAACGTAATTATGATATTCATCCTCCTTATATTATAAATTCAAAATATTTAAATATTACGAAAAATAAGATTATGAAATATTTATGTATATATATACATTGGTTGTTTATACTGAAGGGATTATTTTTTAATTTTTTATTATTATCCGTTGATTAATAATTACCATAATTTAGTTTAAACTAATTGTTTATTCGAATTATAATGTAAATTTACGACTGTATAAATATTATATTATTTTATTAAAATATTTACCTGAAAATATTCCGGAATAATTGAAATATACATCATTATTTTTCTTTAAGACTGCCAAAACATCTTTCTGACAGTTTTTTAGTAGATTATATATTTAAGCTTTCTTACAAGGAAGAATAGGAAAACTGATTCAAATGTTAATATAAAAATTTATAAATATACATTATTGGAATGAATGTGAATTTATTTACAAAATAACATTGTTAAAGTTTTTGCTTTTAATCAAATTGATGTAATTTAGTCGGCATATCAGGTGATTTGATGGTAAAATGTCATAATAAAGCATTTGATTGTAACAAAATATGCTTATGCGTATTTTGCGTTATTTCGCATAAATATTAAATATTCAGAATACGATTAAAAGGAATAAGATATGTCTGAAAAAACATCTATTATCGAAAAGGATAAAGTGGTAATTCGCTTTTCCGGAGATTCCGGCGACGGTATGCAGCTTGTCGGAACTATTTTCTCAAATCTGTCTGCGATATTCGGAAATGAAATTTCAACGTTTCCTGATTATCCTGCTGAGATTCGTGCCCCACAGGGAACACTGGGAGGTGTTTCGGGATTCCAGGTACATATAGGAAAAGGTATTTATACGCCGGGTGATACATGCGATGTTCTGATTGCAATGAATCCTGCCGCGCTTAAAACAAATGCCAAATACTGTAAACCGGGTACAGTGATAATTTTCGATGAGGATTCTTTTACTCAGAGCGATCTTGATAAAGCGGATTATAAGACAGCGAATCCTTTTGAGGAAATTGGTCTTACTAATGTGCAGCTTGTAGGCGTTCCGGTTGAGACTATGGTTAAGAGCTCTCTTGCTGACATGGGACTTGATAATAAGTCAATGTTGAGAAGTAAGAATATGTTTGCTCTTGGTCTTGTGTGCTGGCTGTTTAACAGAGATCTTGAGCCTGCAATCGAAATGCTGAGAAATAAATTCGGCAAAAAACCTTCTGTACTTGAGGCTAATATCAAGGTTCTTACAGACGGTTATAATTATGGTAATAATATTCATGCTTCTGTTTCTACTTATCGTATCGAAAGCGGTGATGCTAAACAGAAAGGTATATATATGGATGTAAACGGTAATAAAGCCGTTTCTCTTGGTCTTGTTGCGGCTGCTGAAAAAGCAGGTCTTAATCTTTTCCTTGGAAGTTATCCTATCACGCCTGCAACAGATATTCTTCATGAACTTTCAAAACTTAAGGCTTTAGGCGTTAAGACAGTTCAGGCAGAAGATGAGATCGCAGGTATATGTACTGCTATCGGTGCTTCTTTTGCGGGTGATCTTGCAGCTACTTCAACTTCAGGTCCCGGACTTGCTCTTAAGAGTGAAGCTATCGGCCTTGCGGTAATGGCTGAAATACCTCTTGTTATTATTGATGTTCAGCGTGGCGGTCCTTCTACGGGTCTTCCTACAAAAACAGAACAGACAGATCTTCTTCAGGCTCTTTATGGCCGAAACGGAGAGTCTCCTGCAGTTGTTATGTCGGCAACGACTCCTACAGATTGTTTTGATATGGCTTTCATGGCAAGTAAGATCGCTCTTGAGCATATGACTCCTGTTATCCTTCTTACTGATGCTTTCATCGGAAACGGTTCTTCAGCATGGAGAATACCTGAGCTTAGCGAATATCCTGAAATCAAAGTTCCTTATGTTACTGATGATATGAAAGAAGGCTGGAAGCCTTACAAACGTAACATGGATAATATGGTAAGATATAAAGCTATTCCGGGAATGGAAGGTTTTGCTCACCGTCTTGGAGGTCTTGAAAAAGATTTCGATTCAAGTGCTATTTCAACTCATCCTGGTAACCATGAGAAAATGACTGATACACGTCAGACAAAAATAGATAAGATAGCCTATCAGATTCCTTTACTTGAAGTAACGGGTAGTCCTGAAGCAAAAACTCTTGTTGTAGGATGGGGCGGAACAAAAGGTCATATCTATTCTGCTGTTGAGGAAGTAAATGCTTCAGGTAAAAAAGTTGCTTTTGCTCATTTCAATTATATCAATCCTCTTCCGCTTAATACAGAAGAAGTATTGAAAGCTTATGATAAGGTTCTTGTGTGTGAAATAAATAACGGTCAGCTAGCAGCTTATCTTCGAGGAAAAATACCTGGAGTAAATATTCTTCAGTTCAACAGAATGGAAGCACAGCCATTCAGAGTTAAAGATATCGTAGAAGCAATCAACAAAATTACGGAGGAATAAAAAATGGATACTAAATATACAGCAAAGGATTTTAAAAGTGATCAGTATGTGCGCTGGTGCCCGGGTTGCGGCGACCATGCTGTAGTGAATACTCTTCAAAAAGCAATGGCGGAACTTGGGAAAGCGCCTCATGAATCTGTGGTTATCTCAGGTATCGGATGCTCTTCTCGTCTTCCTTATTATATGAATACTTATGGTTTTCATACAATTCACGGTCGTGGTCTTGCTATTGCGACAGGAGTGAAAACTGCTAATCCTGAACTTGCAGTGTGGTGTATTACCGGTGACGGCGACTGTCTTGCTATCGGTGGTAATCATTTCATCCATGCGGTAAGAAGAAATGTAAATCTTAATATCCTTCTTTTGAATAATCAGATTTACGGTCTTACAAAAGGACAGTATTCTCCTACTTCAGAAAAAGGAGCGGTAACTAAATCTTCTCCTTTCGGAACTGTTGAAGAGCCATTCATTCCTGCTGAACTTACTATGGGAGCACGCGGGACATTCTTTGCTCGTGCCCTTGATGTGGATCTTCCTACTTCAAAAGATATGATGATTGCTGCTGCTAATTTTAAAGGTGCTGCAGTTGTTGAGATTCTTCAGAACTGTGTGATCTTTAATGACGGCATTCACAAATGGGTTTCAGACAAAACATTCAGAGCAGAAAAGTCTATCATTCTTGAACACGGGAAACCGATGATCTTCGGTGCAAATAAAGATAAAGGTATCGTTCTTGACGGATTCAATCTTAAAGTCGTAAAAATCGGAGAGAACGGAATCACAGAAAAAGATCTTCTTGTTCATGATGCTAAATGTGAAGACAATGCTCTTCATATGAAACTTGCAATGATGGGTAAAGATGAATTCCCTATAGCATTCGGAGTTATAAGAGCTTATGATGCTCCTGTTTATGACGAAGAAGTAGAGGCTCAGGTCAAAGATGTTCAGGCTAAAAAGAAAGAACATACTCTTAGAGATCTTCTTCTTAGCGGAGAAACATGGGAAGTTAAATAAACTTCTCTTAATTGACGTGACTCCGAAAGTCCTGCAATTAATTATTAATTGATATATGAATGAGCCCGGTAATTATGCCGGGCTCATTTTTTTTACCTCAGTATATTCCCTCAGTATAATATAAGACACAAAAGTTATCTTACGTAATCTTATATATAAAATCCGGTTATCGGACTTTTCTTCAAAAGAAAAAAGTGATTTTATAACATGATACTTTTTACTGGCAAACTACGTATTTCTTCATAATGACACTGATTATGATAATATTTTAGAATTAGTTATGTTTTTAATAAACTCAATTTTAATATTTTATATGCTAAAGAGAGATAACATTAAAATAATATCAAACTTCTTTCTTAACTTTGTACCCTATTAAACTTATTTATTGAACGATGAGTCTCAAAAATTATTCACGGATTGTAACCGAAACTGTAAAAAAGCTTTCAGAACAGGACTCTTATAACGGATTGTTTCATCAGCAAAAGGATGATGAACCGTTTCCTTCGGGAGAAATATTATCGGAAATAGTAGGTATAACAAGAGCTATACTCTTTCCCGGTTTTTTCGGAAAATCAATAATAAATACCAATACAATAAGTTTTCACCTCGGTGTAAATGTGGAGCGTCTTTATGAACTTCTTTACACTCAGGTTCTTGCCGGACTATGTTTCGGAGACGGATGTTCATATTATGAACATTGTCTGAACACTCTCAGAGAAAAAGCAAAAAAAATCACAGAACATTTTATCGAATATCTTCCTGAATTAAGAGCACTGCTTGCTCTTGACGTAAAAGCTGCGTATAATAATGATCCCGCAGCTCACAGTACGGCGGAAGTGATATTCTGTTATCCGGGACTCAGAGCAATATGTAATTATCGTATCGCACACAAATTACTAAAACTCGGAGTGCCTCTTATTCCACGTATGATAAGTGAGATGGCACATAGTGAAACAGGTATAGACATCCATCCCGAAGCAACAATCGGGC
>CAMTON010000012.1 GCA_947074105.1 uncultured Bacteroidales bacterium
ACGGTGACAATATTATCACTGTACGGTTGCGATATGAAAGCCGCCCGGTTGCAACGTTGCAACCGGGCGGCTTTTTTGAAACAGGTTATCCTAAAAGATAAACACCTGAATATTCTTTAATCTCTTATTACTTTGATTTCCATTCCTGCGGTATTGGCTCTTATCGAAGGGCTGTACATCACTTCACAGAATGCAGGAGGAAGAAAATATGTCCCGGCGTAAGACGCACAAAGTTTTACAGGTATGCTTACACCCGCGTTAGGCTGAAGTATCGGGATATATGAATTTATACGGCAGTCGCGGATATCCTGATATGTCACCCCGCTGCTCTGATTCGTCTTAGCATCATTCAGATAACGCGTATTCAGAATCTCCCATCCCGAAGGTATCACCTGGGAAACCATAATGTCGGTAAGAGCGTTTACCGAAATATTCCTGACAGTGATTTCGGCATTGAAGTTGGTTCCCATTTTTATATTCTTAATATCTATAGGATCACCCTCATTCGTATAGTAATCTACAGATATGCTCATCCCGTTTGAATTAGCTTCAAGATTTTCTTTCAGAGGCACTCCTGATGCGGAAATTGTGGCATAAAGAGTTCCTTTACCGTTATTCTTAACCGTGATCTTCTGATCTTTCGACATATCAAGAGGATAAGAATAAAACGGTTCCTCCTCATCATCAGCATTAGCTTTCAATGTTCCCGAAATACTTGCGTCGACAGATTCTGCAGGTGGATATTTTTTGAAAAATCCAGTTACTGCAATCAGAGAGAAAGCAGTGTTCTGAGTGTTAAGAGTAGATTCTGAGGCAAGCACCGAACTTAATTCATCAACAAGAATACGCGAAGCATCTGCTTCATCCACGCTTGTCAGAGCGATAAGTCGAAGTGCCTTACTTCTTATATCATCTCCGTAAGTGTACATATATGCAGGCGCATCGCTGTCATAGCTTATCTCTCTTTTCAGAATTCCCATAGCGACATCATCACGGCCTGTGCAGGCATAAGCCGCAGCGAGAAGCGACTGTGTGGAATAATTATATTCTCCTTCCCGAAGTCGGTTCATTGCACCCTGCACGGGAGTTCCGGCAAGAGCAAGAACATAAAGACGGTAGGCCTGTGTAAGAGTCTCAGCGTTATTTCCGATTTTTCCGCTCCAGCCTTTTGCAACTTCTTTTTCATAATCAAGAGAGTTACGGTATATATTACCGGGAAGAGAGAAACCGTTACTAAGCGCCTCTGTCATAAAATGAAGAGCATATACCGATCCCCATCCCGCAGCGGAAGTTCCACCCGGCCAGTATGAGAAGGCACCACCCGGAATCATATATTTAGGAAGTGAGTTTATAAGATTTATCGTTCTTTCGGTGATCTCTCCCTGACGAAGCATCGAAGCATTTGTAAACGGAGCGATATACATAAGAGGGAAACCGCGTGAAACCGTCTGTTCGATACATTCGAAAGGATAGTTTAAAAGATAATCTATTCTGTTAGAAAGATTAAGAGGTTTTACAGCCGAAAGTTCAAGAGACCCCTTGTTAGATCCCGGAATACCGACAGGAGATATCGACAGAGTCGCAGATTTACCGCCTTCTATAACAACAGTTTCAGTTTTGATAACCGGTATCATATTGGAAACTACAGCTATATCTGACTCCCATGAAGCTTTTTCATTTTTTGAAGTCGCGTTTACGGAAACGAAACCGGCTCCGGTATCATCTTTCACTTTAAGATCGAAACAAACGATAGTGCTGCCTTTTTTGTTGATTGAAACTTTTTTAGTCATTGGTTTATCCGCGCCGAGAAGAAGCGATCCTTTCAGTGTGACTTCCACCTCTCCTACGTTATCTTCCATTGCGAAAACCGTAACGGGAAGTGAGAATTCATCACCCGGATTAAGTTCACGGGGAAGTGTTCCGGTCACCATAACAGTCTGTTTTACTGTGATATCCTTTGAAGCACTTCCGTAAGCTTCTTCCTTATTATTTCCGGCAATCACCATACATCTTACCTTACCGATATATTCAGGCATATTGATTTTGATTTTCTCGGTACGGCCGCCTTTCAGAGAATAAGGGCCTTTGAAGATCACAACAGGTTTGAAACGGCTTAGCGCTGCAGTTGCACTATGATCGATTTCGCTGTCACCACCGATATTATATATCCGCTCGATCTTTCCCGCATACGCACCTACCACCATATCATAAATATCCCAGGTACTGACTCCGAGAGCTTCCTTCGCATTGAAAGCGCTCCAAGGATCAGGAGTCTTGAAGCGTGTCAGATCAAGAAGTCCGCAATCCACAAGAGCAAGAGTGAATGTCATATCCTGTTTGTTTTTTTCACTGACCGAAATCTCGAATTCCGAGCCCGGTCTGATATCTTCGGGAGATTTTATTACAGGCTGAAGCACAGTTGCAGGATCTGTAATATTCACGGGCACAACGCCGTAAAGGCGTACAGGAAGATCCGTCGTATTAGCGTAAGGATTTACAAGAGTAACACCCACATAAACATTAGGAAGAAACTCTTTTTTTGCTTTTATAGTATGGGTAGTTGTCTCTTTGTCACATTTGACGATTTTCTTTTCAAGAATTTCAGATCCGTTTTCTATTGTGACAAGAGCATGCGCCCCTTTTACTGAAGGGAAAGTTATTCTGATATCTTCATTTACCTTATAATCATTTTTATCCGTAGTGATAGCAAGTCGGGCAGCTTTGTTGTTTCGTCCGTCTTCCGGTGATCTTATATAATAATCATAATCGAAATATGTCTTTATCACACATTCCTGACCGCTCTCTTTGTTTCTCACAACAATCACATAGACTCCCCAATCGCTGTCGGATATATTCATATTGAATTCTCCTATTCCATCGCTTGCCGTTTCTACGTAAAAACGGTCTACAGGATCACTATATGAAGAGGAAATATAATCCGCAATGCTGCTGCCTGAATTATCCCACCACCAGTACCAGCGTCCTTTATAGATCTTTACATCGCAATTCACATTTCCGACAGGTGTTCCCGAAGGGTCTACAGTCGCAATTCTGAACTCATGGTTCTGACTCGTAAGAAGAGCTTCATCTTCTCTTTGCGGAGAGTAAACTCCGACATAAGATGAATACGGAGAGTAAGTCATTGCATCACCGGTTATACTGAAACTTCCTGCTTCTTCATATACTTTTGTAATGAATTCGGCGCGAAGCATACCCGGAGCATCCTCTCCTACGTTAAGTGTGCGTCTGATAGTAGCATCACCCTCTTTATCGGTACGTCCTTCACCAAATAAAATCTCTTTTGCCTCAAAAGTCTTGAACGGATTATCGAAAACAAAATTTTTAAAATCGGCAAAAACTGTCGGTTTGCTCTGAAAATTAATGTTTATATCGTAATTAAGACCGGATGCTTTCGCTCCCGTAAGCCATGCGGAATGAAGTTTAGCGGTAACAGGAGTTCCCTCCATTATTATCTTTTTATCAAAAGAAAGATCTATAGAAAGACGGTTGGGTTTAATCGTCTCAATACGAAGGCGACGGGAAAATTTAGCGCCTCCGACCGAAACATCACATTTCCATACACCTGTGGGATCATCCTCATCGGTTTTAAGAGCAAAAGAATAGAATCCGTTGACACCTTTTGTCGTTACTTTCTGAGAAGTCATGATGTCATGAGGATTGTAGAGCTGTACTTTTACAGGATGATTTTCGGGAAGTTGCGCACTGTTTTCATTAAGTATGAAACTTATATAAATCGAATCCCCGGGACGCCACACTCCGCGATCGGTATAAAGAAAACCTTTTATACCTTTCTGAATCTCCTCGCCCTCGACATTGAAATCACTGACAGAAAGAGCTTCAGCTTTACGAAGACGAATATAACCTCTTTCGTTCTCTCTTTTAGCTATAGCATAAAGAGGCGTTCCTTTATCAAGATTAAAGACCGCGAAACCGTTCTTATCCGTAGTACCGGATCCGATTTCACGATTTCTGTAATCAAATACGTGAACTGATACGCCCGGCAATACGGCTGATGTATTGATATTATTTGTAACGAAAGTTATCTCATTGTTTTCATTTCCCTTTTTCGCAATAAGGCCGATATCTGAAGAGAGAATATTTTTTGAAACTTTCTTATTATAATAGTAAGATGTCTTTTCAGGATTATTACGGTCACTCCAGTTTCCGTATCCGTCTTTATTATCATAGAAAAAATAATAATCGCTATTCTGAAGTCTTTCTTTTTCTTCAGTCTCCTCTATCAGGGCGTTTGCTATAAGTTCTTCTTTTGAAAGCTGCTCACGGTCATTTACCGGATAAGCCGAAAGATCATAAGTATATGAAAGAGTCACATTATATATGGCTCCTTTGTCAACGTCGATAAAGTCGGAAAGATTTATACCGTAGACATTTTTTTTAGAAAGATCATAATCTCCCATATCTTCAAAGAAAATCACTTTTCTTGCTAACAGATCGCCTACCTGGGCCAGGTTGTATTGTCCCGAAAGGTTGTTGTTCTGAAGGAATATATCAATATTATTCTGATATATCTTTATCACCCTTACAATGACTCCTTTCAGAGAACGTGATTCAAACAAAATGTTTTTACCTCCTTCAGCAGGAAGGATATTTCCGGAAGAGACAAACCCCAGATAAGGAGCGTCTGTATCAAGATTGATTTTTGAAAAGAAAAGAGATTCATTATTCGATTTTTCCTTAGTCAGTCTTTCTCCCCGACTATTAGTGATACCGTCATAGATACGAAGAGTAGTTTCTTTTACCTCTGACTCGTCATCATCATTTATCCACAGACGCAGAATATTGCCGTGAGTCGTATATCTTGTATCAGGGAAATCCTTGATATTGTAATATCCGTAAAAATCCTGACTCTGGGAAAGATTCTGATTGAAGACAACATCAATATATTTGCCCCCTTTTCCTGTTTTTATTTCATATATGTCAAATACCCGGAAATCAGGGACCGTGATTTCACCTATTTCGGAAACAGGATAGCCGGCTTTATTTGCTTTTATCATGACTGGAACTTTCTTCCCGGCAGTCTTTTCTTTAAGGTTTCTGATTTCTATCTCAAAATTGGTACTTCTGTTATTGTTATTATTACCGACTACGATATCTCCTATATCATTACCATAAAGAAGAGATCTGACTGTTTCTGCAGATTCCAGATCGGCAGTATGAAGCATAGCGGAATAATATGACATTCCGTCGGAGCCTATTTTTAGAGTGATATCGCTTAATTCCGCCTTAGGAGTAATAGTCCGGAACTTATATTTAAACTTCTCCGCTCCCTCGAACATCTTTCCAAGATCGACACTTATTTCATATACCGTACCGGGGTCAAAACCGTTACCCACACTGAGCATAATCCTGTTATTTTCTCCAAGGCAAATAAAATTCACTTCCGGTTTTACGGTAATGAGTTCTTTCAGAGATTTATTGCTTTGCAGATGTTCAGGAACATCGGAATTAAGGTTTATAATAATCGGATCATTTTTAGATATTACTCCGCTTGTAAAAGATTCAACATAAGGATTGGCTTTGATTGTCTGATTCAGAACACGGTCATCAGACTTTTTTGTTTCGGTACAGGAAAGTAATATGGTAAGTATCAAAAAGAAAAGTACCTTTGTAACACATTTAGTCATTTTTATTAAATTTGATATTCTTGGCCAAAATTAAATAATAAATCTTTAATTTATACATATTCTATTATAAATGACGTTGTTCAAAAAGCAGATACTTTTTGCTTTTGCTGCTTTTATCAGTATATCTTTCATAGTATGCCTGCCTGATCCTCTTTTTAATGATCCATGTTCCGATATTCTGTTTTCATCTGAAGGGAAACTTCTTAATGCCCGGATATCTGATGACGGTCAATGGCGTTTTCCGGCAACAGACACATTACCTTTAAGATTCAGGGAATCTATCATTGCATTTGAAGACAAAAGATTCGCCTGTCATCCCGGAGTCGATCCGCTTGCCATGGCAAGGGCTGCCAGGCTGAATATACGCAACAGAAAGATAAGCAGCGGAGGAAGCACTATCACTATGCAGCTTATAAGACTGAGCAGAAAAAACAGAAAACGTACTTTCGGAGAGAAAATAACAGAGATATTTCTTGCCTTAAGGCTTGAATTCAGCTACAGTAAAGATGAGATACTTGCCCTTTACGGCTCATATGCCCCTTTCGGAGGTAATATCATAGGTATAGACGCAGCAGCATGGAGATATTTCGGTCATGCGTCAAGTGAACTGTCATGGGCAGAAAGCGCACTTCTGGCCGTTCTTCCGAATTCACCGGCTATGATACATCCGGGAAGAAACAGGGAAAAACTTACAGAAAAACGAAACAGGCTCTTACTGACGCTTCATAAAAAAGGAAAGATTGATGCGGAAACATATTCTCTTGCTATTGATGAGCCTGTGCCCGAAAAACCCGCGCCATTGCCCTCTCATGCCTTTCACCTTATGAACAGAAATATCGCGGAAGGTAACCGGGGAAAGATTGGTACGACAATAAACTACAATATGCAGCTTCAGGCGGGATATATAGCAGAAAACTATCTCAGCAGATATAAACACAACCATATCAACAACTTAGCCATTATTGTGGCAAATGTAAAAACAGGCAAAATACTTGCTTATGTAGGAAACGGGAAGCCTGACGGAAAAAGCGAAAACGGAAAAATGGTGGATATGATATGTGCTGAAAGGAGTCCGGGAAGTCTGCTTAAACCCTTTCTTTATGCCTCAATGCTTGAAGACGGTATGATACTTCCAAAAAGTCTTATGCCGGATATCCCGGTATATCTGAAAGGTTTTATGCCTCAGAATTACAATCGTAAATTTCAGGGAGTCGTTCCGGCTGATGAGGCGATAGCAAGATCTCTTAACGTGCCTCTTGTGCGCATGCTGCTTGATTATGACTACAATCGCTTCTATGAAAAACTGAAATCTCTGGGAATGAATACCCTTCACCGCGAGGCTTCTCATTATGGTGCGTCGATAATTCTCGGAGGCGCTGAAGGTTCACTCATTAATCTGACGTCCATGTATGCCGGTATGGCTCGTGTATTACAGGATGATATATACCTTACGGATCATTACAGACAACTTACATATAAGGATGATGTGGCGTCATCTTGCTATATAAATGATGCACCTCCCCTTCATAAAGATGCGATATGGTTTGCAGTGGAAGCGATGACAAAACTCAACCGGCATGAAGAGGAAGCAGAATGGAGCAGTTTTTCTTCTATGAAACAGGTTGCATGGAAAACCGGGACGAGTTACGGTCACCGTGATGCATGGGCCATAGGTTTCACTCCCGATTATATCGCGGGAGTCTGGGTCGGCAATGCTTCCGGAGAAGGACGTCCGGGAATGACCGGCGTAAACTATGCGGCTCCCGTGCTTTTTGACATTTTATCGCTTGTTCCCGCTTCAGAATGGTTTACCATGCCTGTTAGAGAAATGACAGACACAGAAATGTGTCGCGCCACAGGCTTCAGAGCGGGTGAATATTGTGATGAAAAAGAAACTAAAAGAATGCCCAAAAACGGTGTGAAGGTAAAAATCTGTCCTTATCACAAAAGAATTTTCCTTGATCCTTCAGGGAAATATCAGGCTACGGCTGAATGTTTCCCGGACAGTAAATTAATAAGAGAGAACCGTCTTTCATTTCCTCCGGTAATGGAATGGTATTACCGTCAGTGCAGAGCAGAATATTCGCCTCTTCCGCCACTGCATCCACTCTGCGCAAATGACGAAGGTAAGATTGAGATCATATATCCACTGAACGGATCACGCATATATCTTCCGGTAGGTTTTTCCGAGAAAAAGGAAAGCATTGTTTTTAAAGCCGCACATTCACGAAAAGACGCTTCACTTTACTGGTATATGAATAACCGATATATCGGTGAGACTTGTGATAATCATGAGATTGCTTTTGCTCCTGAAGAAGGAAGATATAAACTTACGCTTACAGACGAAAGAGGTTTGTCAAAGACTATATTTATAAATATCACCGATAAATAGTTACGGTTATTTTATGATATAGGATTACTTTTGCATAAAATAAAAAACAGAGATGAAAAAATATATAGATTTTTATTCTTCCTGCTCCGATTCACAGAAAAAAGTTTTAAGATATATAGCGTTCACCCTCATCACTCCTGATGACAATATTCTTAAAGATATAGCATTTAAAGGAGGAATTAACGTTACGGGTCTCCGGGATTTTCTCAAGCTATTGAAATCTGAAAATCTGCTTTTGGAAGAAAAAAGTTTCTGGGAAAAGTCATACTATCTTACTCCGTCATTTCAAAATTTTCTTTTACAGGAAGCAGCTTTGGTTACGGCGGAAGAGATTGAAGAAATGTATAATTTCTTTTCCTACAGTGCAGGAAAATTTAATGATGCATTACTGAATCAGAACAGACGGACCATACTGAATTACCTTCGTAATGGTGTTCCAGCAAAACTGTATTCACAGGTTTCAAGACAGATATCTTATTTTACTACTCGCGATTATCTGAAAGAACTTGTGCTTGACTGGATGGAGCATCCCAGGCTGAAGGTGCTCGTTTATATGATTGAAGAGAATCTTGCGAAAACAATTTTTGAAGAGCTCTATTACAGATCATTGTATACTCTTGATAAGAAAGAGATTGAAGTTGTCAATAATTTTTATGAAACATATGATTTTAAACAGTATGAAAGAGAAATAAAGGAGAAAATTAATTTCTATACTTTTCTTAAAGGAGACATCAGTGAATATCATAGAACACTGAATACCAACTCTTCAGAGCAGAAGTATTATTATGCATTTCTTAAACTTTCATTAAAGAAAACCGCAGAGGCTCTTAAGTTATTCAATTCTGCCCTTAAAGCTGAAGGAGTATTATATCCGAAAAATCCGTTCTGGGGATTCGTATATGCCTGGACTCTTAAGCTGAACGGGAAGGAAAACAATATGAAAAAGCTTCATAAATTTGAAGATGTTACCATTCATGATCTTCACGACAACAAGCTTATAACACTTATTGGCAAGAATATCAATTGCAGGGAAGATAAAGGATTCAGGGAGTATATAAATAATTGTGATTTTTCTCATAAGGATTCGGTAATGATGAAATATCTTACTTTTCTTATGCTGGAATATCTTAAAGTAAAAGAATTCAACGACGAGGAACTTGCATTTCTTTACAGATTTAAAAAATCGGAATATCATACTCTGATTTATCTGGGTAAGGGAATATTCGGTTTTTATGATGATATCGATCCGATAAACTATCCCGGATTTGAATCTTTCATACCTGAATATAAATTTACTCCCGAATGGGAACGTGTTCTGAATAATCTTATAAAAACAAAAGAAAAAAATAACGATAAAATTACAGAAGAAGAACGGGAGACAAGAATAATATATATAATTGACAAAGAAGGATATATCACGCCGAAACTTCAGAAACGGCTGAAATCTAACGGAAACTGGAGCAAAGGACGTGATATGAGCATTCTGAACTTCCATTTAAAGACACCCGATATGGATGATCTTGACAAAGAAATTGCCGATTGCGTGGATCAGGTATTGACTTATAGCTGGAGAAATGATATTCAGTATATAATAAATGCAAGAAAAGTTCTTCCGCTTCTTGCCGGAAAAGACAGGCTTTTCTACGACTGTGACCCTCCGGTTCCTGTAGATATTATTGAAGAGAAACCTTATATATCTGTTTCCAAAGTCAGAAATAAATATTTTATAAGCACAAATTATATCCAGGAGAAAGAATCCAAAGAACTGACATCAGTATATTTCAACGGAAATACACAGATAAAACTGGTTACGATCTCTCAGAAGCAAAGGGAAATAATTACTTCTCTTTTGAGAATTAATGAATTTCCGGTAGAAGCAAAAGATAAGCTGACAAAACTTATCGGCATGATATCGAAAGATATTACAGTTCACTCCGACCTTCTTGCATCTGACACCAATGTGATTCAGCAAAGCCCCGATCCTACACTTATTGTGCAGCTACTGCCCAAAGGGAAGAGTTTCAGAGCTGAATTTTTTGTAAAACCTCTCGGTACCGCACTTCCATATTGCAAACCGGGCGTGGGAATACGAAGTGTAGTCGGAGAAATTGAAGGGAAGAGTGTTCAGACTACACGAGATTATATTAAGGAAAACGAAAACGTACACTTAGGAGAACAGATTTTTGAAGTCTGCGAACTTACAGATGATAAGAATCATATTTATACGATAGATTCGGCATTCGACTGTCTTGAAATACTTGAAACAGCAAAAGACCAGGATTTCATGCGTATAGAATGGCCTGAAGGTGTAAAACTGAAATTAAAAGGGAAAGCTTCCCTTTCTGATTTTTCATGCTCTCTGAAAAGTAAGACAAACTGGTTTGAAATATCCGGTGATCTTAAAGTCGGAGATCATCTGAACGTCTCACTTGAAGATCTTCTGGAACAGTTCAGAACAAATCCTTCACGACGTTTCATTGAACTTAATGAAGGTGAATACCTGAGTATCACAGATGAACTTAGAAAGGCTGTAAATACATTTGATTCTATTACTGTAAAAGATAAAGGAGGACTGAAGATTTCACAGTTTATAGCTCCTTCTCTTCAGGTATTTGAAAAAGACGGAATAACAATTGACGGAGATTCGCATTTCGATTCTCTTGTAACAAGAATAGATGAAGCTTCAACAAAAGAATATATTGTTCCCGACAAACTTAAAGCTACTCTTCGCGAATATCAGGAAGACGGTTTCAGATGGATGGCTAAACTGAGTCAGTGGGGTTCAGGCGCATGTCTTGCCGACGATATGGGTCTTGGAAAGACTCTCCAGACAATAGCTATGCTGCTTTACAGAGCGGAAAAAGGAGCGTCACTTGTAGTGGCACCTGCTTCTGTAATTCTTAACTGGCAGAGCGAAATCAACCGTTTTGCACCTGCGCTTAACTGTCTTGTACTTAATAACGGTCAGGATCGCGATACGATCATAAAGAACAGCGAAGCTTATGACATCGTCCTGACTACTTACGGACTTCTGATAACTCAGGAAGAGCTTTGTAATAAGGAATGGAATATGGTAGTACTGGATGAAGCACATACAATCAAAAACCGCGATACAAAGATGTCGAAAAGCGCGATGAAGCTAAAAGGTGATTTCAGACTTTTACTTACAGGAACACCTGTACAGAATCATCTTAGTGAAATATGGAATCTGTTTCAGTTTATGAATCCGGGATTACTTGGTTCCTATGAGCATTTTTTCAACAATTTCATTCTTCCTGTCGAAAACGAAAAGAATACGGAAAGAAGGAAACAGCTGAAGAATATGATTGCGCCATTTCTGTTAAGACGTACAAAAAACGAAGTGCTTCAGGATCTGCCCGGAAAAACGGAAATCGTAATATCCGTAGAACAGACAAAAGAGGAAAATCTGTTTTATGAAAAACTCCGTTATGATGCCGAGCAAAGGCTTAATAACAAAGAGATGACAGCTATACAGACTCTTGCTGAAATAACACGTCTGCGTCAGGCTGCAAGCAATATGCGTCTTGTGGATGATTCAGTTTCAAAAACTTCATCAAAACTGGAAGCTTTCTTCAAACTTTATGAGGATATAACAGATAATGATCACCGCGCGCTTGTTTTCAGTCAGTTCACATCACATCTTGCTCTTCTTAAAGAGGAACTTGACAGAAGAAACATTCCGTATCTATACCTTGACGGTTCGACACCGGTGAATGAAAGGCTGAAGCTTGTAAAGAAATTTCAGACAGGTGATCAGCCGCTGTTTCTTATCAGCCTTAAGGCGGGAGGTCTGGGTCTTAATCTTACGGCTGCTGATTTTGTCGTTCATCTTGATCCATGGTGGAATCCGGCAATAGAAGATCAGGCTTCAGACCGTGCTTACAGAATTGGTCAGCAGAGGCCGGTAACTATATATCGACTGATTACAAAGAATACTATCGAAGAAAAGATTCTGGATCTTCATCACACCAAAAAGAATATAGCGGACTCACTGCTTGAGGGAACGAATATGAGTAATAAGCTGACAAGAGATGACCTTCTGCTTCTGTTGAGGAGTTTTTAATTTTAACCGATAAAGAGAGTATAATCACTTATGATCCGGCTGATTACATTCAGCTTATTCTCGGATTAATGCTTCATAAAAAAATGCATCTCAAAAGTTTTCATGTTACAGTTGAGGTGCATTTCTTTGTTTCGAAAGCTGTCTTTTTTATAATATTACTTTCATATAAAAAAGATGTGTAAGAAAGGAATTATTCAGCGTCACCTTTTATAAAGTTTTCTTTTATCATCTTATCCTTTTCATCCTGAGTAGGTGCCTGCTCCTGAATAGGTTCATTTGTTTTATTTTCACCGCCGGGAAGTCCTTCCTTAGAAGTATCTTCAAAACTGTCGACAAAATTGTCGGCATGCGATTCATTAGAATGTCCATGATCCTTTGGGGTTCCGTCATCAGGATGAGTCACTATGACAGAAAACAATTCTGCAAAAGCTTTTTCAAACTGTGCTTTTGTCATTGCCCCGCGTGCCATACGCGGTTCTCCTGTTAAAGGGACAAATAAAAGGGAAGGAATAGATTTGATACCGAACATAGCTGAAAGTTTTTCTTCCTGCTCTGTATTAATCTTATAAATATCAATTTTACCCGCGTATTCCTGTGCCAGCTCTTCCAATATAGGAGATACCATTTTACATGGGCCACACCATTCTGCATAGAAATCAATTAAGACCGGCAGTTTCCCTTTGAATTTTAATTCTTTATCATTAAGATAGTCGAAGACTTTTTCTCTGAAAGTTTCTTCATTTAGATGCTCTACCATATTGTTGTATTTTTAGTTATTGATAATAGGCTGATTTCAGGGAACAGACATCATATAACGTGTTCAATAAAAAAACGCAGGCAGGTTTTAATAGTTCTGTTTTCAGAAATTATTAATTGATTTTATCAGGTTTAAAATGTATGAATGAAGTGATGCGGAAATGTTATTAATAAAAGATGCCGTATTAAAAAAAATACGGCACCGGAATCTATATAGAGATATTATGCTTAATTGATCTGTGTCGGAATTATAGGCTCAGAGTTTGCGTCGACCTGGATCCAGTCAACTACATTTACGGTATTTGTAAAAGTAACTTCGTTATTTTTAAATTCAACTTTATAAATATAGCAGTTGCCTGCCTGAAGATAATCCTGGTAAACAGGAAGAGTTACCTGAAAATCATTGCTCTGATTATTTATCGTTGCTGTAAATTTAGCGGTCATATTTCCGTTCAGTTTAAGAGGCATCATAGTAAGCTGTCCATAGTAAACACCTTCAGATGTAGTTGTAGTAGTTGAAGAAGAAGAAGAAGAAGTACTTTGAGCCACGGCCATAGTTGTATAAGTTGTAGAAACAGCTGTAGAAGGTGTTATTACTCCTGTAATGAGATTCCATTCGTTAGATGTAGTGACAGTGGAAGCTGTTAAAGACATAGTAGGAGCAGAATTAAAAGTGACACCATCTGAATTAAGGAATACGATTACAACCTGAGTACATTCATGCTGAAGATTAAGTGTGACGTTCTGGGATGTTCCGCTGACTTCGATTGTTTTATCTGTCCATACATAATCTATTCCATTTGAAAGGCCATTAATAGTAGTGGTGCTAAACTTAGGAACAGCAGTTCCTTTAGGTGCATTAACGCCGGGAGTATAAAGTTTATAGGTTCCGGTCACGAGTTCCATTGCAGTTGTAGACGGTGAAGAAGGAGACAATGTTCCCGTAGAAGAAAGATAAAGTTCCGAAGTCACAAGTGTAGTGCTTGTAGAGTTATAAACATAAACTTCGACATATCTTCCGGCTTCTATCTCAGTCATAGAATTTGCTTTTGTAAACAACGTGTAGACATTGGCATCATAAAATATTTTAGCTTTCTGACCTGAAGAGGAAATACTGTCTATTGTCGTTGAACTACTGGTGCTTGTACTGTCAGAACCTCCGCTAAGATATGTATCCTGTCCCTGTTCGTTTCCAACATTAATATTTATATTATCCTTGGAACAGGAAATAATTGCAAACGAAAAAGCAATTACAGATAAAACAGGGACAATCGTTTTTTTCAAATTTCTCATTTTTATAATTATTTTAAAAGTATGACTCTTATTGAAAATTTGCATTCAGCGTAATTAATATTATTTTTTCAATGATTCGGCTTCATAAATGTGGTATAATCAAGCGTTCTTTAATGCTCAGTTATATTAAAAACATTGTTATTATTTAGAGGTTGAAAAATCCGATAATAAAAAAGGATAAAATGGATTAATTATTTTTATTAAAAAAGGAAGAAATAACATCATATTTTCTGATTGTTATTTCTTCCTTTTTAATTTTTATCATTTTGCAATCCAGTAGCAACGTTTTGGAGATTCTATAAGGCCCTCTTCCTTAAGCTTTTTCATTGCCTTATCTACTTCCTTTTTATCAAGGCCGCTTATTTCAGCTATTTTAGTTGCATTCAATGGTTCGGCAGAAGCCTTCATGACTTCGTATACTTTTTCTTTTTTATCCATGATGTTTAATTTATTATTTATAAATATATGTTTTATTTATTCCATATCTCCCAGGCTGCCAGAGCCTGAAGAACCAGCATATCGTAACCGTTTTTTGTAACGGCTCCCTTATTGGCTGATCTTTTCATAAATTCAGTTATTTCCGGGTTATAAACAAGATCATAGCATAAATAGTTTTCATCCATTAACTCATAAGGGATGTCCGGAAAAGATTCTGTATTAGGATACATACCAAGAGGTGTTGTATTAACTATGACTGAGTATTCAGAAAACAACTCCTTCGAAAGATCGGAATAAGAGAGAATATTTTTTTCCGGATCAGCATTTCTTGAAACAAAAGTACACTTTAGCCCAAGTTTTTTAAGTGCATAAAAGACGGCCTTTGATGCACCTCCCGTTCCAAGAATGAGAGCTGCTTTATGTTTTTCCTTCAAAAGCGGTCGTATGGATTCCGAAAAACCTATTATATCGGAATTATAACCTTTAAGAATTTTTTTACCGTTTTCATTAATCACTTTTACAACGTTAACTGCTCCTATGTTTTCGGCCTCAGGATCAAGACAATCGATAAAATCAATCACTTTTTCCTTATATGGAATAGTGACATTAAGTCCTGCAATTTCAGGGAAACGGTCAATAAGAGAAGTAAAATGAGTAATGCTCGAAATATCGAAATTAAGATAATCGGCATCAATATGTTCAATTTCAAATTTTTCACGGAAAAACCCCTGAGAGAATGAATGTGAAAGAGGATGACCGACAAGTCCGTATAGTTTCTTCATAATTGCTTAATATTTTAGATCGCATATAAATATATTGATAAATATGCAATTGGATATATTGTTAAAATATTTATTGAAATTACCAAAGTGTAAATTTAGAGCTATAATAATATTATTTTTTTAATGATAAATATTAAATTTGTGAATATATCAGAATTTTTTCCGGAAAGCTTTTATGAAATTAAGATACACCTTTCTTTTAATCAATTTACTGCTGTTTAGCAATATCGTTTTTTCTCAGCAAAAATTTATTGTTGTTCTTGATGCCGGCCACGGTGGTCATGATCCGGGATGTATCGGTCAGAAAAAAACGAAAGAGAAAGATGTCAATCTTGCTGTAACTCTTAAGTTCGGAGATTTAATAGAAAAAAACTGTAAAGACGTAAAAGTTATATACACAAGAAAAACCGATGTTTTCGTGCCTCTTATAAACAGAGCTCAGATTGCCAACAATAATAAGAGCGATCTGTTTATCTCTATACATTGTGATGCTGTCGGAAACAAAAATAATGCCGCTAATGCCTACGGAGTAAGTACTTTTACTATGGGGGCCGCTAAGACTGAAGCCAATCTTGCCGTCGCAAAAAGGGAAAACTCGGTAATCCTTCTGGAAGAAAACTATGAAACGACTTATCAGGGATTTGATCCAAAAAGTCCGGAATCATATATAATGTTTGAACTTCTTCAGGGAACACATCAGAAACAAAGCATCGAACTAGCCCAATGTATTCAGACTCAAATGAAGGACAGAGCGAAAAGACATGACAGAAGTGTCAGACAGACTCCTGCCCTTGTTTTAAAAGAAGCCAGTATGCCAGCCGTTCTTGTTGAAATCGGATTCTTGTCAAATCTGAATGAAGAAGCATATCTTATAACTCAGTCAGGTCAAAATGCTATTGCTAACAGTTTATATCATGGATTTGTCAATTATAAGAAATCATATGATAAGCAAAATCAGATAGCCAAGTCATCCGTTGTTCCTGATACTAAACCGGCTTCTGCAGTAGCCGTAAGTCAACCGGCAGCAAAAGCACAGCCAACAGCTTCTGCAACTCCGGCAAAAACGACAGCAACAAATACAGCGAATAATTCTCAACTTGTATATAAAGTTCAATTTCTTACATCCTCTACTTTATACAAAGCCGGAGCCACTCAGTTTAAGGGATTGAAAAATGTAGAACATTATAAAGAAGGTAACTTATATAAATATACTTACGGAAGTAAAAAGACATCTGCTGAACTGGATAAGGAACTTAAAGAAGTTAAGTCAAAGTTTAAAGATGCTTTTATCATCAAATTCCAGAATGGAAAAAGAGTCAAATAAGGCATTTTTCCTATTCGTGACAATAACAAAATCGTTTTTTAAGGAAAAAATGAGTTACTTTGCAGCGCTTTAAGCATAAATTAAGAAAGAACGGGTCTTATAGAAAATATAATAACTTATGAAAAAAAGATACTCTAAAGAGTTTAAAATAGGAATTACGGCGATTATCTGCGCTGCAATTATGATTTTCGGTATTAATTATCTAAAAGGAGTAAATATCTTTAAACCTGATAATTATTATTATATTAAAATGCAGAATGTACAGGGACTTAATAATTCGGCGCCTGTATATATTGACGGTTTTAAAGTGGGTCTGATAAGAGATATGATATTCGATTTTAATGATCCGGGGAAAATCCTTGTTGAAATAAGCGTAGACAAACAGATGAGAATTCCTTCAGGATCAAAAATAGAGATGTCTACAGATCTTCTTGGAACAGCTTCATTCGATATCATTGTCAATAGGGAATCTTCTTCCTATTATAATATAGGCGACACGATTCAGGGATCTGTAAGCTCTGGTCTAAAAGAGAATATCACAGAAAATATGCTTCCTAAGATTGAGAACATGCTTCCTAAAATAGACTCTATCCTAACCGGTCTTAATGTTGTGATAAATGATCCGAAATTAAGAGAAACTATGCACAGCGTAAACGGTCTTGCTGCAAATCTTGAAACAAGTTCCCGCCTTCTTAATAATGTACTGAAAAATGACTTACCCCAGATTACTGCAAATCTAAAGTCAATGACAGGAAATTTTGCAGAAATCAGTCGTGATATAAACAATATAGATTTTGAAGAACTTTATGCTTCTGTTGATAAGACACTTGCCAATGTGAATAAAATCGCTGAAGATATCAGTTCTGAAAACGGTACTGTGGGTCTTTTACTTCGAGATCCTTCTCTTTATAATAATTTGAACAGCACAGTGGCTCATGCAGACTCACTTATGATAGATTTGAAGAAGAATCCTAAAAGATATGTACATTTTTCAGTGTTCGGCAGAAAATAATTATAATAAAACAGAGTGTTAAACCGTTATTTATTTCACTTAATTAATGGTTGCGGTTTAACACTGTATAGAAAAGAAGAAGAATTCGTCATATATATTTATTTGTAAAAACATTATAGTTTTAATGTTAATATATGCATCTCATTTAAATAATTCTCTTAATAAATTACTTACTGTGTTTTTGCCCATTCAGTTTAGAATGGAACTAAATACGCTTATAAAAATAAGTTTTAAAACATTATCTTTAATACTTGAATAATAGCTAGTTATCTCTCAAATCAGACCTAAGTTAATTAATCTATCAAATAAAAAAAAATCATTATTCACCTGATATATTGAGAGTTATATTTATTAATTACGTAAACTTGACCTTCTACTGAACAAAACGCAAGCAGTTTGATTTTCAACACATTACCTCCATATGGAAAAATGCAAGAAAAACTCGATTTTTTTTTAAGGAAAAATTTGCTCAATTTTGTTCGTTCAATTACAAGTCTTGAAAAATTTGGTATTACAAAAAATGAATTCTGATTTTATAACTTTATGGGATAAATGTCTTGAAATAATCAAAGACAATGTACAGGAGGCTGCCTTTAAAACGTGGTTTACTCCTATAACACCTTTATCCTTTAAAAATAAAACTCTTACTATACAGGTGCCAACACCTTTCTTCTATGAATATCTGGAGGAAAAATATGTGAATCTTCTTCGTAAGACTCTTTTCAGAGTTTACGGTGAAGGGACGCAACTGATGTATAAAGTAGTGGTAGTCAATAAAAATCAAGATCAGCCGAAATCAACAATAGAGATTGAGACTTCGAAGAAGTCAATAGTTGCTGAGAAAAAAGATTTTCGTTCTACTCCTTTTAATCAGATTCCGGTTAGAAATAAGGAGCATGCAGAAATTGACTCTCAGTTAAATCCTAACTATAATTTTGAAAATTATTTCTGCAGTACAAGTAATAAACTGGCAAGAACAGCAGGTGAGACTATTGCGCAAAATCCGGGAACTACGGCTTTTAACCCTTTGTTTCTGTACGGTGAGTCAGGTGTTGGGAAAACACACCTTGCTCATGCAATTGGTATTCAGATTAAAGAGCAACAGCCTGATAAAAGAGTTCTTTATGTTACTTCTCATCAGTTTCAGGTTCAATATACTGATGCTGTAAGAACTAATACAGTGAACGATTTTATTAATTTCTATCAGAGTATTGATATTCTGCTGATAGATGATATTCAGGAGTTTGCAGGTAAAACTCAGACTCAGAATACATTCTTCCATATATTCAATCATCTTCATCAGAATCGTAAACAGCTTGTCATGACTTCTGACAGACCGCCGGTATCTCTTGACGGAATGGTTCCGCGCCTTCTTACAAGATTCAAATGGGGTCTTACCGCTGAACTTGAACGTCCTGATTATGATCTGAGAAAATCTATTCTTACAAATAAAATACGACATGACGGTCTTTCTATAACTAAAGAAGTTGTAGATTATATTGCCCGTAATGTTACAGAAAATGTAAGAGACCTTGAAGGTGTCATTATTTCGCTGATGGCTCATTCAACTATATTCAACAGAGAAATAAGCATTGATCTTGCAGAAAGAATTCTAAGTAAAAATATTCATATTGAAAAGAAACAGATTTCTGTAGATTCTATCCAGGAAACTGTATGCAGATATTTCAATATTGAAAACAAACAGATTCATTCAAAATCAAGAAAAAGAGAAATTGTACTTGCAAGACAGGTTTCAATGTATCTTTCAAAGAAATATACTGATCTTTCACTTTCAAGAATCGGTGATATGATCGGGAAAAGAGATCATGCTACAGTTCTTCACGCTCTTAAAAATATCAATGGTCTTCTTGATATTGATAAAACATTCAAGAGCAATATGGAAGAAATCGAAGAATTACTGAGACAATAACAGTAATATAATACAGAAGTAAAATCGAATATAAATTATAATATAAAGACCGGTCTTAATGATCGGTCTTTTTTGTTATATAAAAACTGATTATAAATATTTTGAAGAGTATTAAATTTTTATTTTCACTGCTATGACGGAGTATATTTAATATACCTACAATAAACTTCATTCTCTAATAGAATTTGATAATTCAATTATCAGCAATATCATATATCTGAATTTTTATTTTACGACTAAAGTTTATAAATCCGGACATTAATCGGAATTTATCATATGATCTATATTAGATTGTTAATTATGTAATATTTTTAGAATGAAGATCAAGTCATATTTATCAAGTTAATTTATGATTTGAATATTAGAGTTCATATTTTCTTTTCTTTAATTTTTATATATAATTTTGAAAATGCCTCCGAATATTAAGTGTCGAGAATATGATATATTTAAGTTATAAATCTTAATATGGGTGTGATTATTGATATAAAATAATAAAAGAAATAACCTATAAAAAATAACAGAAATGGATAATATGATTACTGAAACCATAAAGAACAGAAGAACAATAAGAACCTATAGCAATAAAGAAATTGAAGATTCATTATTAAACGAACTTTTTGATCTTGCTTCTAAGGCTCCGACTACAGGAAATATGCAGTTATACAGTGTTATAGTAACAAAAGAGGAAGAAAATAAAAAGCTTCTGGCTCCTGCACATTTTAATCAGCCAATGGTAACAAAAGCACCTGTTGTTCTTACAATATGTGCTGATTTCAACAGATTCAGTAAATGGTGTGAAGAAAGAGATGCTGTTCCCTGCTATAATAACTTTCAGTCATTTATTGCGTCCCTTCTTGATGCTATGTGTTTTGCTCAGACATTTTGCGATTGCGCTGAAGCCAAAGGTTTAGGGACATGTTATCTTGGAACAACAACTTATAATGCAGGAAAGATAATTGAAATACTTTCTCTTCCGAAATTAGTAGTACCGGTTATAACTATAACTCTCGGTTATCCGGAAAGTATTCCTTCACAGGCGGATAAGCTTGAAATAAAAGCATTTGTTCATAATGAAACATATAAGGATTATACTTCGGATTCTATAAATGAAATTTACCGATTTAAAGAATCTCTGGAAGAAAACAAAAAATTCATTGAAGAAAATAACAAGAAAACTTTAGCTCAGGTATTTACAGACATAAGATATCCGGAAAAAAACAACGTTCATTTCTCAAAAGAATTCATAGAGGTTCTAAAACAACAGGGATTTATGGATTGATCATGGATTTATATTCTCTTAAATGATAAAACTGAGAAAATAATTACAGGAGAATAATTATTCCCGATACGATGCGATACGATATAGTACAATATTAAAACATAAAGAGGAACATTCTAAAAAGAACGTTCCTCTTTTATTTATTAACCACCAACAAGAAGGAGATTATGAAGATCTCCTTATATTTTGTAAACATTTATATCTGAAACAGCAGTTAGATTACTCGTAATCAAGTTATCTTTTTGAACATCATTATTTAAAGCAACTGTCTTATAATGCTCTTAAGTGCGACTATGTGACAGGCGACTATATACTCATTATTTAAAAGTACTTTCTATAATTCCGTTATAAAACTTCTATACGATGACGCATGAATTTTTCGGGAATAATGAATATGACAATATCTGTATTATATGACAGAATAGATAAATTCAATTTAAGAAGTCCATAAAACCGGTTTAGGACATCCCGAAACACCTATTAATCAGAAAGTAAGATGCATAGAAACTCTTATTCCACTCTTATCTATATTCGGATGGTTAAGATAAGACAGACGCCATACATAATCAACTCTCAAAAGTTTAAAGATATTCTCAATACCTGCAGAAATCTCCATATAAGGCGCCTTACCCATTCTGTAAGATCCGTCAGGAAATACAAAAAGTCCATTTTCCGCTGTAGGTATATTTTTATCAGAAAGACGCCCTTTAACACCTTTAAAGGTAGTAACCTCTCTCCATTTCAAAAGTTTTATAAATGGGATTCTGTTGAAAAGAAGTCCGTTTGCAAAATAAGATACATCCCATGAAATATATTCATCATTAATAAACTCCACCGGATTCAGCAATGAATATGTTCCCGGCTGAATTGTATATGAAAGATTGGCATTCAATATTGCTAACATAGGAAATGGTGCTTTATCCCAAATCTTACCGATTTCAGCCTGCATATCTACATATCCAAGAAAAGACAACCACTGACGCTTCTCAAACGAAAACTGAGTTCTGTTAAAGGTAAAATCAGAACCAAGAAAATCTTTCTGTGAATAAGTATGAGAAAGAGTAAAAATCGGTACAGTAGGAGCAAGATTTATCCTTCTGTTTTTCATCTGATAATATTTTTCCTTCGGAGCATAGCGAATTTTCAGTTCTGCTTCAGCTGTATTATAATGAGGAACGAGAGATGTCGAACCATCGGCCTGAAGTCTTAAAAAAGGAACACAGTGTGTTGAATAATTAGTCAAATATCTTGCGGAAATATTATACGACAATCCACTGAAATGCTCTCTTTTATACGCTACTTCTGCTTTTCTCTGATATGTGACTCTGTTATCTGATTTTCGCTTAAGAGACAATACAATATTATCTGCATTAGTCATATAATTCTGACCGAGCTGATCGATATCATATTTATAAGATGCTTTTATAGAATGTACAGGAAATTCATTCGGATGATTTTCTTTTTTGGGGATGGAATACTCCAACTCACCCATATATTTAAACTTTTCATCTTTTGTCCCATAAGCCCCATATCCTCGCACAAACCAATGAGGGCTAAGTCTTGCTGTTGAGAAACCTCCAAGTCTGAAACGATTACCCTCGAATGTATTATAACTGTACATAGTATTGATAGGACCTATATCGAAACGACTGGAATCTTTTCTTGTAGGAATATAACCGTCAACAATCCAGGATATTCCTTTCTCTGTATAATAAAAAGCCGGGATTTTCCTAAGATCAACAAGAAGATTCTTTACGGCATTTTCCTTCTCCTTAATTTCAAAATGTCTTTCCTTCTTCCAGTAATCTTCATTCCTGAATCTTGCTTCCGGATTAACTATAACTTCTTTTGTTTCATTGAAAACAGATAAATTCATAGGTTCCTCAAAAGAATGCTTATTATAGCTTGTTTCTTTCTTACAATATATTCCCTTCACATTTTTGAAAAGTGCAAATTCGGCCACAAGATCGTCTCTCATTCTAAGCCTGACAGAATCCTGAGTTCTGTCAAATTCCTGCCTTATTTTCAGGAAATTGACAAAGTTAAGATTTATGTCATGAGGTGTGTTTATCTCAATTCTTTTTACAAAATAAGTAGAATCGAGAGTTACATACAGGTGACCTGTAAAACCAAAAGATTCACTGTTATGAGGCACAAAACCCAGATCCTGATGTTTTACTCCGTCAATATAAACTGTATCAAGGAGATAAAATTTATAATAAGAAGGTGCTATATTGGATAAAGGGCTGACAAATTTATTAGAAAGAAGAAAAATATCATTCTGGAAAACATCGACTTCTCCCATAAGCTCGCCCAGGATAGCATTCATATTATCTTCCGGAATCATTTCATCAAGACCATCACGTTTATAAGCATCAACAAAAGTCTTCTTTACTCCCTTTGATTTACTGTAGTAGTTATTCTCTATGGATTCCCGCGTGGAAACTGTCAGAACAGGCTTATTAGTAATTTCTGACGTATCTATATACTCCTTCAGAAAATTAAACTTACGGTAAAACTTCTTATTAAGTTTTACTGAGTCAAAATCATTAAGAGCAAAAGTAAACTTTTCATATTTCTGATAAGAATAATAATCCTTATCGTAAGGTACATTCTGTTTCTTTCTGGCAATTACCTTTTCTACAAACTCAACTGCGGGGTTTCCTTTCTTTTTATATCTCTCCCTCTTAGGTTTGATAACAATCTCATTCAGTGCATAATCAGCAGGTTCAAGTTCAAATACGATATTGGCAGGAACCTCTTCATTTACGAAAAGAGATTTTGAATTATATCCAAGAAAAGAAACGGATATAATATCCCCATAATTCACCTCCAGAGTAAATTCGCCCATTAAATTTGTCGTCACACCTCTCGTTGTTCCGTAAATTATTACCGATGCATTATCTATCGCTTCATTTGTAGCTTTATCTTTTACGACACCTTTAACAATACGTGACGTTATATTACCTGAAGAGTAAGCTACAGAAAATGAGGTCAGAGAAATTATGAATATTAAAAAAAGTCTTTTCAACATATAATTGATTTAAGTTACAAAAGTCATATATTTTTTTTCATTATCAAATGTTTAAACGTCCGAAAGATTGTCCTTTATTTAACTTTTCAATCAAAGAATCATTTATATAAATAAATGGTTGTTATTATCTATTATTTTACCTTTTTCTTTTTCGTAGAATAAATTTCAATATTCATATTAATTTTTTGATGTTTTATTTATTTCAACTGATTTTATATTTAACAATTTCTTTTTTTCGGATAAAATAAAATACTTTTATGTTTCAAATTTGTAATTATTTACAAATTTCCATCAACATATCAAAAAATATTATTAATTAATATGGAAAATATAAGTGCTATGAAAGCTTCCGACAAACTGGGTGTATTAATTGTCGGGCTTGGCGGAGCTGTCGCTTCAACGTTTGTAATCGGAACTTTAAGCGTCCGCAATGGATTTTCTAAACCGATTGGTTCTATTTCTCAGCTGTCTGAGATAACAATAAAAAAAGACGGTGTAATCACAGAACCCAAAATAAAAGACATTATTCCTATCACACCTCTTGAAAATATAGTTTTCGGAGGTTGGGATATTTTTCCTGAATCTGTTTATGATGCTGCTCTTCATGCAGAAGTACTTACAAAAGAAGATATTGAAAAGGTTGCAGAGGAAGCCAAAGCAATCAAACCTATGCAGGGAGCTTTCGATCAGGAATTCGTAAAGCGTCTTAACGGTACTCATGTAAAAGATACTACTAACAAATGGGAACTTGCACAGCAGATAAGAGAGGACATAAAGAATTTCAAAAAAGAAAATGACCTTGATCGCGTTGTGATTATCTGGGCGGCAAGTACTGAGATATATGTTCCTATGACAGAAACTCACATGACTATTGAAGCTCTTGAGAAAGCGATGAAAGAAAACTCTCCTGAGATAGCTCCAAGTATGTGTTACGCTTATGCCGCAATAAGCGAAGGTGTTCCTTTTATCAATGGTGCTCCTGCCCTTACTGTAGACATGCCTGCTCTTATCGATCTTTCAGTAAAAAACAAAGTTGCTGTATGTGGGAAAGACTTCAAGACCGGTCAGACAATGATGAAAACAGTTCTTTCTCCAATGCTTAAAACAAGAATGTTAGGACTAAGCGGATGGTTCTCTACTAATATTCTTGGTAACCGCGATGGTGAAGTTCTTGATGATCCGGATTCATTCAAAACAAAAGAAGTCAGCAAACTTTCAGTTATCGATACAATTCTTGAACCGGCTAAATATCCTGAACTATACGGAGACATTTACCATAAAGTAAGAATCAATTATTATCCTCCTCGCAAAGACAACAAAGAAGGATGGGATAATATTGATCTTTTCGGATGGATGGGATATCCTATGCAGCTTAAAGTGGATTTCCTTTGCCGCGACTCTATTCTTGCAGCACCTCTTTGCCTGGATCTTGTTTTATTCACTGATCTGGCTCAGCGATGCGGTTCTTTCGGCATTCAGACATGGCTTTCTTTCTATTTCAAAAGCCCTATGCATGAAATGGGTAAAGATCCTGAACATGATTTGTTTACGCAGAATGCTATAATGAGAAACAAACTTAGATCGTTTATCGGAGCAGAACCTCTTGATGCTCTTGTTTAATATCTGAATAGTAAAATATAAATAACCTAAGGGATACATCTGAATTTGTATCCCTTTTTTTTCCTTAACAATATGGCTTATATAAAAAATTTACTTATTTGTATTACATTTTTCACTCTTTGCGCCTGTGATTTATTAGATGTTCATCCGTATGACTGCAAAGTGGACGGACGCAAGAATATTAATGCTCAGAATATTCTGGAAATAGAAAAAAAATGTCTTAATAAAGACACTGTAAGATATGTGTGGACCGGCGATTTTCAGCGCTGGTATGATGAAACCAATGATATGGTTAAATTCATCAATAAACTTGACAACATTGATTTTGTAATGAGCGGTGGCGATATTTCAGATTTCGGAATGACGATGGAGTTTGAGCTTATCGATGAGATAATGAAAAAACTTACAGTTCCCTATGTATCAATAATCGGTAATCATGATATAATAGGCAATGGCTATCAAACATTTAAGACAATGTACGGAGAAGAAAATTTTTCTTTCATTGCCGGAAACACAAAATTTGTATGCCTTAATACAAATGCCCTGGAATTCGATTACTCCCATTATGTTCCGGATTTCCAATTCATTAAAACAGAACTCGAATCATGTGATGAAAATGTCAAACGTACCGTTATGGCGATGCATACCGAACCTTATGGAGAACAGTTCAATAATAATGTGGCAGATGTATTCCATGAATATATCAAGACTTTCCCAAACCTGTTATTCTGTATGCATGCTCATGCCCATACACGGAGAATAGTGGATATTTTCGATGACGAGATTCTTTATTACTGCTGTGACTCTGTTAAGAAACGCACGTTTTATATTTTCACAATAACACCTGACAGTTATGAGTGTGAGCTTATTGAATTTTAAACTCATACTTTCAAACTCCAATAAAAACAAAATAATTTCACAATTATTTCAATAGATGAATATGCTTTACAGATTTACAATTAAATCAAAAGAAATAATAACCGGCTTATTTATTTTTCTTTTATCATTTCAGAACGTCAATGCAATCAATATAAAAAGCAATGAAATAAACGAGGAGGTTAAAGATATTATTTCTGACACTATCTTTTATAATGATATAATGTACATAAAAAGTCAGGAACAGCACTGTCAGACTGATAAGCATTTATCCAGGCACGATAAAATTGCAACTAAATATGTTTCTACATGGAATAAACTGATTCCGTCATATCAGAAGATTCAGATGTATGGTTCTATAGGACTGGTTTCTGTAGGTACAGGATGGCATTACTGCAACAAAAAACTTGAATCTGAGGTTCTTTTAGGTTTCATTCCTAAATATGATGACACGAAATGTAAATTCACTCTTACACTAAGAGAAAATTATATTCCATTTAATATAACCATTAAAGAAAACGTCTTGACTTTTGATCCTCTTATTGCCAGTTTCTATGTAAACTCACTTCTTGACAACAGATTCTGGAAAAGAGAACCGGATAAATATCCGGACAATTACTATAAATTTTCCACAAGAATCAGAACCCATATATCACTTGGACAGAGGTTCAATTTTGACCTTGACGGGGAAAGGACAATTCATAAGTCTTTAAGCGTTTTTTATGAAATCGGAACTTGTGATCTTTATTTCATTTCTGCAGCAACCAACAAATATCTTCGACCAAAAGATTATCTGGGATTATCTTTCGGACTTAAACTGCAAATGTTCTAATATAATAGTTTACGTATATAATATTCTGACAAGTATAGAATAACCGATCATATCGAAGTTTCTATTTATTCTTTAATAAATATTCAAAATATTTAATGACACTTATTACAGTCTGTCCTATGAGGCAAAAAATTGTATATTAGATTTTTAAAATGTGGTACTTAAGTTATGAAATTCCGTTTTTTGTTTGCTCTTGCAATAATTCTTCAATCGACATTATGTTTTTCTAAAAATATAGTCAATCGTACTTATCAGATTCCGGTTATGCTGGAACCTTTACTTGCCGGTAATTTCGGTGAGTTACGTCCTAATCACTTCCATTCTGGAGTAGACTTCAAAACCAAAGGAACAATCGGGCACCCGATATACAATTTTGATGACGGTTGGGTTTCCCGAATTGTTGTATCTCCCCGGGGATATGGTCTGGCTCTTTATATATCCCATTATAACGGGTTAACTACGGTTTATGCACATCTTGATAAATTTGTCGGAAAAATCGGAGAATATGTTGAGAATTATCAATATGATAATGAAACGTTCGTTGTAGACACTCAGGTTCCGCAGGGAGCTCTTCCCGTTAAGCGCGGAGAGGTAGTCGCTCTTAGCGGAAACTCCGGAAGTTCGGCAGGACCTCATCTTCATTATGAAATACGTGATACAAAAACAGAGGAGGTTCTTGACCCTATGCCGTTTTTTGTCAATAAAATAAAAGATACGACAAAACCCGTACTTCGTATGGTACGCTTTTATCCTCTTGAAGGCATCGTAAACAACTCGTCAACTGCCTCATACTCAACAAATCCGACTAAAGATGCAAACGGAAAACTGGCTCTTAAAGCTCCGGTCACAGCATGGGGAGAAATAGGTATTGGTATAAAAGCGATCGATCGTATGGATAGCGTCTACAATACTTTCGGTGTCAAATATATACGCCTTTTTCAGGAAGATACTCTTATATTTTCAATAAGACAAGAGAAGTTTTCTTTTGATAAGACCAGGTATCTTAACTCTATGATAGATTATAAAGACTGGCATAATCATCGCTCAATGGTAACAAAACTTTATCGTGAACCCGGTAATTTCCTTGACAGCTACGGGAAAACGGTTAATGACGGAAAAATAAATATCAATGAAGAAAAGCTGTACAACTTCCGACTGGAACTGGCAGACAATCACGGCAATACTACTGTTTTACCATTTTCTATACAGGGTAAAAAAACAGAGCTTCGCTCTAAAAAAGAGCCCGGACCATACTTTTGCAAGTATGATACTGATAATATAATATCTTCCGACAATTTCTGGTTTAACATTCCAAGAGGAGCTCTTTATACAAATATCGATCTTAAGTATACTACAAAGCAGTCAGAAAAAGGACATTCCCCTATTCATGTCGTTCATACTCCGGAAGTTCCCCTCCATACATATTGTGAGATTACCATTCCGGTTACTAAAGACAATATTAAGGATAAAAGCAAATACTTTATTGCTTCATCCCGACACGGGAGACCACAATATAACAGTACTGCTTACATTGACGGTCAGCTTATAGCCAAAGTGAGAACTTTCGGGGAATTTTATGCCGCATCTGATACAGTTCCTCCTACTCTTTCCCCTCTCGGTTCTGCCAACTGGGGCAAATCAGGGCATATAAGATACCGAATCTCCGATAATCTTTCAGGAGTAAAAACCTGGAAAGGAGAAATTGACGGTAATTTCGCTTTATTTGAATTTGATGAGAAAGTTGGATATATATCCTACAAGATTGATAAGAAGCGGGTAGAAAGAAATAAAAATCACACTATAAAAATGACTCTTACCGATAATTGCGGAAATGAGACTGTCGACATTCGTAATTTTTACTGGTAAGAATCATTATCTTAACAATGTCTGTATAAAGGAAAAGAACACATCATAAAGATGTATTCTTTTCCTTTAGTGTTTTTATATAAGATGAAGGAGTAGTTCCGAACTCATCTTTAAAATATTGTCTGAAGTGACTCATATTATTAAATCCAAGCGAAGATGCAATTTCAGTTATCGTCATTTCACCTTTCAGAAGCAGGTTTTCAGCTTCTGAAAGTTTTGCTTTTCTTATCAGTTCATTAGAAGTCAAACCTGTGACAGATTTTATTTTCTTTGAAAAAGATGAATAACTCATACACAATTGTTCTGCGATAAAATTACCGTTCAGTTTTTCGTTATAAAGATCAGTATCAATAATATTATTTATAGTTGCAAGAAAATCATTATCAAGTTTACTTACGGCATTCTCAGCAAGAACAGATTTATATGAATTACTGGAAAGATATGTTCTTAAATTCTCTCTGTTTCTCAGGAGATTATCAACTCTGCTTTGAAGTAAAGATGATGTGAAAGGTTTGGTAATATAAGAATCAGCACCTGATCTATAACCATCTTTCGTACTTTCATCTCCATCTTTCGCAGTCAAAAGAATAACCGGAATATGTGATGTTATAATATTATCTTTAAGTTCCCTGCACATGCTTAATCCATTCATCACAGGCATCATTATATCACTTATAATAATATCGGGACACTCTTTTAATGCTACCTCAAGTCCTTCCCTGCCATTTTCTGCTTTATAAATACAGAAGTCCTTGCTGAAACAACCTGATATATAATTTAGAATTTCAGGATTGTCTTCTACAATCAGCATACTGTTTCTGCTATCGTCTGATATATCATTTATCTTGATTTTACTTTCCGTAAAAGGAGAATGAAGAGCCTCTGTATAAGTCTCTGAAACTTCAAGAGTCACAAAAAAAGAAGAACCTTTACCCGGGATACTTTCTACACGGATTTTAGCTTTATGAAGGTTAATCATTTTCTTCACAATGGCTAATCCGATTCCCCATCCTGCTTTCTTGTCATTATTATTAATGCGGTAGTATGAATCAAATATATTTATAATATCTTTTTGTGGTATTCCATAGCCTGTATCCCTTATTTCAATTTCCAGCAATGAAGAGTCATTTTTTAATCTTATGAACAATTCTACTTTACCTTCGGGAGTATACTTTATAGCATTGTTTATAAGATTATCAAATATTATTGTGACTACTTCCTTATCAAAATATATTTCAGGTATTTCATTCTCAATTTCAATATTCATAGATAAGCTTTTATTGAGATTTGAAATTTTATATTTAGTAAACACCTCATTTATCAGTTCATATATATTTCCCTGCGCTACTCTCAACTGTCTGTCTGTTGCATCCTCTTTTCTCAGATCCATCATCTGATTGATAAGATTCAATAATCTGTCAGCGCTTTTGGAAATCACAGAAACTTTTTCCAGATCTCTGTCAGAAAGATTGTTTTCATCCATTAAATCATTAAGAGGTGCAATGATAAGAGTAAGAGGTGTCTTTAGTTCGTGTGCGATATACGTATAAAGATTTAATCTTTCCTCATTCATCTCAGCGTCTTTCTGTCGATATTTCTTTTCAAGATAATAGCTTATAACAATCCATATCAGAACCATAGAAATTATTGCATAAATAATTTTTGCCGGTAAAGAAAGATAGAAAGGAGGTTTTATTTCCATGTGAAGTACAGTCGTTTCACTGAAAAGATCTTTTGATTTTATTCCGGCATACACTTTAAAAGTATATTTTCCCGGCGAAAGATTCCGAAAAGACACTTTATTACGATCATTCAGCCTAAAGACATTTACTCCTTTTCCTTCAAGAGCAAAAAAGTATTCCAGCTGATCTTCTAAAGCATAATCGGGAGAAACAAAAGATATATCAAAAGTATTATCCTCATAATCAAGTTTTATATTATCTTCTGTCAAAAGTGACGAAACATAACTTTCGTTCTCTTTATCATATATATCAAGTGATGTAATAATCACTTCCGGAATATTCTTAATTTCATATTCAAAATGAGAATTAAAGAAACATATACCGTCATTCGATCCGAAATATATTGTTCCGTCTTTTTTAGTTGCAAAAGATCCGGAGTTAAAAGAAGCAGGTGCAATACCGTTTGAATAATCATAATTTATAATCTTTTTCTTTTCCGGATCATACATACTTATTCCGCTGTTAGTAGCAAACCAGATGCTGTTGTTGTCTCCTTCACATACTGACTTTATATAATGATCCGTAATACCGTTTTCATAATTAAACGTTGTATATTCAAAAGTTTCAGGTTTTTCAAAATATATCGCACCATCAATGGTAGGTATCCATATTCCTCCCTCAGAGTCAGAATAGATTTGAGCAATACGATTAAAATCTTTAAAATGAAATAACAGATTATAATCTTTATCGATTACAGAAAGCCCGCTTATTAATGAAGCTATCCAGATATTATTGTTTTTATCGCAATGTACGTTTTTCATGAGATTATTATTAAATCCCCAGATACGTAAATCGGGAAATTCTGACGAACCTTCGTTTTCATCAAATATCACAATTCCCCCGTCAGTTGCAAGAATATATTTATTATCTGCATTTTCACAAATACTCCAGATTCTGTTATAACCGCTATTTTCTTTTATCGAATAGGTTCTGAAATCATCTTTTTTCTTATCATATTTATATAACCCCTTATCAAATGATCCGAACCATATATCTCCCTTTCTATCTCTGTATCCTGATACAATTATATTATCTTTTATATTGCTGTTTGATTTACTGTAGTTTCTTATTTTATTTAAACTATTATCATACATGTCTATTCCAGCTCCGCGAGTTCCGATAAAAAGATTATTATCCGAATCTTCTATAATAGCAGAAACATTAGGGTGAGATAAAGAAGAGTCATCTTTCCTGCCTGAGGATTTCAGGTGATTGAACAGTGGTGAAATATGACTAATAAAATTTATTTTATTACCGAAAGCAGCAAGCCATATATTTCCGAACTTATCCCGGAATATGTCATGAATATAATCACTAGAAAGTTCCGAATCAGTTTTATTACCTCTCAGATGGGAAAACACGACTTTCCCCGGACTCGATAAATCCTGTGACAAATCAAGGATATTCACACCTCCTGAAACGGTTCCTATCCATAAAGAACCATCAATTTCTTTGATGGAATGAATATCGTCATCACTTAAGGAATTATTATTATCTGGATCAGAAGTATAAGATATAAATTCATCAGTCTCTTTCACAAACTGTATAAGTCCGTTTTTACTTCCTAACCATACCTTTCCTTTTGAATCTATGAATACTCTGTATATTTCATTAGTTGGAATTGATTTTTTATTTTCTGCGGAATTGGAATATATTTTCAGTGATGCATCCTTTTCCGATATTACCGCAAGGCCGCCATTAACAAGAGCGGCATAGATCGTTCCGTCATTATCTTCCTTTATATTCCAGATCTGCAGGCGGGAGACGTTCTCTAAACCTTTTATTTCCGAATAATGTGTAATCTTATCATTTTTAGTATCGACTTTAAAAATACCTTCATTGTATCCGCTTACTATAAGATTTCCCTCTTTTGAATATATTATATCTGTCAAACCTCCTGTTCGGGTACTGTTTTCCGTATTATTATATGGGAAATGATAAAATATCTCATTTTTATAATCAAACTTAACTAAACCTGAGTCCTGTGTTGCAATCCATAATATATCATTTTCTCTGTCGTCTATAATCTTATTGATGCCGTTGCATTTAAGAGAATTCTCTTTTCCGTAACCGGCTTTGTAAACTTTAATTCTGTTGCCGTCATAACGGTTAAGGCCGAAATCCGAACCAAACCACATAAATCCATTTTTATCCTGAGTCACGCAGCTTATATTGTCATTTGACAAACCATGTTCCAGACCTATCTTTTTTACAGACAATCCGGATGAATATCCTAAAGTGAAGGATAATAAAAAAAGAGTGATCAGGTATGTTATTCTTTGCATCATATCAGAATTAGGGATAAGGCAAAAATAAATATTTAAAATAATTTCCGGTAATAAAACCGTCTCTGAGATATTCATTTACAGGTTTTGGCTCTATTTTTCCTTTTTTTGGTCCTTCATAAAGTTCCAGCCGGTAATACTTTTGCAATAACGAAAAGAGCTTATATTCATTTTTATGCAACTCATTAAGTGTGTATGCAAAATCAATTAAATCTATAATACATAAAATCTCTATGCAACAAAGAAATCTGTTCTCGATATTTATATTATGTCTTCTGTTCCTGCATTCATGCGGAACGACAAAAGAAAAAATTCTGGCAAAAACTGACTCTGATAATATCGTCTTTTCAGAATCATATCTTAACAATCTCAGATGGAACCTCCCTTTACCGGAAGCAGGTTCAAACGGTTCTGAAATAGAATGGAAATCTTCTGACAAAGAGTATATTTCTGACAACGGAACACTTAATAAATTATCAGAACGAGGGAAAAAACAGAAAAAAGTAAATCTCACAGCCTTTATCACTAACGGTGAAGCAAGAGTCAAAAAGAATTTCAAATTTACTATCGCTTTTGAGGAGCCAAAATATGACGGTTATCTTTTCGCTTATTTTGAAGGTTCCGGAGAAAGAAATCTTCAGGAGCAACTACGATTCGGAGTAAGTGCCAATGCTACTGACTGGTTTGCACTGAATGATAACAACCCTATAATTCCTTCATCTGAAATTTCAAAAACAGGAGGAATAAGAGATCCGCATATATTGCGCGGAGAAGATGAAAAATCATTCTTTATGGTAGCCACAGATATGTTTACCATGAAAGACGGATGGGGAAGTAATCCCGGCATTATTCTTATGAAATCTGATAATCTTATAGAATGGCAACATTCTGTAATAGATTTTGCTGATGTCTATCCTGAAAAATTCGGAAATGTACAATGGGTATGGGCTCCTCAGGTGATATTCGATCCTGAAGCTGATAAATATCTTGTTTATTTTACCATAAGATACAAAAACGAACATAATCTTGATTTCTACTGTGCTCACGCCAATGATGATTTCTCAGGTTTTATAAATGAACCGGAATTAATGTTCAGAGCTGAATACGGTGCAATAGATGGAGATATTCTGTACAAAGATGGCATTTATCATTTTTTCTTTAAGGGAAATACAAAAGATGAACATGGCCATGAATATAAAAACGGAATACAGAAAGCTGTATCAACCTCTCTGAAAGGACCATGGGTTGAAGATTATAAATACTATGACTACTATTCAGCTAAGAAAATTCCGGTAGAAGGATCAAGTGTTTTTAAATTAAACGGAGAAGACAGATATTATCTTATGTACGATATTTATATGAATCAGAGATATGAATATCAGGAAAGTTGCGACTTATTCGAATTTACCGAACAGCCAAAATCTTTCACAAAGAATTTCAATCCGCGTCACGGGAGTATAATAAGTATTACAACTGAGGAAGCATTACGTTTGAATGACAAATGGGGAGGTGTTCCTAAAACAATTATAAATTAAATTTTTCATTTAGTAAAAGACTGAATTTTCAGTTATGTCCGAAATAATAATTATAAAAGTATCAGCAACAGGTTTTATCTTATTCATATAGACTTATAAATTTATAATCATAGCTTACATACGGGAAAGCCCTCTTTTTATCATAGTTTACGGAATCTACATTATTAATTTGAGAAACTTCCGGAAAAATTTATCAATCCGGGATAAAAAATCTTCATATTATTATGACCTTATAATAATATGAAGATTTTATTTATATGTATATAACCATAAAATCACTTCTGTTATCCTGTTTAAAAGCGAGGGGAAACCCGTTTTTTTATGTCATTAGGCTTATTAAAATGCGATTTTTTTAAATTTTCACCCTGAAAAATCATATTTTATTAATTGTTTAGAAAAATAATTTAGTCCTGTTCTTAGAAATCAATAACTTAGCAGTGCTTATTTTAGACTGAATAAAAAGAAAGACTAAATTAATAAAATTAAAAACTTACTTATGAATTAAATACGAATTCGTAATGAAACAGATTATAATAAATTTAATAAAGACGTACCTTAAATTCATACTGATCTTTGCAATACAGAAGCCGCTTTTCATGCTTTATCATTTCGATCTTTATAAAGACGTTGCCGCTTCAGAATGGTTTAAAGTAATATGGCATGGCCTTCCTATCGACCTGTCAATGGCAGGATATCTAATGGTAATTCCTGTATTCTTCCGTCTTGTCTCGGAATGGTTTAACGGAGACTGGTATAACCTTGTTAAAGGATTATATTATATGATAGTCTCATTATTTATATCAATAGTTTTTGTTGTAGATATAGAATTATATTCTTTCTGGGGATTCCGACTTGATTCAACCCCGCTTTTCTATATGAGAAATCCGTCTGAAGCCATGGCAAGTATTTCCGGCTGGCAGATGATTCTTGTTCCGGTAACTGTCTTTATCATAACGTTTGCTACGTATAAGTTTATGATTCAGAATAATAAAGAGAGAAACTTCAGTTTCACTATTCCTGAAAGATGCAAAGACTCTCTTGTTTATGTTCTTATTATGGGACTTTTATTTATACCTATCAGAGGTGGATTTACTGTTTCTACGATGAATGTCGGAAAAGCATATTATTCCAGTAATCTTGTATTAAACCACGCTGCCATAAATCCAATGTTCAGCTTTGTAAGTTCCTTAAGCAAGAATTCAGATCTTGGAACTCAGTACAGATATATGGAAGATGACATTGCGAATGAAAAATACACCAAATTAGTTTATAATGAGAATTCTTCACTTCTTACCGATGTTATTGATACAGTAGGTTATCAGAGTGACACAATCTGGATAAAAGAAACTCCGGCACAGCTTCGAAGAAGAAAAGCTCTTAATAACGGTAAAGCAGAACCTTTGTTTTCAATTGAAACAACTCCGATTCTTGAAAATCTTCGGACAAAACCTCTTCTTAAAATTGAAAATCCAAATATTCTTCTTATCGTTCTTGAAAGTTTTTCCGGAAAAATCATAGAAGGTCTTGGAGGAGAAAAAGGTATCGCTCCTACTATGAACCGCTTATTTGATGAAGGCATTGCTTTTACTAATTTCTATGCCAACAGCTTCAGAACAGATCGTGGTTTGGTTTCTATTTTGAGCGGTTTTCCTGCTCAACCGACAACATCGGTAATGAAATATCCGGCAAAAGCTCAAAGTCTTCCTTCTATTTCCGGATCACTTAAAAAATCCGGATACGAAGATCTCAGTTTCCTTTATGGCGGAGATGCTGATTTTACAAATATGCGCGGATATTTTATGGGTGCAGGTTTCGATCAGATAATATGCGATAAAAATTTCCCTATTTCTCAACGCATGACAAAATGGGGTGTTCGTGATGACCTTACATTCGCTTATCTTACCGAAGAATTTATAAAAGAAGATTCACTGAGATATAAGGAAAACAATAAAAAGGCTCCTTTCTTTAAGATGTTCCTTACCTTAAGTTCTCATGAGCCATTTGATGTCCCTACTAACAAATTCCAGTCTCCTTATCTGAATTCTGTAGCTTATACCGACAGCTGTCTGGGATTATTTATTGATGAATTCAAAAAGACTGAATTATGGGATAACACCCTTGTAATTCTTGTTCCCGATCATTCGATGCTTTATCCGTCCACTATTAATAACGCGGAACCCGGAAGATATCATATTCCAATGATATGGACAGGGGGTGCAGTTAACGGAAGTCGCAAAATAGACAGGTTCGGGTCTCAGATTGATATAGCATCAACACTTCTTTCTCAGCTTAACATTGATACTGAAGATTTCAAATACAGCAAAGATATGATGTCAAACGACTATAATCACTTTGCATATTATACTTTCAAAGACGGTTTCGGTATACTTAATGATTCTGATATCTCTGTTTACAATTGTGAAGCTTCATGTCCTTTTTCTCTTAAAGATATTTCTTCTGATAAGGAAAAGTACAGTAAGTATTTCGACAGACAGAGTACTGAAATGGAAGAAAACGGAAAAGCTTTTCTTCAGGTCCTTTACAATGATCTCAGCAAAAGATAAATAGAATTATATATTATACGAAAAAAGCCATGCAATATCTGCATGGCTTTTTTCGTATAATATGAACCGGGACATGATTTTATAATCCCGGTTCATATTCAGTTATATTTGTTCTGACAGATCAGAAAGTTACTTTAAGTCTTTCTCCTGCATCTTTTACGATAGATTCATAATACTCCTGAGAATATCCCGGAAATTCAGGATATACAGGAATTCCGAACGGAGACAGTTTGAATTCACCGTTCTCTTCTTTTTTGATATTACCGTCAATGAATTTAACCATAAGATATTCACCCAGTTTCTTCCATTCAGATGTTGAATTCTGAGCTTCATTGACAGAATAGGTATTAAGGAAACTCAAAGCTGCCTGAGGGTCTTTCTGATAAAGTTCTACAGCGGCTTTTTCAATTGAAGGCTGAAGAGTTTCAAATTTTGTTTCAAGAGTATTCTGAGTTTTTCTGATATCTCCGATCATAGGTTCATATCGTGCATAAGCCTGATTTGCCACCCAGTTATGAATCCAGAATGCTGATGTCCATGAAAAATTGTACATATCTCCGTTGCCTACTCTGTAACACTCCGGAACTTCCGTGATTGAACAATACATAGGAGTATATACACATGTATTGGCATCATCAACTCCGAACCACAGGATTCCCCCGATAGGATCCGGAAGATAATCTCTCATCTGTGCTACAAGGGTGAAACCGGTCTGCTGTGTCGCGATAGCACGCTCGTTTGTATATTTACATCCTTCTACTTCAAAAGTCATAGGACGGAAACGGTAAGGCGATTTGAATGGGCCTGAACCGATATCCTGTGTCATGTCGAAAGGAGTTCCTTCGAAATGATCACGCATCATATCCTGTACATCTCTTACCGAAAGTTTTCTTTCCGGTTTGATATAAAGAGGAAGCGGTTTATCCGATTCTCCGGCAAGGTAAGGAAGATATTTATCCATACCTTTAGAATATTTATTGTAGAAAGACCATACACGTGCATCACAACCTCTTAATGAGCCGAAATCAACAGGAGCATATGCACTGGAGAAGCTGAAATCCTTATCTTTTCCGGAGAAAAATCCCTGTTCACGAGCGAAGGAAATCACATCATCAGAGTAAATGCAGTTGTCTTTATCTTTTTGATTGAATGTATGTATTCTGGAGTGATTGGCATGAGCGGAAATACAGTCATCAGGAATTCTTATGGCAACCCATACGGCACCTTTATTTCCTGTTCCTTTTCCTATCATTTCCATAACCCACACCTCATTGGGATCTGCTATTGAGAATGACTCCCCACTGCTGTAATAACCATATTCTTTCACAAGATCAGTCATTGTGCTTATAGCTTCACGTGCTGTCTTGGCTCTCTGAAGAGTGACATAGATAAGCGATCCGTAGTCCATGATTCCTGTAGTATCTACAAGTTCTTTACGTCCGCCCCATGTTGATTCAGTTATGGAAAGCTGATGCTCATTCATATTACCTACGACATTATAGGTCTGTTCTGCCTGAGGAATACGTCCCAGAAATTTATTCGTATCCCATTCATAAATATCAAGCATGGTTCCTGCCGGATATGTTTTGGCAGGCCAGTGATAAAGTTCGCCGTAAAGCACATGAGAGTCGGCTGCATAGGAAATAAATGTTGAGCCGTCAATAGAAGCTTTCTTTCCGACAAGAAGCGACGTACAGGCATCAGCATCATTAGTGAAACCTGCCACAGCAAGTGACAGAGCAGTCAATGTGATAAATTTATTCATATATTATGTGTTAATTAAATAATCCGAATAGGTTACGGAAAATTAATTCTTATTGATGTTTTTACAAAATCCTGATGCTCAATATAACAATTAATAACAGCCTCCGACTGCAACTAATGTGCATAATGTTACAAATTAAAAAATATCATCTTCAATATATCCGTTCATCATCGCATAGAAAGTCAGACCGCTCACTGTCTTGATTCCGAGTTTTGAAGTTATGTTTTTTCTGTGTGAAAGAACAGTATTCAGACTTATACAAAGTTCGTCCGCAATTTCCTTATTTATTTTTCCTTTTGTAACGAGTTTCAGAACATCGATTTCTCTTATAGACAAAGGTTCTTTGCCGGTTTCCTTTGAATTACTTTCATCAATAGCACTTATAATATTCTGAAATGACTCAATTATATTATCGGTATGATTTCTGATATTAACAATATAAAACTGAGAATGAGTATTGTCAGTATTAGAGGTCAGAACCGTTTTTTGCTTTCTAAGAATAAAAAACTCATAATTATTAATCAGAATATCCGGATCAGCTATATACATATAGCAGTTTTCCATATTAGGATAGTCTTTCATCTCCTCAAAGGACGAGAATATGAATCCCTGCGATAAATCAAAATATTCATTCAATAATTGTTTTATCGCATATCCTATAATCGGAGTTGAATGGATTATGGCTATCTTTTTTTCTTTATTCATTTTTTATTTAAACAGCTTTCAACAAGTTGTATAATAAGTATATTCCCGTATAATATATTTTATAAAGCTATGTCGCAGGAATTATTTTTTAATGCCTCTACAAGTGGCATAAGAATCTTATTTCTTATCCTGTTATGCTGATTGATATCCTTTTCCAGATTACAGATAGAGACCAGCACCGCATAACAAAGATTCTGATCATATTCTCCGTTAAGATGAATGATAATCAGGTTTTTTATATCTCGGAGTTTTTCCTCAAGTGATTCATTCTCTTCAAATACTGAATCTATATACAACTCCTCACAGTCGCAATTCTCAAGCATAGCTTTTATTGAAGGGAAAAGTTCTTTCTTGTCATTATTGATTTTTTCAGTAAGTTCTTTCTTAAATACACTGAAAAATTTTCTGATCACGGTAAGGCTTGCATTTGAAGGATCACTTCTTTCAATAAAGAAATTAAGATGGCTTTCTATATTAGGAAGAAGAAATCGTTCGTAAGAATTATTTGTTTTTGTGAGATAATCTATAATCTGGGAAATATTAAATGTTCTGAATTTAGTTTCCGGGAAATAATTATCATGAATAAAAGTATTTATTATCGCTACAAAGAAATCTGTATCCAGAGATTTACTCTCACAAATTTCTCTTATTTTTTTGTCTCCGAGACCAAGTTTTATACCAAATCGGTTTATCACCGGTATAAGGCTCGGTTCATCAATGATGACCTCAGAAAGAATAAGTTCTGAATTTATTAGTGCCATACAATTTTTAATAATAATAATGAGGGATTTTCCTATTTCCGGTAATCTGAACAGAAAATAAAAGATTCACAGACTAATGCTCATACACATTATGTACAAAGACCTATAACAGCCCCGTAGCAAAGCATATTTCATATCGTCAGGATACTTATTTTGAGAATAATCTCTCCTCTTTTAAGTTTAAATATATTAGTAATACCATAAACACATCTTTTCCTTTGATATAACCCGTTATTATTCAGAGTACATCAATAAACAAATTCACATTATGAATAGATGGTATTTAAATCGTCATTTTATAATAGTGGAACAAAGGTAATATTTATTCGGTCATGAAGATTTCATTTTCACATATAATTCCGTCAAGAGGAACATCATGCTCATCTGCAGGAATCTTATCTGCTATCTGAAAATTATAGCAAATTCCTATTTTCACGGCCTTTATATTTTTTAAAAGTCGGTCATAATAACCCTTGCCTCTTCCCAGTCGGTTTCCTTTCTTGTCAAAAGCTACTCCGGGAACTATTACAAGATCTATTACAGAAAGATCTCTTAAATCCTCTCCCTGTGGCTCAAGTATATCATAACTGCCCTTTTTAAGAAGCTCTTTATCATATTTCCTTATTCTCAGCTCATCGCCGTCGACAACAGGTAAATAAATATTCTTACTGTGGCTCCACAATTCTATCGCTCTTCCGGTCTGAACTTCATCAGGCAAAGAATGATAGAAAAGTATATTGACTGCTTTCCTAAAAAAAATCAGACTCTCTATTTTTTCGAGAATCTGATTTGATTTATTTATTTTTTCTTCTTTTCCGATAGTTTTCTTTATAACGGAAATCTCTTTTCTTAACTGTTTTTTTAATTCAGCTGTATTTTCCTTCATTATAATATGATTTACGGAAATAAACTTTAGTCTCCGAAGTCTGAGATTGAATCAACTTCAATCGCTTCTGCTTCATTCAACATTACAAGTGTGTTGTTTTCTGCATTTTCGGTATTATTTCCGGAAGGAACTTCTTCGATAATAACGGGAAAGGCATTCCCGTTATTAAGCACATCAATAGCCTTATTCAGAGTATTATCATCGCTATAAAAATATTTATAGAAAGAATCGTCTCCCTGGATATTTCTCATAATATAAGAGATAACCTGACGCTCTATCACACCTTTAGAGATGTTGATATACACAGGGCGCTTCTTAACTCCTTTTGTAGCGGCAAACTGAGCTACCTGCTCCACAAGATTCTGTGATTTCAGATATTTCAGCAAAGCATCATAAGTAGGATATTCCAGAAGTTTATCTCTGTATTTATCAGAATAATCAAACGCAAACTGATATATCAGCCCTTTATTTACCAGATTATTAAGATAGGAAGTAACTCCGGTCGTATCGCTTGGTACAAATATATCAGGCATTACTCCGCCCCCTCCGTAAACCGGTCTGCCAATAGATGTATAAAACTTAAGGGAATCATTCATCTTGATACTGTCCTGATTGTAGAATTCGCCATGATTGAAACGGTTAAGAATATCCATACCGTATTCTTCATCTTTACCCATCTTATAATCTTTCTGTATCGATCTTCCCGAAGGAATATAATAGCGCGCAACTGTAAGACGCATTGCAGAACCGTCGGAGAACGGAATCTGCTGCTGCACCAGTCCTTTACCGAACGAGCGACGTCCTATCACCGTTCCTCTGTCATTATCCTGAATCGCACCTGCAAAGATTTCACTTGCCGAAGCAGACCATTCATCGATAAGCACAACTAGCGGAGTTTTCTGAAATACTCCCCTTCCGTTACTTCTCGCTTCCGATCTTGCAGCATGTACACCGTCGGTATAAACTATAAGCTGATCTTTCGGCAGAAATTCATTTATCATATTAATAGCTATATCAAGATAACCGCCCGAATTTCCCCTTAGATCTATAATATATTCCTGAGCTCCCTCTGATGTCAGTTTAGCCAGTGATGAAATCATTTCATTATAAGTGGTACGTCCGAATTTGCTTATTTTGATATATCCTTTATTGTCATCAATCATATATGTAGCATCTACACTATGAACCGGAATATCTCCTCTGGTAATATTGAAATTTAGAATATCACTGGCTGTACTTCTGCGTATACCGACTTTTACATCAGTACCCTTCTGTCCGCGGAGTGTCTTCATGACTTTTTCGTTCGTAATATCTTTTCCCGTAAACACGGAATCATTTATCTCAACAATTCTGTCACCCGGAAGTATACCTATTTTTTCAGAAGGACCTCCCGATACTACACCGACCACCATTACAGTATCATTCTGAAGTGAAAACTGCACTCCGATTCCGCTGAATGATCCTTCCAGCTCCTCATTCGTAGCTTCCAGATCCTTCGCCGGTATATACACCGAATGAGGATCAAGTTCACTTAAAAGTGTCGGCATCGCATCTTCAACAAGCTTTTCAACATCAACTGAATCGACATACTGGCTGTTGATCACATTAAGTAAATATTCTATTTTATTAAATCTGGCATCTTTTACCGGGATTCTTTCATTTATGGAATTGACTTTTCCAAGATAAATACCTCCGACTACCAAAAGAGCTCCTATGAAAGGAAACCAAACATAACTTTTTTTATTATCACCCATATTTTAGTCTTGATTTAAATCAATAAAGCAAATTTCTATATCAGCTTTTTCCAATAATCTTATTCCGTCATTCAACCTGTAATTCTCTGAATAAACAAGTCTTTTTATTCCTGACTGAATAATAAGCTTAGAACATTCTATGCATGGTGAAGTCGTAACATACATTGTCGCTCCTTCACTGCTGTTGTTTGATTTTGCAACTTTAGTAATAGCATTCGCTTCCGCATGAAGAACATAAGGATAGGTCTTTCCATCCTCATCTTCACATATATTCCTGAATCCTGCCGGAGTTCCGTTAAAACCGTCAGAAATGATCATTTTATCCTTAACTATCAGCGCCCCTACCCTACGACGTTCACAATATGAGTTTTCAGCCCATATCTTTGCCATTCGAAGATAGCGTTTATCCAGCTCGAGTTGCTTTTGCAGATAATGTTTATCCCTCTCCAGTTGCTTTTCCATTTTAGAAGTAAATGATATTTTAACTTTTATTATCCATCACACCCAATTCCTGATAAATATAATCTTAAATAGTCAGTGTGCACATTATTGTCTTGCAAAAAGAAATATTTTTTAAGTTTAATTTAGACACTTCATTATCAATATAGCTTAAACTATTTCCTGTTGCATTTTAACATCAACATAGCTTACTTATATATTTATGATCAGATAAGAATCATATATATATAAAGTATATATCCAAGAAACAATATTATACCTCCGATTCTTCCGAGTTTTCCCTGAGTAAGGAATTTCAGTTTTTCACCAGCCTCTTTTTTCTTAAACAACTTTTTCAACGGCAGCATAAGTATGAATAGAAGAAGTGAAAAGAATATCATTACCATGAAATCGACTTTAAAGCCTGTCCATGCTACATTTATCGGTTTAATAAGTGATGTAAGACCTATAACGCTTAAGATGTTGAATAAGTTGGATCCGATTATGTTTCCTACCGCAATATCGGTCTCTTTTTTTAAAGCTGCGGACACCGAAGCGGCAAGTTCCGGAAGACTGGTTCCAAAGGCTATAATAGTTACACCTATAATTCTTTCACTCACTCCCCATGATAAAGCCAGAGAAGAGGCTCCCTCAATAAGAAAACGTGCTCCCAATGAAAGACCGACACACGAAAGAACTATCATGATAATCGAAACTGTTATATTAAGCGGTTTCTCCTGCTCCTCTTCCGGTGTTATATGATTTTTTCTTGAATAATATATCTGCCATATAGTATATGCTATAAGAAAGGCAAAACCGATCCCTCCTTCCCATGAAGAAATGATACCATCTGAAGCTGCCCAGGTAAAAAGCAATGTCGCTCCCATCATAACAGGCCAGTCGAATCGAAGTGTCGTCCCCTGCACTACAAGCGGATATATCAGAGATGTAGCTCCTAGTATCAAAGCGATATTGGAGATATTCGACCCTACCACGTTACCTATTGCTATCTCGGCATTACCTTTAATTGCTGCCTGCAGACTGACAAGAAGTTCCGGTGCAGATGTACCGAAAGCAACAATCGTCATCCCTATAACAAGAGGTGAGATTTTAAATTTTGAAGCGATAGAGACAGCTCCTTTCACAAGGTAATCTCCGCTCAGGATCAATATTATCAATCCTCCTATAAGCTTAACATATTCCACTATATTTCAATTATTAATTATATAAACATATAATATCCTTTATAAAAAAGGATAAACATCAATACCATATCTTCTCACAAAAATAGGATAAAAAACAACCGTATTAAAAAAACGATATGTAATTTTAATACGGTTGTAATTAAATTATTAATTTATAAAAGATTACAGATAAGATTATTTTCTCACTCCGTCTCTTTTCATCATTGCGTCGATTGTAGGCTCCTGACCACGGAAATTTTTGTAAAGGATCATAGGATCTTCTGTTCCGCCTCTTTCAAGAATACATTTTCTGAATGATTCTGCAGTCTCTTTATCAAAAAGTCCGTTCTCCTGGAATACAGAGAAAGCATCTGCATCAAGAACTTCAGCCCATTTGTAGCTGTAGTATCCTGCAGCATAACCACCTGCGAAGATATGACTGAATGCTGTAGCGATACTTGTATTATCTACCGCTGGCATAAGCTGTGTAGTTTCGGTAGCAAGAGTTTCAAATTCAAACAAAGGCATATCAAGAGGTTTCTCGATTGTATGGAATTTCATATCAAGTTTACCGAATGTAAGCTGACGAAGACATCCGTATCCTACATTGAAGTTTGAAGAAGCTTTGATTTTTTCTACAAGTTCTGCAGGAATCTTCTCTCCTGTCTCATAATGAGCAGCAAAAGTATCTAAGAAATCTTTCTCTCCCATATAGTTCTCAAGGATCTGAGAAGGAAGTTCCACGAAATCACGGTAAACGCTTGTTCCTGACATAGAAGCATAAGTTACGTCAGAAAGCATTCCGTGAAGTGCATGACCGAATTCATGAAGGAAAGTTTCAGCCTCATCATATGTAAGAAGAGCAGGTTTGTCACCTGTAGGTCTTGTGAAGTTCATTACGATGATTACATGAGGACGGCTGTCTTTTTTGCCTTCTTTCCACTGTGGTTTGAAATCATTTTTCCATGCTCCCGGACGTTTTCCGTCTCTTGGGTGGAAATCAGTGTAAAGCACAGCAAGATATTTACCGTCTTTGTCAAAAACTTCGTAAGCATCAACTTCTTCGTTGTAAACCTGAATTTTAGGATTTTTCTTGAATTTAAGACCGTAAAGTTCTGTTGCAAGTCCGAATACACCTTTTTTCACGCTTTCAAGAGGGAAGTAAGGACGTAATACCTCATCACTGATACTGTAACGCGCATCTTTAAGCTTATTAGAGTAGTAAGACCAGTCCCAAGGCATGATATCGATATTCTGACCTTCCATACCTACAGCAAATCCCTGTACGGCACTCATCTCTTCTTTTGCAAGAGGAGTATAAGCAGCAGTAAGATCATCAAGAAGTTTATTTACGTTTTCTGGATTCTGAGCCATTCTTTTACGAAGTACTCTTGTAGCGTAGTTTTCGAAACCGAAAAGCTGAGCCATTTCAAGACGAAGCTCTGCAGTTCTTTTCAATACGTCAACATTGCTGAATTCACCTTCCAGTGCACGTGATGCATAAGATTTGTACATTTTTTCTCTAAGATCTCTTCTTGAAGAATACTTCATGAATGGAACGTAGCTCGGAGCCTGGTGAGTGAAAAGGTATCCTTCTTTTCCTTTGCTTTTAGCTGCCATTGCAGCAGCTTCTTTTACACTTTCAGGAAGACCTGCAAGTTCATCTTCTGATGTAAGAAGCATCTCAAATGAATTTGTAGATTTCTGTACGTTCTGTGCGAAAACAAGAGAAAGCTGAGAAAGTTCTTTAGATATAGATCTGTATTTTTCTTTTTTATCTTCGCTTAGAGTAGCCCCGCTGTTTTCGAAGCTTTCGTATGTATTTGTAAGAAGTTTTTTCTGTTCGGCATTAAGGTTCAGATTATCCATGTTGTCATAGACAGCCTTAACTCTTTTGTATAATGATTCATTAAGAGATACATTATTTGAATGTTCCGACAGCATTGGCTGTACAGTCTGAGATAACTCCATTAATTCGTCGTTACCGTCAGTATAAAGAACGTTGAAAAAGCAGTTTGCTGTTTTGTCAAGCAGTTCGCCTGAGTTTTCCAGTGCAATGATTGTATTTTCGAATGTCGGTTCTGCAGAATTTGATGTGATTTTATCGATGTCTGCCTGAGCCTGTTTGATGCCTTCTTCAAAAGCAGGAAGATAATGCTCCGTTTTAATTAAATTAAAAGGAATAGTTTCTCTCGGTGTGCTGTACTTCTTGAAGAAAGGATTTGAAGCAGCTGATAATGTCATACTTGTGATTAATAAAACTGATAAAAAGATTTTTTTCATAATAAGCATATATTAGGCAATATTCTACACAAAGATGCAAATATTTTGACTATTAGGCAAATATTTCTTTTCTGCACGACATTTTGCAAGCAATTGTCTAATTTGATTAATTAATTGTTAATAATATTATACAAAAGACCTCCGAAAGAGATATGATTCTTTTTCGAAGGTCTTTTTTATAACTTATGTTTCGTTTCTCAGGCATATACACGGAGTATACGGCAAAGATCGGAAAACATCATTTACGGTATTAAACTCCAAGTGATTCAAGAACCTTAAGTACTTTTGCGTCTGCTACTTTATTAGCTTCGTCAAAAGCATCACGTGATTTAAGTTCGCCACGAACTTCAACGTAGAATTTAATCTTAGGCTCTGTTCCTGAAGGACGTACAGATACTTTAGAACCGTCTTCAGTAAAATACTGAAGTACATTTGACGTAGTCGGCATATCAAGAGTATAAGTTTCGTTTTCAAGAACGTCGAAAGCTTTCAGGTTAGCGTAATCTTTGATAAGGATAACTTTTGAGCCCGCGATTTCAACCGGAGGATTCTGACGGTAGTTAACCATCATAGCTTCGATCTCTTCTGCACCACTCTTACCTTTTTTCACAACAGAAATACCTTTTTCTTTGCTGAAACCGTAAGTCAGGTAGATATCCTGAATCATTTCATACATAGTTTTTCCGTTATCTTTCGCCCATGCAGCGATCTCAGCCATAAGTGCACATGCAGAAACTGCATCTTTATCACGACAGAAATCTTCAGCAAGGAAACCGTAGCTTTCTTCACCACCACCAAGATATTTTTTAGAAGCTTCATTATCGCGGATTACTGCGGCAATCCATTTGAAGCCTGTATAACAGTCGAACATTTCGATTCCGTTTTTATCGGCAATCGTTTTGATAAGTTCTGTCGTTACGATAGTCTTAACGATATATTCGTTTCCGTTGATCCATCCAAGCTCTTTATAGCGTGTCATGATGTAGTTAAGGAAAATCATAACGATCTGATTTCCGTTAACAAGCACCCACTCGCCTTTATCGTTTTTAACAGCGATACCAAGACGGTCTGCATCAGGGTCAGAAGCCATAACGATATCCGCGTCAGTTGCCTTAGCCGTATCGATAGCCATGCTCAATGCTGCCGGTTCTTCCGGATTCGGAGATATTACCGTAGGGAAATCACCGCTTACCACATTCTGAGCATCAACACTGATAATGTTGTTGAATCCCCAGTCGCGAAGAGTCGCAGGAATGATAACAACACCTGTACCGTGGATCGGTGTATAAACGATCTTAAGGTCAGAGTTACGTTTGATAGCGTCAGGAGATAGTGAAAGAGTCTTGATGTTTGCGATAAACTTATCGTCGATCTCTTTACCGATAGTAACAAGAATGTCTTTGTTTCCTTTGAAGTTGATATCTTTTACTGAACGTACTTTATTAACTTCAGAGATAATATTTTTATCATGAGGAGCGATTACCTGTGCTCCGTCATTCCAATATGCTTTATAACCGTTGTACTCTTTTGGATTATGAGATGCAGTAAGAATGATACCGCTCTGACATCCAAGTTCACGGATAGCGAAGGAAACTTCCGGTGTAGGTCTAAGATCTTCGAAAAGATAAGCCTTGATTCCGTTTGCAGTAAAAATGTCTGCTGCTGTTTCAGCGAAGAAGCGGCTGTTGTTGCGAGAGTCGTGTCCGATAACTACACTGATTTCAGGAAGTGTGTCAAATTCTTTTTTAAGATAGTTTGCCAGTCCCTGTGTAGCCGCACCTACAGTATACTTGTTCATACGGTTTGAACCTACGCCCATAATACCACGCAGTCCACCTGTTCCGAACTCCAAATCCTTGTAAAACGCTTCGATAAGATCAGTCTTATCTTCGTTTGCAAGCATTTGCTCTACTGTCGCTCTTGTCTCAGCATCATAACTTTCATCAAGCCATGTTTTAGCTTTAGCCGATACTTCTTTTATTAAATCTTCGTTTGCCATTTTTCTAATTTTAAGAAGACAATTTATAAGTGTATTTTGTGCAAATATACAAAAAGGTGAATAACTCAATCACATTCTTTAAATATTCATCAAAAAAATATGTTGTATAAACAACCTTAAATCAGAAATATTTGCGATATTTTACTTTTAAAATTAATCAAAAATTAAATATATAAATAATTTTTAAATATACAATATTTTTGTTTATTCATATTACTATCTGATATTTACATAGTGAAACTCACTTACTGAAACACTACTTTTTTAACATCTGTAATAGTTTTTATGTTTTTATGATTATCGCTTTTTTGCTTCTTTTTTATATGATGACAGTTATCTTTTTTATACAACCGTACAGTTGCGATATGATAACCGTACAGTTGCAATATGATAACTGTACAGTTGCGATATGAAAACCGTACGGTGACAATATGAAAACCGCACGGTGGCAGCAAATCATTATTTACGGCATATAATATAAAAAGATTTACCTTTCTGTATCTCTATTATTTCGGAATTTGAGAAGCCTGCTCTTTTATGCAATATTAGCATATCTTCATTTGTAAGTTTATTAAAGCCCGATTTTGTGTATGATATGTCGTCAAGCCATTTTTTTGTATAACATATATTGATGAAAATACCATTATGCTTCATTCGCTGATAGATTTCAGAAAGTGCTTTTTGCGGATCTTTCCAGAAATAGAATGTATTTATCGTATATATCGTATCAAAGAAATTTACTCCGAAAGGCATTTTCTCTACACCGGATAAAGAAAGAGAGACAGAGTCGCCCAGTCGTTTTCTGGTCATAGACAGGGCGTCGGAAGATATATCAATACCGAAAAGTTTCTTTTCAGGTGACCTGTTGTTAAGGATGTCCAGCATATAACCATTGCCGAAACCTATATCGAGCACTTTGCCCGGATAAGAATCCGATGTTATGATTTCAGCACATGTGTTATACATCTTTCTGTTTATAAGATTCATTATTAATGTAGAGATTCTTCCTCCTATTCCGCTCGGTCTGGCAAACTGCTGTCCTATATAGGTTACTATATTCATATTGATTATGGATTGTTTTATACGGCAAATTTAAATTCATGGAGCTGCAACCTTGTTGCAAACATGATACATATAAGTCTGCCGCACATGATTCACGAAAAATATCAATGTATATTGAGCAGATGACCGTAAGCAAGATTGCCTCCTACATATCCCGTCACAACAATAAGGACAACCGAGAATGTATAGAATATAAGAGTAAGCCATGGAAGTGCGGTTATATTCTTGTATCTGACTATCGCGACAAGTTTTATTATGCAGGTTATGGAGATACAGAACAGTGTGAGATGTGCCAGATCCATGTGTATGTTCTGATAATCCCTGTCAATCCCTTCATATTCTCCTGTAAAAAGAATGCCTGTCATAACGGCAAGAAGAACTCCCAGACCGGAGAGCAAAAGAAGAAAAACTGAGAATTTATGAAATGAAAGATCGTTTTTTCTGAAAAACAACGTGAAAAAATAAAATATCCATCCGAATATCACAAGAGCGATTCCGAAATGTATGAGACCGGGATGAAGCAATGATTCTATCTTATACATAGATACGTAGTTTTAAGGTATGAATGTCGCATTTTTAAGATAACCGAAAGTCAGCAATGTTCCGCTGGAGGCGGTCATTATGACACATATGACAGCTAAGGAATAGAATACGAATACAGGCCAGTTATATGACTGCACGTTTTTAAATGTCGTAAGATATCCGAATATCTTTATGATAGCTGCTATACATATCATAAGTGTGGTACACATAGCCCAGAAGCGGTGATCTATAAGTATGCGCATAGCATCATCGGCATAATCTTCTTTAGTGTAGTATACGCCTGTAAATGAAGCTGCAAAGGCTGTTATCGCAGCAAATACAAGTACATAATATGCGAAAAGCGCGAATTTACGACTGTCTCTCTTTCGGAAAAGGTAGATACAGTATATAAGAAAACCTGTCAGTATAAGAGCTATGGGAAAGTGGACCACACTGGGATGAATGTAGGCTTCGGTGAATTTCAGTATAAGTTTTCCGTGTAGCATAGTTTAAGTTTATTTTTTTCCTTCTTCTTGTTTGCTGTAGGTGAATCCCCATTTTTGTGGCGGATACCACCACCGGGAAGTATTAAGACCGTAATTTCCTCTAGCGGAAATCATCAGACAGGAACCGATCAGAGACAGATTGCTGAAAAGCTGGCTTATCTGTGGCCAGGAGTTGCCATGACCTATGCCTCTTATATTTATCATAAATGTTATCACCGTCACAAGCAGTATGGCTCCTATTGTGGCAGTCTTGGCTAATATGTTAAGCCAGAAGCTGAGCGCACAGCAAATCCAGGCAATTCCGGTTAGTATCACCCAGAAACGGGCTCCGGGAAAACCGCTAAGGATAGCTGCATCTGCATCGATATGAGAAAGATGGAGCCAGCCTGCGGTAAAAAAGAAACATCCCGTAAGGATACGGCCGGCATAATACATCTCTATGGACTCAGGTTTAGTGACTTCCGTTTCTCTGAAAAGCCATTTCCCACGTGAAGCAGCCATAAAGGCTCCTCCCATGAGAACAAAATAGAATGCAAACTGCAGTGCTACATATTCGAGAGCTTCTCCGTTTGCGAAGCCACGATATGTGCTCGTTACAAGGATTATTGCTATGATCCTTGCCGTGAGAGCTCCCATCAGACGGCTTGCAATGTTGAATATGAAACAAATTCCTGTTAATCCCCATATCACTGCCATAGAGATTACCCAGAATGGCGCATATCCTATAAAAGAAGGAACCACGGCTTCAAGATCGGCTCTCAGAACAAAGAATTCAACAGATTTATATATGAATACTATTCCGATAAGAGTGCGACCGATATCGAAATAAGCTTCGAAACCTTTATTTTCCATAAGTTTCTTTTTAATAATTTCAGCTTCAGAAATGAAGAATGACTATGTGTTCTCAGGATGATTTTAAGAGCCATTTTCCATATAGGGCTAACAAAATGAAAAAGCAGGATGTTCAGAGGTATTGCAAAAAAACATTATGATATCTTAAAATATTTATATTGTTATTTAATTTAAGGAGAGTCAGTGATATATTCAGAATTGAAGGAAATGTCATTTAGGATATTGGATAATAGTTCTATTTATTTGGATAATTATTCTAAGAAGCATAAATAAAATTCTACATTTTTGCATCATTGAAAGAGAATTTATTTTGGCATTATATGTTATGACGAAAAATATGATTGTTTATGATTGATAATTATACCGACATATTAATCAATAATTTCTATTTTAGCCAATATTATACATTAATACAATATTCACACAAAAACACATGATGAGAAAAAAACTTTTATTATCTGTTTTCGCGGCGGCAGTTACAGGATCGGCTATAGCAGCCACAGAGCCGGGATTCTATCCGATAACTCCTGTTCAGTTTACTCAGGTTAAAGTAAAAGAAAGCAGTTTCTGGGGAGACAGACTTAAGGCTAACCGTGAAGTGACAATACCTCTTGCTTTCAACAAATGCGAAACAGAAGGACGATATGAAAACTTCGTAAAAGCGGCTAATCCGAGTTGCGAATATAAAGTTGGCGGTTTCTCTTTTGATGATACCGATGTTTATAAGACTATCGAGGGTGCAAGTTATGCTATGCAGACTAAAGCAGACAAAAAGCTCAGCAAATACATAGATTCAGTATTGACAATAGTTTCTAAAGCACAGGAGCCGGACGGATATTTGTTTACATCAAGAACGATGAATCCGGAACGTCCGCATGACTGGGCAGGAGCTGAAAGATGGAGCAAAGTGGAGGATCTGAGCCATGAGTTCTATAATCTAGGTCATATGCTTGAAGGTGCCGTAGCTCATTATCGCGCAACGGGAAAAAGAAACTTCCTTGATATAGCAATTAAATATGCGGATTGCGTAAATGCCGAAATCGGTGATGCTCCGGACAAACTTATCAGAGTTCCGGGCCATCAGATAGCTGAAATGGGTCTTGCAAAACTTTATACCGTAACAGGAGAAAAAAAATATCTTGATCTTGCAAAATTCTTCCTTGATAAACGTGGATATACTTCACGTAAGGATGCTTACAGCCAGGCTCATAAGCCTGTAATCGAACAGGATGAAGCTGTAGGTCATGCTGTAAGAGCGGTATATATGTATTCGGGTATGGCTGACATAGCAGCACTTACAGGTGATACTGAATATATCGAGGCTATCGGAAGACTTTGGGACAATGTAGTTTCAAAAAAATATTATATCACCGGTGGTATCGGAGCAACGAATCACGGAGAAGCTTTCGGAAAGAATTATGAATTGCCTAATGCGACTGCTTATTGCGAGACATGTGCGGCAATCGGTAACGTTTACTGGAATCACCGTCTTTTCCTTCTTCACGGAGATTCTAAATATTATGATGTACTGGAAAGAACACTTTACAATGGTGTCATATCAGGTGTTTCAATAGATGGTGGCGGTTTCTTCTATCCGAATCCTCTTGAGTCACACGGAGGTTATGAACGCAAACCGTGGTTTGGATGTGCTTGTTGTCCGTCAAATGTTTCAAGATTCATCCCTTCTCTTCCGGGATATATCTATGCTGTGAAAGATGATGCATTATATGTAAACCTTTTTGCTTCGAATACTGCAGATATGAAGGTTAACGGTAAAAATGTAAAAATCACTCAGGAAACAAATTATCCGTGGGATGGTGACATCAATGTGACTGTCGCTCCTTCAGGAAAACAGAAATTTGACTTAAAAGTCAGAATTCCGGGATGGGTACAGGGTGATGTTGTGCCAAGTGATCTTTATACATATATAGACGGTAAAGAACTTTCTTATTCGGTTAATGTAAACGGAGTGCCTGTTAAAGGTGAAGTCGTTGACGGATATTTCACAATAAACCGTGAATGGAGAAAAGGTGATAAAGTGAATGTAAACTTCGAAATGCAGCCTCGTATGGTGAAAGCTCATGATAAAGTTGAAGCAGACAGAGGTCGCGTATCTATTGAGCGCGGACCACTTGTTTACTGTGCTGAATGGCCAGATAACAAAGTAAGCGTTCTTAGCTTTATGGTTAATAAAAACCCTGAATTCGTGGTAGAACAGAAACCGGAACTTCTTAACGGTATAAATACTATCAGAACTACAGTTCAGTCGTTAGGTTATACGGCTGAAGGGAAACTGGTGACTCAGGATGCAGAACTTACAATGATCCCTTATTATGCATGGGCTCACCGTGGCCAGGGAGAGATGATCGTATGGCTTCCTTCTCAGGTTAATGCAGTAAGACCGATGAATAATATTGATACTTCGAAGACAGAAGGTGTGGGTACCAATGAGTTCTTCGGCGGAAGTAATTAAGAAATATTCCTTTCATAAGGATTATACATAAAAGTGTTTTTCAAATCAGAGAGTTGCGGATTTCAATATCCGCAGCTCTTTTGTTTTGTGGTATTTTGCAGTTATTATAGTTTGCATCAGCCGATATTGCGAGACAGATTATTTGTCGCTGATTATTATATAAATAACTAAGAAATAATAAATTCTTAAAAACGCTTCTTATTAATAGGCTGAGAGAGTTTATTTTTGCATCTGAAAAAATGTATAAGAATTCATTATGGCAAAATTCACTCCCGAAGAGGTTTTATTTAATAAGATAGAAAAGAAGATACGTAAGGCGATGGTAGATTATCGTCTTATTGAGGATGGAGACAAAATACTGATAGGACTGTCCGGTGGTAAGGATTCTCTCGCTCTTATTGATTTGCTGGGAAGAAGAAAAAAGATTTTAAAGCCGCGATTTGAAGTTGTGGCAGCTCATATCTCGATGACTAATATCGGATACGTTTCGGATCTAGATTATCTGAAAAATCATTGTGCTAAGAACGATATCGAGTTCATTCATTATGAAACAAGTTTCGATGCCTCTACAGATATGAGAAAATCGCCTTGTTTCCTTTGTTCATGGAACAGACGAAAAGCTCTTTTTACAATCGCCAAAGAACATAACTGCAATAAGATTGCATTAGGCCATCATCAGGATGATATACTTCAGACTCTTCTTATGAATATGACTTTTCAGGGTGCTTTCGGTACAATGCCTCCTGTTCTTAAGATGAATAAGTTTGACATGACAATAATACGTCCTATGTGTCTTGTTGCGGAAAGCGATCTTATAGAGCTGTCTAAGATGTTGGGCTATGTGAAGCAGAAAAATCCATGTCCTTATGAGTGTTCGTCAAGCAGACCGGAAATGAAGAATGTCATTAAGATGCTTGAGGGGATGAATGAAATGGCAAGATATAATCTGTGGTCTTCTATGACTAATATTCAGAAAGAATATCTGCCACAGGTTGTGGAATAAACGATTACTTCAGACTTTTAAATCCATATAATAAAAAGAATCCGTTTCTATGATTTATATCATAAAAACGGATTCTTTTGTTCTTTATGTTTTATTTGTATGATTCAACGATTTTCGATAATGATTCTATCCATCCTTCATAAGAATTAAGAGCAGGAAGTATTTCAAATGATTTACCTCCGTGAGAAATAAATTCTTCTTCTGCTGTTTTTGATAGTTCATATGTTGTTTCGACACAATCGACAGGGAAAGAAGCCGGTATGATAAGAATATTTTTCTTTCCTTCTTTCGCAAGCTTCTGAAGTGTCGACGAAAGATCAGGCTCGATCCAGGGAGTCTTCCCTACTCTTGACTGAAAAGCGACACTGAAAGTATTTCCTGCAAGCAATGAGTTTTCAAGAATATGTTTTGCGGTAACGTGACATTGTTTCCAGTAACATTTCTTATCACATTTATAGTTAAGACCTTTTATCTGACATGATTCATCAAAGCAACATTCTTTATGTCCGGCTACAATATTTATATGAGAAACAGGGACACCGTGGAAACTGAAAAGAATATGATCGAATTCTTTTTTTATTGTTTCTTTTCTGATTTCAGGTTCATGAGAGACTTTGTCTTTTTCCTGATTTATATTATCGGATTTCTCCTTTTCCTTCTCTGTTTTTTCTTCTGCAAGAGTTACGTTTATTTTCTTATTATCCTCTTTTTC
>CAMTON010000013.1 GCA_947074105.1 uncultured Bacteroidales bacterium
CTTCGGGACAGCCGGGCGAGGGTTCACGTATCCGTATCCGCGGTGTCGGAACCATCAATAACTCCGATCCACTTTACATTGTCGACGGTATGCCGATTGAAGGCGGTATCGACTATCTTAACCCCAATGATATCGCAAGTATCGAGGTGCTAAAAGATGCTGCTTCTGGAGCGATCTACGGAGCTCGTGCAGCAAACGGGGTTATCCTTGTAACTACGAAAAAAGGTTCGGAAGGAAAAGTAAAAGTAACATATGACTATTCTTACAGTCTTCAGAACGCATGGAAACAGCGAGATATGCTTAACGCTACCGAATATGCCATCCTTATGAATGAAGGAGCGCTTAACGCCGGCAAAGCAGCAATCTATGCTGATCCTTATTCTTTCGGAACAGGTACTAACTGGCAGGACGAAGTGTTCAATAAAAACGCTCCGATGCAGAATCATCAGATCAGCGTCAGCAGCGCGACCGATAAGACAAATTACTTCCTTTCTTTCGGTTACTTAACTCAGGACGGTATTGTCGGTGGTAATTACGACCGTTCGAACTATAACCGTATGACTCTGAGGTCTAACATCACGAATTATCTGCTTAATGATCAGTCCAGAAACTGGCTTAACAAGATCCAGATAGGTATGAACGCTTCTTATGCGCACATAACTTCTACGGCTCTTGAGACTAATTCAGAATTTGGCTCAATACTTGGATCTTCACTGACTCTTTCTCCTACACTTGGAGTATATGCTACAGATGAACAGGCAGTCCTTGACAGATATAAAGGAGATGATAAATTCACTCCCGTATATTCTTCCGACGGTCGTCTGTACTCAGTACCGGGAAGTGATTACAATGAGATGGTAAATCCTGTCGCAGCACTATCTCTTCCGGGGGCAAAAGGGTGGAGCCACAAATTAGTAGGCAATTTCTTCGCTGATATCCAGCTTTATGATAATCTTAAATTCCGTTCTCAGCTTGGTACCGACCTTGCTTTCTACGGTGTTGACGGATGGACTCCGAAGTATTATCTTACTTCAAACAATTACGCTCAGCGTTCTTCTGCACAGAGTGAGTCAAGCAACAGTCTTACATGGCAGTGGGAAAATATCCTTTCTTATGACAAGACAATAGATAAACACTCTTTCTCTGTTATGGCAGGTACATCTGCAAAGAAAACAACAGGTCGTACAGTAGGAGCCTTCAACTATGATCTTATCGAGGAAAGCGATGACAAGGGTAACCTTGGCGGAACAACCGGTCTTTATGAGGACCGAAACGGTTGGGGATATGTTCATTATACCCATACAATGGCTTCATATTTCGGACGTGTAAGCTACAACTTCGATGAGAAATATATGATCCAGGCTACTATACGCCGCGACGGTTCTTCAAACTTCGGTCCTGACAACAAATGGGGTGTTTTCCCATCTGTATCGGGTGGATGGAACGTAACAAACGAAAACTTTATGGATTCGCGTCCTGAATGGTTTACGTTCATGAAACTTCGCGGATCATGGGGTAAGAATGGTAACGAGGCTATCGGAGCTTATAAATACACTGCACTTACACTTACCGGAAACAACGCTCAGTTCGGTTCTTCTTCAGATATCATCCTTGGAACAAAACCTGCAATCCTAGCAAACAGATCTATCGGATGGGAAGAGAGTGAGCAGACAGATATCGCTGTTGACTTTGGGTTCCTTAATAATGCATTGATGTTCACTGCCGATTATTATGTGAAGAAAACCAACGGAATGCTCCTTGAGATGCCTATTCCTGACTATGTAGGAGAGAATAAACCATGGGGTAATGTAGGTAAGATGAAGAATGAAGGTGTCGAACTTGAACTTTCTTACAGATTCAAAGTATCTGACTTCAACTTCCGTATTGCCGGAAATGCTGCTTATCTTAAAAATACTCTTATCGACTACGGTAATGAGACAGGGTATGCGAATCTTGACAATATCCAGGGACTTGGTACTATAACAAGAGCAGAAAACGGTCTTCCTTTCCCTTATTTCTACGGATATAAGACAAATGGTCTTTTCCAGAATATGGATGATGTAAGAAACTATAGTTATATCGATGCTAACGGAAACAAACAGCTGATTCAGCCTGATGCAAAACCGGGAGACGTACGTTTTGTCGATCTTAACGGCGATGGTATAATCGATGACAACGATAAGACAATGCTTGGTAAGGGTATGCCTGACTGGACTTTCGGTCTTAACTTCAATGTTGACTGGAAAGGATTCGACTTCAGTATGATGTGGCAGGGTAATGCAGGCAATCAGATTTTTGATGCTACAAGACGTACCGATATCACTTCAGCGAATCTACCTTCTTATATGCTTAACCGCTGGACAGGAGAGGGAACATCAAACTATATCCCACGCTATGTTGAAGGTGATGCTACAAACTGGCAGGTTTCTGACCTGTATGTAAAAGACGGTTCTTATCTGCGTCTTAAAAACATCCAGCTTGGTTACACTCTTCCTAAAAGCTTTACCAAAAAGATCCTGATCGATAACCTTCGATTCTATGTGGCAGCTGAAAATCTTCTGACTTTCACGAAATACGACGGTTTCGATCCTGAAATTTCATCGGGTGGTACATCACTTGGCGTTGACCGCGGTTGCTATCCGCAGGCTAAAGTCTATACAGTAGGTGTTAACCTTAATTTCTAATTTTAATATTGAACTCTCATGAAAAAATATAGTTTTTTATTCTTATTGGCTGCGGGATTAGGGTTTTCATCATGTTCCGAAGATTTCCTTACAGCAGTATCACCCGATCAGATCGTGGTTGAAGAATATTTCAAGACAGAAGCAAAAATATATGAAGCACTTGTAGCGGCTTATGACCCGTTGCAGTGGCCTGACTGGAACGGCAGCGAATACAATCCTGCTCTTATCATCACTGATATGATGGGTGACGATATCCTTGTGGGAGGTGCTAATGCTTCCGACAATCAGGGATGGCACATGATGTTCAACTACAACGTAAACTCTGAAAGAGTCGTTGCGGGAGTATGGAAATGCTATTACGCCGGTATCAACCGTGCCAACAATGTAATGAATTTCATGCAGTATGTAGAGAATATCTCTCCTGAAAAAGAAGCTCTTTACATTGCTGAAGCGAAAGTGCTTCGCGCTTACTATTATACTTATCTGTGGAAGATGTGGGGTAATATCCCTTACTATACAAAGAATCTTGATTTCCCTTATCTGGGTCAGCAATATCAGGCAGACGATGTATATGCCGGAATAATCTCCGATCTTGACGAAGCTATCGCCGAAGGCGGACTTCCTATGAGAGCAGATGCAGTGACTTACGGTCGTGTGACTAAAGCTATGGCATACATGCTTTACGCAGAGGCGGTGATGTATCAGAAGGATCAATCAAGATATCCTACGGCTCTTGCATATATGAACGAGATCATCGGTTCGGGACAGTATGAACTTTATCCTGATTTCGGCGAAATTTTCGAAGATAAGGGGGAGTGGTGTAAAGAGTCTATCTGGGAGATCAACTTCCGCAGTGAAGGTGCCGTGCGCTCATGGAACGGCCCACTTGTATCGGGAGGAACATGTCTTCCGCGTCTTATCAGCCCTCACTCATGGGTGATCGGTAAAGACGGTCTTGACAGCGGCTGGGGCTTTGGTCCTGTTCGTGCTGAGGCTTACGAAATGTATGAAGAAGGCGACAGCCGTCGTGACGGTTCTGTCTTCGACGCACGTAACGGAAGCTATAACGAAAGATATCAGAATACCGGTTTCTGGCTTAAGAAATATATCGCACGTGTAGGCTATGCCGACGGCCAGCTTGCCGATGCCGATCTTAACTGGAGAAACAACCTTAGAATCTACCGTTATGCAGAGACTCTTCTTAATGCTGCCGAGCTTATCCGTCTTGGTGCTGGAGCAGGAGATGCAGAAGGCTATCTTACTCAGGTCAGAGAGCGTGCCGGTGTTGATGCTATCCCTGCTACAATCGACAATATCATTAACGAACGCCGTCTTGAATTCGTAGGCGAAGGAAAACGTTACTGGGATCTTATCCGCTCGGGAAAAGCCGCAGCAACACTCAGAGCCGATTCTGAAGGATTCAGAACAAACAACTGGACTGAAAGCAAGAAATGGCTTCCTATCCCTCAGAAAGAGATCGATGCTTCACAGGGAACACTAAAACAGAATAACTATTAAAAGTTACAATCATGAAAGCAGCATATAGAAAAATATTATATATAAGCACTGCAGCCTTTATGGTTGCATCATGCCAGGACGAATACAATCATCCTTCACAGGCGGGTATTCCTCTTGCGGCAGATATCAATTGCGAGATCACCGTTGATCAGGAAACCAATGAGGTGACGTTCAAAATGAATAATCCCGGATGTAATCCTGTATGGAGGCTTAGCGAAAAGGAATATTCGACTGTCAACGGACTGACAAAGGTATATGCTACGGCCGGAACTTATGAAGTGGAGATCAAAATCTCAAACTCAAACGGTGTCAGCGACGCTTCGATAATCCGAGAGTTCACTCTTGAAAACACTATAGTCGACTTCACACGTTACTTCACGATGTTCGGTGGCGACAACAGCAAAGAGTGGGTAATGGCAAGAAAAGAAGCCGGTCATCTAGGTTGCGGCGAACCGGGTTCAGACGGCTTGGGCTGGTATAGCGCAATGCCTGATGAAAAGGCTGCATATGGTCTTTACGATAATACTATGACTTTCACCTATGCAGGTGAATATACATACAATCCTGGTGATGCGGGAACAGTTATGCTTAATAAGGACTGTACTATTTTCCCTGAATTCCATACAGGTGAAGACTTTATAGCACCGGTAGGAACTACAACGACTAACTACTCTTTCGAAGTTGAAGGTGAAGATGTAATTCTTGTACTTCCTCCGGAATCATATCTGGCATATATTCCTAACGATCCGATCTACCGAGCTCCGCGTTTTAAAGTGACGTCACTTAAAAATAACAGAATCGAGCTTATCGCGGATGAAGGTACTATCGCATGGCACTACACAATAGTAACAAATGAGGGAGAGGATGATAATAACGGAAATACAGGTGGTGCTTCCGGTTATGATCCTGATTCACAGTACAATTTGTGGAAAGACTGTAACTACAATAATACGTTCTTCTATGCTCCGGGATGGTCGGAGATAGCAGCTCCGGAAATCGTAGTAAACGGAAATAATTATACAGTAATGCTTCCTCACGCTACCTACGAACAATGGCAGGCACAGGTTTTCTTCAATACCGATATATCTACTTCTTCGGCTTCGCAGTATGACTTCTCGCTTATCCTTAACTCGAATAAGAATATCGGAAGAGCGACTATAAAACTTGCTAAGACAGGTGACGACGAAACATATTACTTCGCTGAGATGGTTTCACTTTCAGCTTATGAAGACAAGCTTATCGTATTCTCCGGAATGGAAGGTCTTGATATGGACAATGTAAGTCTTGTGTTCGACTTTGGAGGAAATCCTGAAGGTTCTGAAATCACAATCAGTGATATCGTTCTTAAAGACAGCGCGAACGACGACGGCTCAGGCGGCGGTAACCACGGAGAACCTGAAGACGACAATGTGAACTGGGACGCTTCCGCTTCTCATAACTTCTGGAATGCTTCTTCATTCTTCAACAGTTACTATTACGCACCGGGCTGGGGACAGATTGCCGATCCTGAGCTTGTTGTAAAGAATAATGAATATACAGTATTACTTCCTTCCGCTACCTACGAACAGTGGCAGGCACAGGTTAAATTCCATACCGATATAGCTACAGTTTCAGAAACGAAATACGATTTCCGCTGCGTGCTTAATTCTAATAAGAATATCGGCGGAGTAACAGTGAAACTTGTAATGGAAGGCAATGACGACGTATTCTACTTCGACAGCCGTGTTTCTCTTAAGGCTTATGAAGACTATGACTTCAAAGTTGCCGGACTCGACGGTATCGATATGGACAATATGACCCTTGTATTCGATTTCGGTGGCAATCCAGAAGGAACAGAAGTCACGATAAGCGAAGTATTACTTAAAGATTCAAGCATTAATTAATAATAACCAGTGGAAGAGAGTTTTAATGAAACTCTCTTCCGAATCCGATGCCTTATGATACGATTAAATAAAATATATATGCTTCCGATGTTCATTGCTGCCGCCGTTGCATGCAGCGATAATGACAATTCTTCTTCCGGAAATTTCATCAACGTCGATCTGACATGCAATCCTAATGTAATCAACGTGGGTTATGAAGCGGGGGCCGCTCAGCTTAACGTGACTGCGAACCGTGAATGGGGGCTTTATACTCCGCACGAATGGATCAAATGTACTCCGACGTCGACGATAAAAGAAACAGAGATAGTCGATGTCACAATCGCAGAAAATTCTACACGCAGCGAGCGTACAGGTTATATCATCTTTATGTCGGGCGCACGCCGCGATACAGTGAGAGTATATCAGGAGGCACCTCCTAAGCCTGAAGTTGATGATACGATACTGGTTCCTGAAGGTTATGAGCTTGTATGGCATGATGAATTCAATGCTGACGGAATGCCGGATAATGACTTGTGGTATTATGAAACAGGAATGGGCGACAATGGCTGGGGTAATAATGAGCTTCAGAATTATGTGGCCGGAACTGTCAATGGTACACAGATCGGATATGTGTCAGACGGAACATATAAGATCACTGCACAGAAAATCAACGGTACTGTCTATTCTATCCGCATCAATACGAGAGAGTCGTGGACTTACGGTTATTTTGAAGCACGTCTGAAACTTCCGGGAGGAAAAGGCACATGGCCTGCATTCTGGATGATGCCTAAGAATTTCACTTCATGGCCGGCAGACGGAGAAATAGACATAATGGAAGAAGTCGGATATCGTCCGAACTGGGTTTCTTCCGCAATTCATTGTACTGCATACAACGGTATGTACAATACTGAAAAAACCGGTGAACTTTATATACCTACGGCAGAATCGGCTTTCCATGTATATGCACTTGAGTGGACTGAAGATTATCTGCGCACTTACTGCGACGGCAATCTTATGTTTGAATATAAAAACGACGGAAAAGGCAATGATTCGTGGCCTTTCAATAAAGATTTCTATATAAAACTTAATCTAGCCTGGGGAGGAAACTGGGGTGGAGCTCAGGGTGTTGACGATTCAGCACTTCCTGCTACATATGAAATCGATTACGTCCGCGTATTTCAGAAAGTAGAATAATAATAAAAAAAGAATGATCACATAGCTTCACCGGATGAAAGTGTAAAAGGCTGCATCCGGTGATATTAACACAATATTTACAAGAGACTTTTATTATGGCTGTAAAATATGTAAAAAACATTATATGTGGAGGCTCGGTTCTGCTGATGGCAAGTTGCACAGAGACACCGGTTTCAAAAGAAAATGCTTTTGTTGAAAATCTTCTCTCTCAAATGACAATAGATGAGAAGTTAGGTCAGATGAATCAGGTAGCATGGGGCGACTGGTGTGATATGGCGAAAAAAGGACAGATAGGATCCGTTCTTAACATCACCAATATCAATGACATTCGTGAAATGCAGCGTTGTGCTGTTGAGGAATCCCGACTTGGTATTCCTGTTCTTGTGGCTCGTGACGTAATTCACGGTTACAAAACAATTTTTCCTATTCCACTGGGACAGGCTGCAACTTTCAATCCTGAAATTGTTGAAAAAGGAGCTCGCGTTTCTGCAATCGAAGCATCGTCCGAAGGTATTCGCTGGACATTCTCACCAATGGTGGATATCAGCCGTGACCCGCGTTGGGGACGAATAGCTGAGAGTTTCGGTGAAGATCAATATCTTTCATCAGTTCTTGGTAGCGCGATGGTAAGAGGTTATCAGGGCGACGATCTTACAGATCCAACCTCAATTGCAGCATGTGTTAAGCATTTTGTGGGATACGGAGCAGCAGAGGGTGGTCGTGATTACAACTCTACTTATATCACTGAAAATTCATTACGTAACGTATATCTAAAACCTTTTCAATCTGCGGCACAAGAGGGAGCTCTGACATATATGACCTCTTTCAACGACAATGACGGGATACCTTGTTCTGCAAACAAAAAGATACTTAAAGATATCCTTCGTAAAGAGTGGGGATTCGACGGAGTAGTTGTTTCAGACTGGGCTTCAATAGGTGAAATGGTACCTCACGGTTTCGCTCACGATAATAAAGAAGCAGGTATGCAGGCTATTAATGCCGGTGTAGATATGGAGATGGTATCAGGTTCTTATGTTGCATACGGAAAAGAACTTCTTGCAGAGAAAAAAATAGATATCAAATCTATCGATGAAGCAGTTCGTAATATCCTTCGTGTGAAATATCGTCTTGGACTATTTGAAAACCCATACTTCGAAAATAATCCTGAAATCCTTTATGCTCCCGAGCATCTTGATGCTGCAAAGCAGGCTGCAATCGAGGGAACTATCCTTCTTAAAAATGAAAGAAATGTTCTTCCTCTTGATCGCAATAAAGTGAAAACTCTTGCAATTATCGGACCTTTGGCCGATGCTCCTTATGAACAGATGGGAACATGGGTATTCGACGGAGAAAAAGAGCGCTCTGTCACTCCTCTTACGGCTATCTCACAGATGCTTAATGTAAGTGCCGACAAAATGGACGGACAATATAAATTCAATGTTGTAAACAATTACTCTAATTCAAATAAAGTAAGCGGAACGACAAATGTAATTTTCGAACCGGGTCTTGCATACTCAAGAGATAAAAACAAATCGGGAATACCTGCCGCTGTTTCAGCTGCACGTCGTGCCGATGCGGTAGTTGTATTCGTTGGTGAGGAGTCAATCCTTTCGGGCGAAGCTCATTCTCTTGCCGATATCTCACTTCAGGGAGCACAAAAAGAACTTATCGATGCACTGGCAACAACCGGCAAAGATATCATTATGGTTGTGATGGCCGGTCGCCCTCTTACGATTGGTGATCAGATCGACAAATCGGCAGCCGTACTTTACTCTTTCCATCCGGGAACGATGGGTGGACCTGCTCTTGCTGAGATTATCTTCGGAGAAGCAGTACCAAGCGGAAAGACACCGGTTACATTCCCTAAAATGGTTGGTCAGATCCCTTTATATTACAATCATAATATGACAGGTCGTCCTGCAAGCCGTACTGAAACTCTTCTTAACGAGATTCCTGTTGAGGCGGGGCAAACTTCTCTTGGTTGTACAAGTTTCTATCTTGATGCGGGCTTTGATCCATTGTATCCTTTCGGATACGGACTAAGCTATACGACATTCGAAATCGGAGCTCCTAAAACAGATGCTACGGAATATAATATGAATGGTGTTATAACAGCGTCATGTGTTATTACTAATACGGGAAATATGGAAGCAACAGAAGTTCTTCAGCTTTATATACGTGATCTTGTAGGAAGTGTGACACGTCCTGTTAAAGAACTTAAAGCATTTGAAAGAGTTACATTGAAACCCGGAGAAACAAAAGAGGTGACTTTCTCTCTTCCTGTTTCAGAGCTTGCTTTCTGGGATGCGGATATGAAATACGGTGTTGAAAAAGGAGATTTCCTTCTTTGGATCAACAACAGCAGTCTTCCTTCAGAATCTGCAGCATTCAAGGTGAAATAATAGATAAGCTTTATATAGACAGATGCAAAAACATCCCGTTTGGAAAAAATCCTACGGGATGTTTTTTTGTTTTTATACAAATTCTTCTTATTCAGCTGTCTCAATCCTGACATAATATTCATAAATATGAATATCCGAAGTTTGAATATTCAATTTAAGCCTCATTCATTATATCTGTATATTATTTTTCATTATGTTTGAACATTCTATGAAAATATGCTTATTCAGGGTCATAATATATGTCGGATTCAAATATTTCTGTTGCTTTTACAATCAATAATGACTACGCTCAACATTGCTGTGTAGCTATCTTGTCGATCATATCCTGTAATCCCGGATCTTCTTTTCGTTTTTATATCATAAGCGATGATCTGAGGGAAGAAACAAAAGAAATATTCGTAAATACTATAAATGCTGATGGTACCGGTAATAATGTTGTTTTCATAAATGTGAGCCCGGATCTGTGCAACGGAATGCATATGAATATAAACTATATTACATATCATACCTATATAAGATTCTTTCTTTCTTATCTTCTTCCGGAAGTTGATAAACTATTATATCTCGATGCCGACCTTATTGTCAACGGTGATCTGGAACCACTTTGGAACACAAGGCTGAAAGATAATTATTGTGCCGGGATCAAAGACAATTGGATAGAGAGCCAGGATTATAAATATAAGATAGGACTGAATGAAAATGATGTTTATATAAATGCCGGTGTATTGTTGTTAAACCTTAAGAAAATAAGGGAAGACAATATAATGGAAAAACTCATCGATACTTCAATAATGTATTCATCCAGGATTAAATTCCAGGATCAGGATATCATTAATATCTGTTTTAAAGACAAGATCGTTTTTTTGCCGGGTAAATACAATTGCTGTAATAATGATAAGATTGAGAATCCTGTTATCATTCATTTCAACGGGCGTATAAAACCGTGGAGTCTGACTGAAAAATGCAGAAATCCTTATTGCGCCCTATATGTCGGATATCTCAAAAAAAGCTCATATAGCTATTATTACAAAAAAATAAAAAAGTTTCATACTCTACGTACAATAAAAAAGATAATGGGAATAAATGCCAAAAAGAAAAAAATCAAGGTAGGTCTGATCATCGACGAATATTTCGGTGCATGTGGCACGGCGTTTGGTGGATACGGATTCTTGTCACGCGCTTACATTTCGCGATATATTCCTGACGAGAATATAGAAGTTGAGGTTATCCTGTCAAATTATAAAAGGAAAAGATGGAGCTTCAATGCCATTGAGGAGAAAGTCGACGGCGTGAAAGTCATCATACCACCTGGAAAGAAATTTGTAAAACAATGGATAAATAAGCAGGATTATGATATCTATCTTACTGTTGAACTCACTCACAATATCATCAGATTTGATAAGAGACGAAAACCTATCATTCACTGGATTCAGGACCCTCGCCCATGGGCAGAATGGAAGGAGATCGAAACGGTGAAACTATATCCCGAAGATTGCTACTGGAACTCCGAACTTTACGATCTTGTGAATCTTAGAAACAAACAAGGACTCGTGACATTCGTATCACAGGGATATTTTCTTAATCCTTTGGCTAAAGAACTTTATCGCCTGCCAGAAGAGACTCCGATCAGATACCTGCCTAATCCTATTGATATAGATTACGGATTTGAACCGCGGACATTCAAAAAGAAAAACTCAATCATTTTTATCGGACGCATCGAATCGGTTAAAAGAGGATGGCTTTTCTGTGAGATAGCCAAACGTATGCCTGAATATGAATTCTATATGATAGGACAGTCGTTCAGAGAGAAATCGAAAAACGAAACGATAATGAATCAATACAGTTCGGGAATCAATAATCTTCACTTCACCGGACATCTTGAAGGTGAGGAAAAAATGCGACATATCCGAGAGGCCAGAATACTGGTGAATACTTCGATTCATGAAGCTCTGCCAATCACTTTTCTTGAAGCTCTTGCCTTCGGGACACTTCTTGTGAGCAACAGAGATCCTGAGAATCTGACATCGAAATTCGGGAGATATGTAGGCCCGGTTCTTGGCGATGGTTTCGATAAAATCGATCTGTATGTCGATGCTATCAGGGATCTTTTGAAAGATGAAAAAGAATATACCGAGCTTTCCTGCAAAGCTGTCGATTATATAAGAGAGGTCCACCCGGTTGATAAATTCACTACGGAGCTGCGACAACTTATTACTGATATTGTAAGAAATCTGAAATAAGATGTCTGCCGGACCATTAATATCAGTGATAATACCGGTATATAATCTTGCCGATTCCATTGAATCAACAATAAAATCGGTGATAAATCAGTCGTATCGTAACCTGCAGATCATCATAGTGAATGATGGCAGCAGTGACGGTTCATCGGAGATTTGCCGGGCATTTATGAAAACTGATCACAGGATCACCGTAATTGATAAGGTTAACGAAGGTCTCTCCTTTGCCCGTAAGACTGGAATCTCATTGGCGACAGGGGAATATATTCACCATCTGGACGGCGGCGATACGATAAGCCCCGATACATATTCATTACTTTGGTCTCAATTAATGAATAATGATTATCCCGATATCCTTCTTTTTGATTTCGTTTATTTTAACGGAAAAGATTCAGAAATTCCCGATCCATATCCACCCGGATTGAAAAGCCCGGTCGATTATCTTCTGCATATATGGACTACGCAGCAATACAACTGTGTATGGCAATATATCCACAAAAGAAAACTTACCGATGGGTTCATATTCGATAAGGATATAAATATAGGTGAAGACGCATTGTATACATCTCAGTTATTATTAAAAGCTACTACGATATTTCATCTTGGCAAACCACTTCTCAGATATATCGTTAATGAAGATTCAATGTCAAGATCCGTATATAAGGAGAAACAGGCAAAAAGCATACTCTTATATCCCGATATAATAAAATCGATTGTTAGAAAGGAAAAGGGAAGTGATATCTGGGAAAAAGAACTTCTCACACTGAAACTTCTGTCATATGTCAATCTTATAAGGAACGGATATCTAGATATTTTCCCCGAGGCTGTAGCTGTTATAACGGAAGGAGTAAAAAGATATCCGGAACTAAAGAAGATAGGTCTCATAAAAACAATTATAAAACCTATATCTCTTTATAATATAAGTCCGATACTATCAGATATTCTCATTGCATATTACAGATATAAGAAAAAATAAGATAACCATATGGTTATCTTATTTTTCTCTTACTCCCTCTAGTAATCTGTCCCATAAAATACCCACACTTTTTAAAGAATATCTTCTGCTATGCACCATGGTGCTGTCAAAAAGCTTTTCACGATATACGGGGGTATTTATGATCTTTGATAATCTTTGTGAATAATCCGATATATCAAAAGAAGAGATCAGCAACTCCGGAGATATCGGCTTTATTATCTCTCTGATACCGATACTTACGTCAAATGCCATTGGTATAGCACCAAATTGTATTCCTTCAAGAAAACACAGAGGCTGTCCTTCGTACGATGATGTCAATGTTATCACTGATGCTTCCCTGTAAAATGTCTCAATATTATTACGTTGCCCCAGAAACAAGACGTTTTCTATGTTTTCGGAAGCGACCTTTTCTTCCAACTCATGTCGGCAAGGACCGTCTCCAACTATTTTTAGCTGCCATCCATCCTTATTCTCTATATTCTTCCATATATCGAGCAGTCTGTCAACTCTTTTGGATTCAAACTCCAGACGACCCACGAACAATACCACTTTCGATTTCTCCCTAAAACTGATATTATCACTTAATTGGTATCTGCTCGGATTGGGGATCGATATTATATTAGAATGATCGTGAAGTTTATACGAATCCCTGAAAGAGTTTATATAACCTTCAGAAAGTACCACAACATAATTGCTCACCATTGATAGTCTTCTGTAACGATCTCTTATCTTTCCCGGATTATACTGTAATGTATTTAACCGAAGCATCGTCTTGATTTTCTTGTAAAATCTTTTGACAGGATCTTTTTCTGTCATCCATTTATATTTTATCATCTGGAATTCAAAACCAGGAGAAAAATGAAGAAACGAAATAATCCTGATATCCTTTTGATGCTTTATATTTTCAAGAAGAGGCTGGTATGGCAGGAAAGGGCCCTGATTTATTATCACCTCTATATTATGTCTTTCTATTATATCATTAATCAATGCTATCGATCTGCTTTTTTCCTTTGAATCAAAGTAGAAACAGTTGGACGGCTTCTTCATGACGGAATCATCATATATTCTTGACAGGTAATATAAATTATGGTTTTTATTTAAATATTCCGAAACGGTTTCAGTAACAACCTCTATTCCTCCTATTTTCGGATAACTATGTAATAAGAATAGAATATTCATATATTAAAAGAGTATTTAGTAAAGAGTGTTTGATGCAAAAAGCATATTAGATATCTTATGATTGCAGACAATCATAACCGTTGTTTTTCAGACTGACAAATTATTAGTAAAAATGTAATGTAAGCGCCTCGCAAAGTTACGTAAATATTTCCGCTATAAATATCTTATTAGCAAGAATCAAATAGCACATGAAGAAAGTGTGAGTCTGACAGAGATATTACCGGATTTCAAAGTGTTTTTCAATAAGTCATAAGTTTTTATCCCTATTGTGAACTGTATATAAGGATTAATTACAATATTACATAGAAGAGGTCATATTGTAATTAGCTAAAAAACAAAACGGATATTATCATTTAGGGATAATATCCGTTTTTGTCATTATTTATATTCTTTCTTTAAATATTCGTTGTCAGTTCTTCTATTGCAGGAATAACTTCGCTATCATTGTTTCCCATTCAGCTCCTGAATTTTCAAGAGAGAAGCGTTTTGCGGCTTTCGGACCATTCTCCATAAGTCTTAATCTCAGAGAATCATCATTCATAAGTTCTGAAAGTCTGCATGCATAATCATCCTCGTCAAAACCGGAAGCAAGTATTCCATTTTCAAGATGAGGTGAAAGAATCTGATTCACTCCGTCGGTACAGTCAAAAGCTATAGCAGCGATTCGGTTTGCCTGAGCTTCTATAAGTACCATTGGCCAACCTTCGAATGTGGATGTCAGGCATAATATAGAAGCCTTTCTATAATATTCTGAAAGATCGGATTTATAACCTTCGAAAGTTATATTTTCTAAAGCCATTTCTTCAGCCATTTCTTTTAGGTTGACATATTCAGGTCCTTCACCGATTATTTTAAGATTCCATTCCGGATTGTCGGGAGAAACTTTATTCCATATTCTCAGAAGCCGGTCAATACGCTTGCCGGCATAACTTAGCCGTCCTGAATATATTACAAGTTTTTCTTTTTCTTCTGACTCAAAACCTGTTTCTGCTGTTATGGCAGGATTAGTAAGGACATAGAGTTTTTTATCGTTATATTTCAGACCTGTTTTCCATGCAAAATGGCGCTTATATCCTTCGGAGAGAAGAGCGAAGCCATCGCATATATCGAAATATCTGAGATATCTGGCTTTTACCTTTTTCTCATCAAATGAAAAAATTTTATTAAGAGGTTTTTTTACAACAATCCATTTAAGGTAACCACCAAGAGAGAGTCTGCTTTTACGTTTATTGTTATAATGACTGTTGGTAACTTCCCAAAAAGGTACATTGTGAAGAACAAACACGATCTTACAACCTGTTCTGTTTTTTATTTCTTTAAGCCACTTTGGATATATTCCGGGAACAATAAGCAAAGAAATGTTTTCTTTGTTTATTTTATCGCATATAAAATCACAATTAGATTTTTCATTAATTCTTTTGAAAGGAAGTCTGAAAAAAATAATGCCGGAATCATCTTCTTTAATCTTTTCCTTACGGAGATCTCCGGTAAAGACATATGTCTGATGTCCCTGTGCATTTAACCATGGCGATATGTCGGAAGTAACCTTTTCACCACCTCCGAATGGATAGATGTCATGAATGAAAGCGATACGGATATTCATATTCTTACAGGATTGTAGAGTTTGTATTTTTTGTATTTAAAATGATAACACAGATTAAAACAGAAATGTTAGGAAAAGTCACTAAAATTTTAAAAACAGGTCAGTCTAGTAAAACAGATGATAAATAAAGGAAGTTCGTTGCATTTTTTTAATTTATTATTTTCTTTTTATATCTGTAATATTTAGCGAATATCTTACCTAAATTTTCAGATATATAATAAAGAATAAAGAGCTTTCTAAACGCTTTTATACCCTTCCTGTATTTAAGATCAGGAAATTCCTCAAAAATAGACATGGCTCTTTTACTGAAAAGAGAAGCTGTGCTTAGGTCTCCGAATTTAAATATTGTGGCATAAGCTCTCAATTCAAGTGCGGCTATAGCAGGCCTCAGAGCTTCATATTCTTTAAGCCTTGATATATGACGTCTGGCAATTTCGGTTATTATTAGAAGACTGTATCTGTTGTCAGCAGTAAATGCTGAATGAGTAAGTGAGCCTTGTTTTATAATATAATTAAGTTGTATCTGAGGTAGATATTCAATAGACCTGGAATTAAGAATCAGCCATGCAGAAAGAAGTATGTCTTCGCCATAGTTTAGTCTGCGGAAAAATACGAAATTATCCTTATCATAAATTGAACGTTTATGGATGAACTGCCAGACAGAAAATCTTTCATTCTCTACCCATATCTCTTTTATAAGATCAGTTGCATTATACGAAAGTCTATTAAGGGAGACAGAACGTTCTGCCAAACCTTCTTCCTCATTGAGAAACATAAAATCAAAGAATATCATGTCAGGATCATTCTCTTTAGATTTTTCATAAAGAGTCATATATGCATCTTTTTCGACAATATCATCAGAGTCAAGAAAATGTATATATTTTCCTTTCGCCTTTTCTATTCCAGTACATCTTGCAAGATTAACGCCTTCATTTTTCTTATTTATAATTCTTATTCTTTTGTCATTCTGACTATAACCGTTAATTACATCATATGTATTATCAGTACTTCCGTCATTCACAATTATGATTTCCAGGTCTTTGAAACTTTGGTTCAGAATAGAATTAATAGTTTTCGAAATATGATCAGCAGAATTATATGCAGGAATGATAACTGAAAAAAAAGGGAAAATTTCTTCCACAAATGGAGCTTTTTGTTTCATTAATTATATTATTTAATACCGGGATTTTTTGGCTGAAACAGATGTTGTGCCTAAAGTTTTTAAGGAATAATTGTTTAAAACAGCTTTAATTTGGTAGATTTTTTAACGAATTCATTGAAGGGTCAAAAGTAATTAAAAATGCGTGTACAGACCTCAATATTAAAGTCCTTATAACTTAGTTTATTGTTTATATAACTAAAAATGATAAGACATCACCATATCCATGACATTATTCAGCAATCTTAATAAATTATACTACTAAGAATCTGATTCTTTAACGCATACAGAATAAATATATGTCTGATTATCACCGTGGTCAATTCTGTTGGAAATCAAATTCGCTTCATTTTCTATTCTCCATACTGTTGCATTTCTTTCCTGCATATTCATTATCTCTCCGACAATGTGAATTTCCGAATCTGTTATACAAATATCTTTGGCTGTAGCAGTAACATCTGTTTCAGATGGAGTTAATATGGTTTCTGTTACATTATTATCTTCTGTTATTTTCCAAAGAATAGCATCCTGACGTTTATAAAACCAGTCATAACTTTTGGTACCTGCAACATACAGACTGTTTTCAAATGCTATCATTCTTCCCGGAGTGACACTGAAAGACGGGCCGGAGAGAATTTTTACGGCATTTATCTTTTCATCTTTTATGGACCATAATTTGGGAACATTTCCGTTAGAATCAGATTGAGAACCACATATCATTATTTTACCGTTTATAGCAACAATTGAACTGAAGCCTACAGATGAATATTTTTCCCGGGAAACGATTTTTTTTATTTTGTTGTCTGATGTAACTTCCCATACGACTCCTCGGCTTCGCAAACCTTCCTGACTTCCGGCAATGTAAAGTCTTCCTTCGGAAATAACCCAGTCTGATGAGAAAAGATTATGATGTCTGCTCTCGTCTATGATTGTTCCGGTCACAATTTCATCATTATCAACTTTCCATAATTTAATATTACTGATTTCTTTTTGAGCATTATAACTAAGAACATATAATGCATTATTGAATTCCCCGCACTTTACGAAAATATCGCCTTCTTCTATAGGAATTTCAATTTCCCGGATAACACCGTATTTATCTGTTTTCCATAACACAGGTTTGCTTTCAGGAGCAACACCTTTTTCTCCTATGACATATATCTCATTATCTTTGAATGCTATTCCTCCGGCAATATTATATTCCAGACTGTTTTCTGTAAGATAAACTTTCTTATCATTTATCCAGTAAACAGCTTCGCAAATATCATTTATCTTTTCTGATCCTGCAGCATATATACCACTTGTCCTTACTGCCACTTTATCATCAGATGGCAGGTTGTTATCACAACAACATAGCAGCAGTGATAATAAAATCAATGCCGGAAAATACTTTAAATTCATAGTATAATATGTCAATAAATTTGATGAATTTATTATCCGGATTTTATCCGAATCTATTTCTTTCCTATTAAGTATAGACTCAATTTATGTAAATTGAGAGTCTTTAAATAAGTATAATGTAATAAATATAAAATATACTTCCACAAAGTTAATATTTTAGATATAAATTAAATACAATTTTTATGATATAAATTATAATTAACGTATTAATTTTGTATATGTAATAAATAATTAATCTGATGTGTTTTATGGCCGTTTTAAACTAAAATAAGTTGTTTAAAATTAAATAAATATTAATTTATGTTACATGGGAGATTATGTTTAAGCTTTAATTGTTATAATGGTGATTCAAACAAAGTGTGAATGAATAATCTGCAGCGCGCTTTAGAGATAAAGGGAATGAAATAAAACTCTTAAAAAGAATCTGATAAAAGGATTTCTTTAAATTTGCTAACGTTTGAAAAGATCGAATACATGAATACTACGAAATTATTAGCCTATGCCTTTCATAGCCGACTAAAAGTTATAGAGAGATACAAGCATGAAGTTGAGGAGATACAGTTGGCTGCACTGAGAAAAAATCTGTTTTTTTCCCGTGACAGTGAATATGGCAAAAGATATGATTTCTCAGCTATAAATACCTACGAACAATATAAAGAGAATGTTCCGCTGGCAAACTATGAGACAATAAAGCATGATATTGAGAGAATGATGCGTGGAGAAAAAAATATTCTCTGGAGTAGTGATGTCCGCTGGTTTGCAAAATCTTCAGGAACTACGAATGACAAAAGTAAATTTATTCCCGTAAGTAATGAAGCTCTTCAGGATTGTCATTTTCAGGGCGGAAAGGATTGCATTGCTCTTTACCTGGAAAATAATTCCGATTCACGTTTTTTCTCGGGCAAAGGTCTTGTGCTTGGAGGAAGTCATGCTCCTGCTTCTGTAAATTCGGACATTCATACAGGTGATCTTTCAGCAATACTTATTCATAATGCACCTGCACTTATTGATCTTGTGCGAACACCAAGAAAAGAAGTATTGCTAATGTCTGACTGGGAGAAGAAACTGCGTGCAATAGTGGAGGCTACAAGTTGTGAAAATGTAACAAGTCTATCCGGCGTACCTTCCTGGTTTTTGGTTTTTATAAAAAGTGTAATTCTTCATGAAGGCAAACAGAATCTTAGTGAAATATGGCCAAATCTGGAAGTTTTCTTTCACGGAGGTATAAGCTTTGATCCTTACAGAGATCAGTACCGTGAACTTATTCCATCGGAAAAGATGCATTTCATGGAAACTTATAATGCGTCAGAAGGATTCTTCGGAATACAGAGTAATCTGCTCGATCCCTCAATGCTTCTTATGATAGATCTTGGAATATTTTTCGAATTCATACCAATTGAGGATATAGATTCGGATAATCCTCGTGTATATCCGTTGTGGGAAGTATCGACAGGAGTAAATTATGCGATAGTAATATCTACAAATTCAGGTTTATGGAGATATATGATAGGTGATACGGTTATGTTCACATCTGCAAATCCATATAAATTCAAAATCACAGGTCGGACAAAATTGTTTATAAATGCCTTCGGTGAAGAGCTGATGGTTGCCAATGCTGAAAAAGCAATAGCAATAACATCTCTTAAAACCGGTGCGGTCGTTAAAGATTATACTGCTGCTCCGACGTTTATGTCATGTAACAGCAAAGGACATCATTCATGGATTGTAGAGTTTGAAAAAGAGCCTGATTCAATAGATGTCTTTGCAGGCATTCTTGATGATGCTCTTCAGACACTTAATTCCGATTATGAAGCAAAGCGATATAAAGATATCTTTCTGTCTCGTCTTGAATTGACTAAAGCCCGTCCAAATCTTTTCCATGACTGGCTAAAATTAAATAATAAACTTGGTGGCCAGCATAAGATCCCGCGACTGAGTAACTCGCGTGAATATTATGAAGCCTTAATGAAAATGAATAATATGCCTGCGACGGTATAATTTGATATATTGTAATGATGCCCGATATGATTCTGTAATCTCAGTCATATCGGGCATTTTTTATGTATAATATTAATATGAATCTTTATGATTGAAAATCTAAAACTCATTCATGAACTCTGAAAATAAAGACTGACATAATGTAACTTATCTCCTTAATCATTTTTTATATAGTAATGACGCAAATAATAATGAATTTTATTTGCCGGGTATTGAAATATTTGTATATTTTAGAAAAAATGAATTAAATTTTGCTTTAACGATATTTGATAGTGAAAAACATGGGACGAATATACATTATGTGTCTAATCATGATGTTTTTTTTCGGCAGTTGTATCGGAAAAAAAAATCAAAACAACGATGCTTCTCAAATTATAGAGAATATAATTGAAAGTAAAAAAGATTCTATTTACAGTCATCCCGATATTGTCAGGGATTATTTTGAAAATGAACTTTTGCCTTCAGTAAATGACAGTACTGATTATTATAAACTTAAACTTTTTATTTCTTATTGTGATTATCTGGCAGGAAATACATTAGATATTGAAAACGTTAATAAAGATGTTTTTGAGTATTGCAGCCATAATGAAGAAGATAAACGTGTTGCTGCTCTTCAGGCTCTTGCGTATAATCATAAAGGAGTGTTCTATATGTATGATGGCAGACGTGATTCCGCATTGGCAAATTATAAAGGTGGAATAAGTCACGCATATCGTGCTGAAGACGGAATGTGTATTATTAATCTATGTATAAATGTTGCAGATATGTATAGACAGGGAGGGGAACTGGTAGAATCCTCCCGTTATTACCGTCAGGCATTTAAGGTAGCGGATTCACTTAGCATAGAAGAACCGTTGTTTAGTATCTGTACAGGACTGGGGCAGATATATGCCGATTTGAGAAATTTTGAGCTTTCTGATATGAATTTTGATATGGCAATTAATGATATCGAAAACAGAAGTCTTCAAGAAAAACATTTCTTTTATAATTCACTTGGCAACAGATTTTATTTTGAAAACAAATATGACAGTGCTCTTGTATTTTTCAGGAAATCATATGTGGAGTCTCTAAATATTAAAAATCCAATATTCAAGACTATCGTTGAATGTAATATTGGTGAAATCTTTTCATTGCTTGGAATAAATGATTCAGCCAGATATTATCTAGATAAGGCCAATGTTTATATTTCCGGTATGAATCCGCCAGATGAAGGTTTCAGATTTTATATCAATTCACTTTATACTTATCTTGAAATCAAGGAAGGACATCTGGATAAGGCACGTAATTATCTTGATCAGAAATATGATATGGCTGTGATAGGTCCTTCATATATATACCTTCATAATAAAAGGATGATGGAGTTTTATGAAAAGAAGAATGATCTGAAAAATGCCTATCCTTATTATAAGGAAGTTATACGATATGATGATTCACTAAGAAATATACAGAATCTGAGAAATATAGCAGAGGCTGATCTTCGGTATTCTCAGGATACGGCTTTTTTACATCAGAATATAATAATAGCGGAAGGCAAGGTCAGTGAGTCAAGACTTAAAATGACAATATTATTTATAGTAATACTTCTTCTTCTTGTAATTGCTGTGACATCAGCAGTGATAAGGACTTTAAGAAAGAATGCCCGAATAAGATATTCGCGCCAGATGGAGCAACTGACAGAGCTGAGAATGGAAAATGTAAGAAACAGAGTTTCTCCTCATTTTATGTTTAACGTTATTAATACACTGATGCCTTCATTCGGAGAAAGAGAGGAACTTGCAAGACCGCTTAATCTTTTTGTCAGTGTAATAAGAGAAAATCTGAGGATATCAGAAAGTCTTACTGCAACTCTTTCTTCCGAAATAGATCTTGTAAAGAATTTTATAGAGCTACGACGAATATCCGGAAATCATACACCTGATGTAGTCTGGAATATATCATCCGATATACCGATGTCAGCTGAGATACTGTCGATGATTATACAGATTCCTGTTGAAAATGCACTTAAATATGCCTTTGTCGGAATAGAGCGTGACAATAATCAGATAATTATAGATATGTCTCTTTCTGATGGATATATTAATATAAGGATTTCAGATAACGGAAGAGGATTTGTACCTACCGCTTTTGCCGGTTCGGGAAAAGGAACAGGAAACGGACTGAAAATGCTCTATAAGACAATTTCTATGCTTAATGCAAGAAATACATATAAGATAGAATTTAATATAAGCGATATATCATCGTCTGGACGAAAAGGGCGTGGAACGCTGGTTACTGCAGATATCCCTGTAATCTATAATTATTATTATCAGAAAGAGAGAAACATCGTTTAAAAAATGAAGTGAATATGATGACAAATAACAGACTGAAAACTGTGATAATAGATGATGAGCAAAGAGCAATTGAGAAACTCGCAGATGATCTGAAACTATATGGCAGTTTTGATGTAGCAGGTTATGCAACAGATCCTCTTAAAGGAGCAGAGATCATAATGAACACTAAACCGGATGTTATATTTATGGATATTGAAATGCCGGGAATGACGGGTCTTGAACTAATTGAAAAGATACGTCCGATGCTTTCTCCTTATGTATTTGTCGTTTTTTACAGTGCCTTTGACAAATACATGTTAGATGCGTTAAGAGCTTCAGCATTTGATTATCTTTTGAAACCATATAAGAAAGAGGAACTTGATGAAATTGTCATAAGACTAAGAAACAGTGTTTCTGAAAACAAGGGAAACATAGAACAGTCACTCCGTGCGCTTATGAATATAGAAAAGAAATTTGCTATTCAGACTGTGACCGGCCTGCTTTTCGTAAAGGAAAAAGATCTTCTGTTTTTTGAATATCTTCCATGCAGATGCTGGCAGGTCAAAACAGCGGGATGTACTCTTCACAGGCTTAAAGTAAATACAAAGGCAGAGGATATTCTTGCAATAAGCAGCTCTATGATACAGATCAGAAAAGATATGATAATAAACTCCGATTATCTGGCATCTATAGACTCTGTTACTCTCAGATGTCATTTTTATCCTCCATTCTCAGATCTTGATATTCAGGCATCCAGAAGATATTTTCAGAAAGTAAGAGATATGATGGATATAATATAATGAAAAAATAATTACCGTTCAGGCATTCTTTCATACCGCTTGGACATAATGAAGGTAATTCAGGCATAAATAGCTGATTTGCCGTTTTTTTATTGATAGTCAAAAGATTATATTTGTTACACAGATGATAAAAGAATGGATATTAATAGCATAAAAAGCTGTAAAAATTCATCATTCTTTTAATCATCAAAGGAAATAATAAAAAGAAGGAATGACAGCGTATTTCCGGTTTAAGCATAATGCCTGCGGTGGCATGAAGCTTAAATGATGCAGAGGCATCATAAACTATATTATACCGTTAATGCAAAGTTTATTCAATTAGTGTTTTATTATTTGTGCAGATTCAGATAACTGCCGGATATCGCGGGAAACCTTCTTTTTTATTTTTTAATCTGTCAATAAATTGAAAGTCTGGGAAATTCAGAAAAGATAAATGGGAATTTCATTGTGATAACGATCTGAGATAGATGATCTAAAACCGGATTCTTCTGAAAAATATAATATTCATAAAGTAAAGTTAGCATAAAATTAAAGTTGATATAGTTGAGGTACAATATTATCAAATATAAAAATTAATTATTCCGGTTTTAATTTTCTTATTATAAAGGGTCTCTGAAGAAGAGGCCCTTTTTTATTTTCCTGAAAGTTTGAAAAGTGTTTTGTATTTACCTTATGAAAAAATAATCGATCTCTTGACTGATATTTTTAACCGCTTAGTAACGACCTGTTCCGTTTAGGCAGAAACATATGTTTTTATAATGAATTAAGTATATAAGGAGATTGTTATAAACTTAAAAATATTAGGTTGTTGATTAGAAAAGGAATTGTATAGTTAAACATTTTCAGAAATAATTTTTTCACATTTTATTAATTTGAGGAAAGGTGCCCGGGACGGGTACCTTTTTATTTTGATTGAAAATTCATTATCCTCTTTTAACAGATATTTAACGAGGTCGTAATGTAATATGATGATTTGTTATCATATTGAAATCTTTTTAACAATTAAAGTCGCCTTCTTATTACAAATCGCTCTTTTTTAATAATAAATTCAATCAATAAGCTCAAATAATTCTAAAAAAGGGCTATCTTTGCCGCTGTAAAAGTGCGTTTTTAGAAATAATAAAATGGCTATTTGGAATAATGTGATTAGCAGACTGACAACGTGTCTGTCTGAGAAATTAAATGAAAAGGGGATTCTTCAAGCTTATACCCCAAGATGGATAGTGTTTGTATTAGACATGTTACTTGTCGGAGTGTCGTATTCAGCGGTTGTATTGGTATTCAGCCTGCTTGCCGGTTCTATTCGAACGGGCGTGGCGGAAAGAATGTTGACTACTGTTCTCATATATGCTTTCTTCGAACTTGTGCTTAATATCTATAAAGGAACAGTAAGATATTCGGGAATGGGAGAAATCGTGAGGTTATTTCTTTACTGTTTCTGTTGTATTGCTACTACCATTTCTGCATATACAATTCTGGCTTCATTTTCTGATATATTTACGGTATCTCCACTATGGGTTATCTTCCATGGTGTGATTTCTTTTATATTGATGTTCTCTTTCAGAGTATCGGTAAGATATGCCTATTATTTTCTTTCTGTTGCAAACAATAAAAGAAAAAGAGTTCTGATGTATGGTGTCGATCCTAATACGATTGCCATGGCTCAGCTTTTTGCCTCAGATATTTCATCGGAATATAAACCGGTGGCTTTCCTTGACGTTTACAGAACTTCAAAGAATATGAGAATAGGTGTAATGCAGGTTGAGAAGAAACCGGATTCAGTTTCGGGATTGAAAGACCTTATGGATTCACTGGATACTGAAAGTCTTGTTTTTACAGCTGAAAGACTTGACGGTTTGACTCATGCTCAGATTGATGAGATTCTGAATGCAGGAATTAAATTGATGAAGATCGGCTCTACAAGCGATATCAATAGTGCCAAAACAACAGCTAAGATTTCTGTAAATGATATAAAAATCGAAGATCTTCTTAACCGTGATGTTATTAAGACTGAAAATAGTATTGTTGCAGAGAAACATCGTGATAAAGTTGTTCTTGTAACAGGTGCGGCCGGATCGATAGGTAGTGAAGTTGTTCTTCAGATTGCAGAATTCCGTCCAAAACTTCTTATCCTTATGGATCAGGCTGAGAGTCCGCTATACGATATGGAAATGAAGATTAAGAGCGAGTTTAAAGATCTTAATTATCTTATTTTCATCGGAGACGTAAGAAATGAACAGCGTATGGTTGAACTTTTCGATACTCACCGTCCTGACGTTATATATCATGCTGCTGCTTATAAGCATGTGCCAATGATGGAACGATATCCTGCGGAGGCTATTAGAGTGAACGTAATGGGAACAAAGATGCTTGCTGATCTTGCAGTAAAATATAATGCCCGTAAATTTGTAATGGTTTCTACTGATAAGGCAGTAAATCCGACTAATGTAATGGGAGCTTCAAAAAGAATCGCTGAGATATACGTACAGTCTCTTTATCTTAATAACCGCAGTCATACAGACTCTAATGTTAAGACAACAAGATTCATTACAACACGTTTCGGTAATGTGCTTGGATCAAACGGATCTGTTGTACCTCTTTTCAAAAATCAGATTTCAAAAGGTGGTCCTGTTACCGTTACCCATAAAGATATCATACGTTATTTTATGACTATTCCGGAAGCTTGCCGTCTGGTGCTTGAAGCCGGATGTATGGGTAAAGGGGGTGAAATATTCGTATTCGATATGGGTGAGCCGGTTAAGATTTATGATCTTGCCAAAAGAATGATACGTCTTTCAGGTCTTGAACCGGGTAAAGATATCAATATTGTTGAAACAGGTCTGAGACCGGGAGAGAAGCTTTTCGAAGAACTTCTTAATGATAAAGAAATTACTCTTCCTACACATAACAGAAAGATCATGGTTGCTAAAGTAAGAGAATACGATTATCAGCTTGTTAATGATAAGGTATGTGATCTTGTAGCAGCAGCTATAGAAGGAAACAATGAAGAGACTGTAAGAAGAATGAAACGTATCGTTCCTGAGTTCAAAAGCAAAAATTCTATTTATGAAAAACTAGATAAAGAATTTGAAGGATTAGAACCGGAACTTAACGAAACTCATGAAGGCAAGGTTATAAAACTTTTGGCTTAAAAATTGAAATAGTTTTTTTCTGATGTTATTCGGAATTATTATAAAAACAATAAAGAAGAACATATAATAAATCTTTACAAAAATAGTTTCTAATCTATGGTTTGCCTGGGTGGTAAAAGGTAAATAGCAGAAGGTTAGATAGTTATAGGTAATAAAGCGTTAATTCTTATTATAGAATTAACGCTTTATTTTGTTTAAAACAGTATGCCATATTTTTTCAGTATTAAACGATATTGATTAAATATGGCATATTTTATAATAAATTAACACATTGCAGCGAACATTAGCGGGTTAAAAAACGTTTTACCTTCGTAAATATTATTATATATATTTTAGTATTTTATAAACTAAAATAAAAAATAATTGTTAATACTAAACCTAAGGATGTAAATTTCTCTAAATATTATAGTTAAGGGTATATTTTGAATTTAAGGAAAGGTAATGATTTAGAGAATTGAATATTTGTGAATACTTATAACTTATTAAACCAAAAACTATGAAAAAGATTTTTCTTGCATGTTTTGGATCCTTTATTCCTTTATTTATTTTTTCACAGATAAATAATAAGGATGTAACGGAGGATGCTTTTTTAAAACGAGGTTATGTCTCCAATGTGTTTGTTGAGAATTGTTTCCTTACTCTGGGTGGCGGAGTACAGGTCTATAATGGAGAGCATGACAATAAAGCGAAAGATGAAGACAGACTTTCGCCAGCCTTGGCCGTATCTATCGGCAAATGGTTTTCACCGGCCTTCGGTGCAAGACTAACTTACAACGGACTTCAGCTAAAACAGTATTCTCTTGCAACAGGATCGTCAACAACTTCCGGAACTGACCTTGTGGAAGATAAGATTAATTCCGGTTATGTCCATTTTGACGTAATGTTTAATCTTTTCGACGGCCTTGGAAAATACAGAGAAAACAGATTTTACACTCTTAATCCTTACCTGGGTGCCGGTATCATGCATATGTGGAACGGTCCTGCAAGAGTAGATTATGCAATGAATGCAGGTTTATTAAATAGATTCCGACTTAGTAATAAATTTGATCTTCAGATTGATGCTATGATAGGAGCTGTTAACGGTGCCTTTGACGGAGATAATACACATAAATTCGATCTTTTCGTTTCCGGCAATGTGGGTCTTATATATAAATTCGGTAAAAGTAAGAAATGGCAGGGAGTATCTGAGTATAATCCTTATGCCAACGACGATTACGTTGCTCAGGTTGACAGCCTTAACAAAAGAATAAATGAAATAAGAAGTGAGCTCACCAAAGAAAGACGTCGCTCTTCGGTATCGCTTAAGAATACAAGATATATGGAAGATCTTATATATGCAGCATATGTAAGCAAACACGGTAAAAGTAAGACAAAACCATGTACTTTATTCTTTGAATATGAAGATAACGATGTTCAGGGGCGCGATATGATGGTATTAAGTCATTATGTAAAAACAATAAAATCAGCACCGGAAGATGCTTCTTTTGTAATATCCTATTTTGACATAATCGGAGAAGAAACCAGTGAAACAGAAAGAAGCAGAAAAATGCAGAGAGCAAATTCGATAAAAGATATTCTTATGAAGAGATTCAATATCGATGGCTCAAAACTAAGTGTTTCAAAGAGCGATTACGATTTTGATGATGAGAATTTCAGTAATGTGATTCTTATTCAAAAACGATAGAGGTATAAACATTTAAAAGTATCAAGGTTATGAAAAAATATATATTGCTTACTATTTGTATTGCCGCTTTATCATTTAAATCGTATTCCCAGATTCTGGACTACAATCAAAGTGACAATAAACGCGTTGTTTTCAACGGTATAAAATATAACTGGTTTGTTTCGACTTACGGAGGTATTAACATCCATGATGGCGATCTTTCCAGAGTGGGTGAATCTGCAGCTGACAGAGTCGGGCCCGGCGGAAAACTAAGTGTCGGTAAATGGCTTACCTCCGGAGTTGCAATAAGACTTTCTTATTCGGCTTATCATACAAAAAGAGGAGGAGTGGAATCAACTCTTGACGAAAATCAAAATAAAAACTATTTCAAACATAATTCCAATTACGGTAATGTGACCGGAGACGTGATGTTTGATCTTATCAACATGATTGCAGGTTATAATTTCAACAGAGTATATTCAGTAATGCCATATGCCGGTATCGGTTTCGCAGAAGCCTGGCAAAGTGATAATACTACCGATCTTACTACAAACCTGGGAATTATGAATAAATTTAAGATTAACAGAAGTCTGGATATAAATTTAGACCTTACATCTTCTGTGATTTTCTCAAATTATAATTCTGATAAATCAGGACTCGGTAAATACAATTCTCTGTACGGTATAAATATCGGTATCACTTATAATATCGGAGCCAAAGAGATGAAGAATGTAAAAGATCTTAAGAAAAGATACAATCAGACTGTTCTTGCAGAAAAAAGACGACTTATGCTTATATGCGCAGATGCAGAAGCAGCTCTTGAACAGGAAAAATATTTCAACAGTATGCTGGAAAACTCCTATGCGTCGAGAAACGTAAACCTCGAAGAACTTACCGGTTTTTATGATGAAGAGACAGAAAATGAATCAGAAAAAATATTCGTATTCTTTGATCTTGGAAAAAGTTCCTTTGAAGAAAAATATAATATTATCCTTAAAAATTACGCTGACATTATCAAAACTTCACCTGCTACATCTTCTTTTAAAATTATCGGATATGCAGATCTTCAGGCAGATAATGAAGAATATAATTACAGCCTTAGTTTAGAAAGAGCCAATAATGTAAAAAGTTGCCTTGTAAATGATTATCAGGTAGAAGAAAACAGGATCATAATTGAGGCAAAAGGAAATAAGGATATGCTTTTCTCGGGAGATACAGAGCTAAACAGAGTCGTAATAATTGAACGATTTGAGCAAAAGACTGTCGAAGAAAAATAAAGAAAAATGGGATTGTGAAATCCGTAATAATAAAATCCGGATCTTTTATAATTTATAATACCGGATCAATTTTAGTATGTTTTTTATTTTACAGAGGTTAATACGGAAAATTTATCCGTATCTGAAATGGAACCTTGTGGTCAGGTTCCATTTCTTTGTAAAATAAAATAACGCTCTGTATGAAAACAATCATACGGAGCGTTATTTTTTATATCTGATAATGTCATTTATGTCTGTTATGCCGGAAGAAGCGAATCTCCGGTTTCATTAAAACCACCCAAAATCAATTCTGTTGACTGATTGACTAAAGACGGATCATTCTGAATTTCTACACGGACATAATTTTCAGTAAAACCATGCATCGGTTTTCCTTTACCTGGTTTTTCGAAAAGAACCTTCACCTTTTTTCCGATCTGAGAATTATAGAAAGCTTTAAGCTTCTCTTCTGAAAGTTCAAGTATCGCCTGACTGCGACGATGCTTTTCTTTCGTATCTACTGTATGTTCTATTTTAAGAGCCATAGTTCCGGGACGCTCAGAATATGTAAATACATGAAGCTGACTAATGTCCAGAGAACGTATGAAATTAAGAGTCTCGTCAAACAGTTCTTCTGTTTCCCCGCGCACTCCTACTATAACGTCAACACCTATAAAACAATCCGGCATTACGGATTTTATTTTTTCTATTTTATGACGGAAAAGAGCAGTATCATAATGACGTTGCATTAATTTCAGTACTTCGTCACTTCCTGATTGAAGCGGAATATGAAAATGCGGAGCAAATCGGCGAGAAGAAGCTACAAATTCAATTATCTCATCTGTCAGAAGATCAGGTTCAATTGAAGATATTCTATAACGTTCGATACCTTCAACTTCATCAAGCGCCTTTACCAGATCGAAAAACGTTTCTCCTGTCGTTTTTCCGAAATCACCAATATTTACACCTGTAAGAACAATCTCTTTGCCTCCCTGAGCAGCTACATTTTCTGCCTGTTTTACAAGATCTGCAACCGAGCCGTTACGGCTTCTGCCTCTAGCCATAGGAATAGTACAATAAGAGCAGAAATAATCGCATCCGTCCTGCACTTTAAGGAAGTAACGTGTTCTGTCACCGCTTGAGCAAGATGGCTGAAATGATCGTATATCTTTGAATTTACTTGTAACAATTTTTCCCTCTTCAGAATCGCTTTTCTTCATATCTCCGATATAATCAAGGATATTAAGCTTTTCCTGAGCTCCTATGACAAGATCCACATCAGGTATTGAAGCAATCTCTTCCGGTTTAAGCTGTGCGTAACAACCTGTAACTACTACAAAAGATCCGGGATTGCGTCGGGAGATTTTACGTATTGCCTGACGGCATTTCTTGTCGGCAAGCTCTGTTACAGAGCATGTATTGATAATGCACACGTCCGCTATTTCTCCGGCACGCGCTTTACGTATACCGTTTTCGGCAAGCAGTTTCCCTATCGATGATGTTTCTGCGAAATTAAGTTTACAGCCAAGTGTGAAATAAGCGGCTTTTTTATTTTCGAAAATACTATTGTCTATCATTTTTTCCTTCCGTAAGTTTTTAAGCCTTAAATATTATCCTCATTTTTAAAACTTTATCCTCCTTATATGTTATAATTATGTCGTACATAATTCGTTTGGGATGTTCACGTAAAGTAATAAAATATATGAGCGGCTTATTATGAATATTGTGATGATTAACAGCCTGCAAAGTTACTCATTTTGAGTCTTCGTTAAAGTTAAGATTTGTATAAGAAGTTTATGTAATAGGTTGTAAATGACAATAATCTTTATATTTTTGCACACTAAAGAAAATTTTGTGTTATGATTCAGGAAAACTTTGTCAAATTATATGAGAATAGTTTCAAAGAGAACTGGGATTTGCCTGTTTTTACAGATTACAATTCCGGTAAAACTTTGAAATACGGGGAATTTGCAGCGGAGATTGCTAAACTTCATTTGCTTTTCGAGGAAATGGGAGTTCAGAAAGGAGATAAGATCGCTCTTATCGGCCGAAACAATATACCATGGGCGATAACATATATCGCAACCATAACTTTTGGTGCTGTGATTGTTCCGATACTTCAGGATTTCTCTTCAAATGATATACATCATATTATAAATCATTCGGATTCTATCCTTCTTTTTGTTGGAGACAATATATGGGATCTTGTAGAAGAGGATCAACTTGAAAAAGTAAAAGGCATTTTCTCTCTTGCCAACGACTCGTTTAAGGTACTTAGCAAGTTTGAAAGCGAAGATATAGAAAAAGCACGTGAACGATCTCATCATAGATATAACGAACTTTACAAAGATGGCTTTAAAGTTGAGCATATAAATTATGCAGAAACATCGAATGATGATCTTGTATTGTTGAATTATACTTCAGGAACTACCGGCTTCAGTAAGGGTGTTATGCTTACGGGCAACAATCTTGCCGGAAACACGGTATTTGGTATAAATTCAAAACTCCATTATAAGGGAAGTCGTTGCCTTTCATTCCTTCCGCTTGCTCATGCTTACGGATGTGCTTTTGATTTTCTTGTTCCACTTGCGGTCGGAACACATGTTACACTTCTGGGTAAGATCCCTTCACCTAAGATCATACTTGAGGCTTTCGCCAAAGTCAAACCAAGTCTTATCTGCTGTGTCCCTCTTGTGATGGAAAAGATATACCGTAAGAATATTGAGCCGCAGTTATCAAAAAGATCTATGAGATGGGCTATGATGATTCCTCTTCTTGATCAGGCTATCCATAGAAAAATCAGAGAGAAAATGATTGATAGCTTCGGAGGAGAATTCGAGCAGATCATAATCGGAGGAGCGCCGTTAAATAAGGAAGTGGAAGATTTTCTTTACAAAATAAAATTCCCTTTCACTGTCGGTTACGGAATGACAGAATGTGCTCCGCTTGTAAGTTACTCACACTGGACTGATTTTGTTCCTACTTCATGCGGTCGCGTTCTGGAAGGATATATGGAGGTGAAAATTGACTCTACGGATCCAAAACATATTCCGGGCGAGATCCTTGTAAAAGGAGAAAATGTCATGAAAGGATATTATAAGAATGAAACAGCCAGTAAAGCAGTTCTTGATGACGACGGTTGGTTACACACTGGGGATATGGGTACTGTTTCTGAAGATGATACGATTTTCATTCGCGGACGCCTTAAAACTATGATTCTTGGCTCAAGCGGACAGAATATCTATCCCGAAGAGATTGAATCCAAGCTTAACAATCTGCCTTTTGTAATGGAAAGTCTTGTTATAGAGAGAGACAATAAGCTTATAGGTCTTGTTTATCCGGATTACGGAGCCGCAGATGCATGCGGACTTAATAACTCGGGACTTATCGATGCTATGAATGAAAATCTTAAGACGCTTAACAGTGAAGTTGCGCCTTATGAACGTCTTGCTTCTATCGATCTGTATCCTAATGAGTTTGAAAAGACACCGAAAAGAAGCATTAAAAGATATCTTTATACAAATTTCGGCAAATAAATCTATTTAAGATCAGTTATACTTAAGCGATACTTTTATTCTATTATATTGAAATATAAGTCGCTGTTAAAGGAATAAAATCAACAGTCCCTTTTAAGAAAATCATCTTAAAAGGGACTGTTCTTTTATAAATAAAAAATGCCATGACTGTTTATCAATCATAGCATGCCCTATATATCGTTCCGTCCTGTGCGGCACTGTAATAGACTGTATCATTTCCCATAATCACAACAATCGGAGTCGTCCTGTAGAGTGCATTATTATTCACTGTTACTGTAATAATGAGATTTGTCGTATCCTGAAGCCCTGTCCCGGAATTGGGATTTACGGCTATCCATGTCTGAGCTCTGTCAGGAACTATTATTTTCCAGGGTTCATCACAATAGATCTGATTACTAATATCCCCCCCCTGTGTAGTGAAGCAAAGATTGCTAAATGCCAACCCTCTTCTCACTTTTTTTTCCTCGTCACCGCAACATATCAGAAGAGCTATTGCAAATATCAGGAAGAAAGTTCGATAGACGATCCTGACCAAACCCATAAAAGGGTTAAGGATTTTTTGAATCCTGGAAATTGACGATTTGGCTGTCATTTGGTTGAATCTTGCTGGACTACAGGGTAAGGGAATTTTTTTATATATATGAGAAATAAAGAGTCAATCTCATAATTTAGTCGATAGAAACTATCTGACAATTCAAAATCCAGCGTCTTTTGAATTTATCTGTAATTACCGCATACATGGCATGCCAGAAAGCCTTATGAATAGGAATTTCCACTGTACCGCCTTCCTGCAATCTATGGTAGATCTTATCCATTTCTTCAGTATCGGCAAATTCAAGAGCAATAACTGTATCGACTCCATAGTGGAAAGGTGCATTTTCCATCTTATCCTGAAGATATATATGGCTTCCGTCATCAGGAAGAGCGATAGAAGCGTGCATTATTTTATCCTGCCATTTTTCTGAAACAGGTGTATGTTCTTTTTGCAGATTCTCTATGTTATCACCATAGGTCTGAACTTTAACTTCTTTTCCGTCGAATACTTTTGTATAGAAAGCTATTGCATCACTGCAATTTCCGTCGAAAGTTAGAACCGGAGCTAGTTTCATAATTAATATTCTTTTAGTGAGATAAACTTATTTTTTTCCAAAGAGAATCTGATGTTTTAATTCTCCTTTGGTAATAAAACATTGCTTGACCGGATTGGTTTGGTACTTTTTGTTAAATAATAATACATAGGCAAGTTTTAAAAATCAATTAACATACGTTGAACGATTATGTTAAGGCTTATAATAAAATGAAATATATAAAAATGAACTTGTTGATTATTAAATAATTATTTTATTTTGTTTAATTGATATATAAAATAATATAAAATTAACTATCATGAAGTGTAGACTGGTTTTAATGTATCTTTTGGGATTACTTCCCGTTATTCTTTTTGCTGTTCCCGGTAACAGAAAGCCTATAAAAAAAGATTTGCCTGATGGTAAGTCGTTAACAATTATTGTAAACGGAGATGAGTTTTTTAACTGGCTTACTACAGCCGACGGTTATTTTGTTTCACCCGGAAAAGATGGCTTCTATTATTATATGGAAGAGATGGGAGATTCTGTTGGTGTAAGTGATATCAAAGCATACGATACGCAATACCGATCGCAGGATGAAAAAGAATATCTTGAAAAGAATACAAAGCAACTTCTTCCCGCGCTTAAGAAAAGATCTAATGTTTCAAGAATTGTGGCCCCGATAACAAACGCCGGCAAAGGATCGTGGCTTCTTGAAGACAATCCTTTCAGAGATAAGGTAGCTGTAGATTATATTGTCATTCCGGTAAATTTCGCAGATAAGAAATTAAAGTTTACGGAGGCTGATTTCGAAAGATTATGTAATGAGGAAGGTCTTAGTGAATGGGGGCTGAGAGGTAGTGTGAAAGATTATTTTGAAGATATGTCGTTCGGCAGGTTCTCTCCCCGGGCTATCGTTATGCCCGTAATGGAATCCTATTATAATTCCCGTTATATAGCATCTTCGCAAGGTACTTATCTTGACAATTCCGTATTCAATCATCTTTCAAGTAACGGCTATAACTGGGGAGATGTAAGTAAACACGGAGCTCCTAAAGTAGTAGTGGTATTTCCCGGATTTTCACAGAGTGAAACAGGAGATCCGAATGATATATGGGCTAACAGTCATACAGTATCAAAAGCCGATAAGACAATATATCAACATTATATAAATATAATTTATACGCCTGAATTCGATAAGTATCCGGAAGAACTTCCCGGAACATATACTTTCTGCCATGAGTTCAGTCATACCCTTGGTGCCCCTGACCTGTATGATACCAATGCAGAAGTTGACGGCCAGCATTTTGAACATAAAAACTGGGATATCATGGTAGGTTCGGACAGCAGAGATGCTCCCTCTCATAATTCTTTTGTAAGATACCGTCTGGGATGGATCGATGAAGCTATAGAGCTGACTCAGCCGTCTTCAGTTATGATTAAGGATGTTGAGACCGAACGTTGCGGATATTTTTATAAGACAGGGACAGAAGGTGAATTCTTCTGGCTCGAAAACAGACAAAAACAGAAATGGGATATGAACATTCCTAACAGCGGAATGCTGATATATCATGTCGATTCTGTGACATGGACAAAAAAATGCAGGGGTTATTATTCCGGAGGAATGGTATCCGGACTGTTTTACAGAAATCAGATCAATGCTGATGCTTCAAGACCGGGATTCGACCTTGAGGAAGCCGACGGATTGAAGGATTATGAAACAAGAGCGGGAGACTGTTTTCCGGGCAGTTCCGGTATTACGGAATTCAGTGATAACACTTTTCCCGATTCAAAAGATTATGCGGGTACGGCGACAGGCAAATCGCTTAAGAATATAAGACTCTCTGATAATACGATATTTTTTGATTTTATGGGTGGGGGAGATCCTGTAACGGAAATTATTACCCGCGATATTGCCTTGTCATCAGAAAACGGCATGAAAATAATCTCTGAAATAAAGAGAGGTGGCAATATCAATATATCGGAAGCAGGTGTTTATTACGGTCTGACAGAGATGACTGTAAAAAACAAAGTCAAAGGGAAAATACAGGATGATAACGTGACAACCGATATATCCGGTCTGAAATATAACATCGCTTATTATGTCAAACCATATATCATTGTAAACGGAAAAGAGATTACAGGACCGATAAAAAATAAAAGAACAGTATTGAATAAGGTTTCCGGATTTCCCGTAACATTCGACTTTACTAAAAGCGAAACTATGAATTCTATAATTCCGGAAGCGAATACTGATGGCTATTCTCCGGAGTTTAAGGAATCTTCCAAAACATTGAATCTGCCGCTTTCTTCAAAGGCCATAATGCCGATGATGAATGTTACGAAAAACAAACCTGTTTATATAAATTATAAAAATCCGGTCATAATAAATCCTGACTCCTTTACTCCGTATCTGTATTACAGATATGGATATGATGATGAATGGAAAGCGATAAAAGAGGGACTCATAAATCTTAGCATCATACCGGAAGAGAGTCAGATTCAGTTCGCCATTGGTGCGGAACAGGAATATTCATATTTCTTCGGTTCGTATACAAATTATGACTTCCCACCGTATTATAAGCGTATAGTATCCTATTCTCCTGTTATAACCTTTTCAGATATAAAACCGGATGAACTTATCATTACTGATTTTCCTTTTTCTGCGGAATATGACAGTAAATCAGATTATTCGCTTTGGGGAGAGATCCCGTCGGGTAACTATACAGATAACAATGCTGATATTATTAATTATCCGTCTGAGAATTTCAGACTTCTGACGTCTAAAACGTCGGTATTTAAGTCAGATATCATTTTGCCGAAGCTTAATACTTCCGGTCTGAAAAATCCGACCTTAAAATTTATCTATAATGGGATAAACGGAGAGGGACTATATGTAAAATACAGAACGGATGATTCGCAGGAATGGAAACTTCTGTTATATGACAATCTTCCGGATGCTGAAACTTATTATGAATATTTCTTTAAAGACTATTATATCGATCTTCCGAAAGAAAAAGAGTTACAGTTGAAAATATATAATTTAAAATCAGTTGTTGCGAATTATGGTGTTTCATACGGAAGAAAGGGTGCCGGCAACCTTATAAAACTTAAGGTTGGAGAAAAGGAAGATCAGGAAATTTCGTTCTATAATATTATTCAGGAGAAACCTGTAGTCAGGACAGAGCTTTTTTGTGATCCCTCTTATTATTCCGAAGCAGGAATTGTAATTAATAATAAGGAGTTTGTAAAAAATGAATATCAGAGGAGTTCGGTAAGCAATATAAGGGTTCCGGGGCTGAAGGAGAATGAAACCGCACAGATAAAATCTTATCTGAAAACTCATGACGGAAGAATTATATATTCAGATAAAAGCATTAGTGTCACCCAACCGGCCGGAAGCGGAAAGGTTTCGCTTCCTGAAGCCACACTGGTGGATACCGAAGGCTATTATTCTTATATAAGATCTAATTTCTATCCGGGAAATAAGAGCATTCTCATTCAGGGAGTCTGCTGGAGTTCGACTGACAAGAACCCTACGATAGATAACTGTGAGGGGATCATAATCACCGAAGACTCTTACCGTGAAAGACTTGATTCCTTAACATTTCCGAAATCGGACGGATATTATTATCTGCGTCCTTTTGTATTATATGAGGGTGAATCGTTATATAACTACGGAAATTATATATTTATCAAATCAAAGGCAAGATATCAGACAGAATTCAATCTGCCTTACGTTTTCTCGGAACACTCAATATATGACATTAAGTTATACTGGAATTATACGGGAAGATGGAATATAAGCTCATCTCAGCTTAAATCGGAATTCGACTGCCTCTTCCCTGAGAAACTGATGACAATGGAATCGCCTCTTATAACTTATTCAAAAGAAAAGAATGATGTTCTGAAAATTAAGGGAAATGTCACAAATACAGATATATATGTAGTGGATGAGTTAAGCGGCAACAGAATAAAACTTGATTTATACCGGATCTACGATAGTTCGAGCTCGTATAAGCTACCGGATAATTTAGAGAAATTCAGAATATGTATTGAAACGGCAAACAGGTATAATAACGACTGCAGTATATATAAAATTGAAATAATAAAAGATAACACCTGGGATATACATTCTCGTGAACCTGAAAAAGATGCTCAGGGAAGATATCTTATAACAGATGAAGCTGAACTTGCCTGGGTCTCTTTATATTCATATTCTGAAAATGAAACCTTTGAGGGAGAATCATTTATTCAGATGGCAGATCTTGATCTCAGCAGTGCCTACTGGGTTCCTGTCGGGAAGAGAACATCTTCTTCTGCAATATTCAAAGGAAACTATTACGGAAACGGATTTACTATAAAAGGATTGACTGTAGATAAAGAAGAATCCGAATTAAATGATTATAATTCATATTCCGGTTTATTCGGATTTGTGGAAAACAGTATTATTTCAGATGTGGTTATTCTCTCAGGTAATGTCAAAGGAAGTAAGTTCGTTGGAGGCTTAGTGGCATATATGAATAATGGCCATATTAATAACTGTATTAATTTTGCCGATGTTGACGGTTTAGGAAGCGTCGGTGGGCTGGTAGGAAGTGCTTACGGTACTTTGAAAATGTGTATAAACGGAGGAAATATAAAATCCTCATATTCCGAAGGATACAATATCGGTGGTCTGTGCGGTTTTTTATCAGGCAATATTATCGGCTGTGCCAACTGGGGAGATATTTCCGGGTATGAACTTGTCGGAGGCCTTGTAGGGCGGCCATATTATTTATCTACGATAAACGGATCTTATAATGCCGGAAGCGTTTATTCAGAACAAAGATATTCCTGTGGTGCGATTTCCACGAGCGTTATAAAGTCAGGAAGCGGTTTATATTACAATTCAGATATAAATCCGGGGATTTACGGATTCGAATCTGAAGACAAATATGCCATACCAAAATCAACTGCTGAATTACGCGGATATGAAGTAATCAATGACATGAATAAGGCCATTGAACCATATCTTTCTGAGAGCAAGTGGATTATGAACAGTAATTATGAATATCCCGTTATTAACACAAGTTCTCTGATTTCCGGTGTTAACTCTGTTGTTGATGATGTTGAGAAAATTAATATTATCAACTCCGTTGACGGAATTGAGATTGTCACTTTTGAAGCCGGAAACATATATATATACACAATTGAAGGTAAATTAGTTAAAAATATTAAGAATAATATAGGACGCTATTTTGTAAAACTACAAAGTGGTGTGTATATAATTAAGCTGAACGATACTTTTATAAAAGTCTATCTGTAAAATAATATAAAAACATTACTAATTGTCAATTTAATGTTTACTGCTTTTTACAATACGTTATTTTATTGTAATTTTGCACCTCATAAAAGTATAGCTATGGAAAAAATAAAAATAGGCGACAAAATCTTTAAACCATTTATCTCTGCGCAGGAGATTGATTCTGCTGTTAAGAAGGTGGCTGATAAGATGAATGAAGACCTTAAGGATAAGAATCCTGTATTTATATGTATTCTTAACGGTGCATTTATGTTTGCTGCAGACCTTTACAGATATATAAATATTGACTCTCAGATCACCTTTATGAGAATGAAATCTTATGAAGGGATGTCGACGACAGGTAACGTTAAGTCGATTTCAGGACTTCTTGAGGATGTAAAAGACCGTACGGTAGTTGTAATCGAAGATATCATTGATACAGGTTACACAATGCAGGGGATCATAGAGCAGCTGAAAGAAAAAGGAGCAAAAGAAGTGATTATATCGACTTTGCTGTTCAAACCTGAAGCTCTTAAAGTGAAGGATCTGCCTATCGACTATGTCGCTCTTGAGATTCCTAATGCTTTTATTGTGGGCTACGGTCTTGATTACGATGAAATGGGTCGTAATCTGAAAGACATTTACGTAATTGCCGAATAAGGATTTTAATATCATAATATATTATTTTAAGGATAAACAAAATGTTGAACGTTGTAATTTTTGGTGCACCGGGTTCAGGTAAAGGAACTCAGAGTGAACTGATTATCAAAAAATATGGTCTTTTCCATATTTCTACAGGCGATGTACTTCGCGCTGAAATTAAAAACGGTACTGAACTTGGTAACACTGCTAAAGGTTTTATCGAAAAAGGACAGCTTGTTCCTGATCAGCTGATCATCGATATGCTTGCAAACGTACTTGATTCAAATCCTGCTACTAAAGACGGTGTTATCTTCGATGGTTTCCCTCGTACTATTCCTCAGGCTGAAGCATTGAACGAAATGCTTAAAGAAAGAGGTACTCAGGTTTCTATCGTTGTTGGTCTTGACGTTGAAGAATCTGAACTTATCGATCGTCTTTTGAAAAGAGGTCAGATTTCAGGTCGTTCTGATGATAACTACGAAACTATTAAGAGCCGTCTTGATGTTTACAACAATCAGACATCTCCTCTTAAAGCTTTCTACATCAAAGAAGGTAAATATGCTGATATCCAGGGTATGGGTACAGTTGAAGAGATCTTTGCTCGTATCGAGAAAGCTATCGACGCTGTTAAATAATCACGATATAATAGAAAAAAGAAACGGTGTGTACTTATTTCCTAAGGAGATGTTACACCGTTTCTTTTTTTGATATTCATGATTCTTCCGCTTGGGAAAGCGGAGTAAGTTACGACAGTTTTAAGCAATCCTTTAATAATATTGTTATAGATATGATGTTGAAAGGAATAATGACTTTTAATCCAATCGCATCACTCTAACAGAAAAATAAATAAACAAGATATGGCAAGTTCAAACTTTGTAGATTATGTAAAGATATATTGCCGCTCAGGTAAAGGCGGACGCGGTTCAACTCACCTTCATCGTGAGAAATTCGTGACAAAAGGCGGACCGGACGGTGGTGACGGTGGTCGAGGCGGTCACGTGATACTTCGCGGAAACAGAAATTACTGGACACTTCTTCACCTTAAATTCCAGCGTCACGTTTTTGCGGGACATGGTGGCTCAGGAGGTGCATCAAGAAGCTTCGGTAAAAACGGAAAAGATGAAGTGATAGAGGTTCCGTGCGGAACAGTGGTTTTCGATGCCGATACAGGTGAATATATATGCGACGTTACTGACGACGGTCAGGAAGTGATCCTTCTTAAGGGAGGGCGCGGAGGACTTGGTAACTGGCATTTCCGTACCTCTACAAATCAGACTCCGAGATACTCTCAGCCTGGTGAGCCGGCAATTGAGAGACCTGTCATCATGGAGCTTAAACTTCTTGCCGATGTTGGTCTTGTAGGTTTCCCTAATGCAGGTAAATCTACTCTTCTTTCAACATTATCGGCTGCCAAACCGAAAATCGCGGATTATCCGTTTACGACTCTTGAGCCTAATCTTGGTATCGTGTCATACCGCGACAACCGTTCATTCGTTATGGCCGATATTCCGGGAATCATAGAGGGTGCAAGTGAAGGACGAGGTCTTGGTCTGCGTTTCCTTCGTCATATTGAAAGAAACTCACTTCTTCTTTTCATGGTACCTGCCGATAGCGACGATATCCGAAAGGAATATGAGATCCTTCTTAATGAGATCGCTACATTCAATCCTGAACTTCTTGACAAACAGCGTGTTCTGGCAATTACTAAATCTGATATGCTTGATGATGAACTGATTGCGGAAATAAAGAACGACCTGCCGGATATACCGTACGTATTTATCTCATCTGTTATAAATATGGGTATCACAGAACTAAAGGATATGCTATGGCGTGAACTTAACAACGAAGAAAATAAAGTCGTAACCATCACTCACCGTAATCTTGATATAGCTAAAGATTCAAAACTCTTTAAAGAGGATGACGATATTATCGAAGATGACGATGATGAATGGGATGATGAATATATTGTTGATGAGTTTGACGATGAAGATACAATTTCAGAAGAAGACGCAGAATATGCCGCTGCTTGTGAGTGGGGAGACGATGAAGAAGATGAAGAAGAAGAATCTTCAGAAGAAACTCCTAAAGGAAAAAAATAAATATTATTCCGTTTTATAAACATAAACAGAATACATAAAAATAAATTTTAAAAGCCGTTATCATTAATTTGTTATGATAACGGCTTTTTTTATTTAATGTAAAATACATATTCATATAAAGTTTGTTTTTTATTGAGGAGAGAAAATGATTTTCTGAACTTCAGAAATTATAATTTACTTTGAAGAGGCGAAAACCGAATTAACCATGAATGGAAATGGAGTCATAAGCCGGATTAATAAATATTTATTCCTATGAAACGTATAATAGAAAATGATATAGAATTCTTTAAGTTTGATAATCTGGAAAAGGAAAATTCCGTAATAAGTCATTATATCACTACCAGGCAGTATCCGCTTACAGAAGGAGCTTATGACGGATTCAATATGTGTGATTATACAGGTGATGATCCTGAGAAAGTAGATATATGCAGAGATAAGTTCTGTGACGTAGCTGGTATTAAACCTGAGAATCTATGGTTTCCGCGTCAGGTTCACGGCAGCGATATCCTTATAATAGATGAACCTGAACTGCAGCGTGAGGAAGTGAAAAATATGACTTTTGATGTAGTCATGACAGATAAGCCGGGCCAATGCATAGGTGTATCTACTGCCGACTGCGTCCCTATACTTCTTTTCGATCCCCGCAAAAAAGTCATTGCCGCTGTTCATGCCGGCTGGAGAGGCACTGTGGCAAGAATCGCATCCAAAAGCATCAGTGCGATGAGAGATATGTTCGACTCAAATCCGGAAGATATCATTGCCGGACTGGGACCTGCGATTTCTATAAAAAGTTTCGAAGTGGGAGATGAGGTTGTCGATGCATTCCGTAAATCCGGTTTTGCAGAAGAACTTTATTCTAAGAACGAGGAAACGGGTAAGTATCACATTGATCTGTGGAAAGCAAATGCCGACGATCTTGTAAATGCAGGATTAAATCCGGGAAATATAGAAATATCCGGTGTATGTACAATTGAAAACAGTGATAAGCTTTTCTCTGCAAGAAAACTTGGTGTCAAATCTGGCAGAACAGCGACCTGTATAATGCTGAAATAAATAAGCATGATATTCAGTCGCGATTCCCGTGCCGGATCAGGCTGTATCCCGGCTGATGGTCTTATGTCTACCGCCGGGAAAGCGAAAGAGTCGCTTCCGGATGACGGTCGCGCAGCCACTGTGAATCGGGAAAAAAGATACTTAAAAATAAAAAACAGGGTGTGTCAAAAAAAATATGACACACCCTGTTTTCTTATGATAAAGTCAGTATTAAAACCGTTTTTCTTTATTCTCTGTCTTATTATCTGATAACTTTTTCACTCGTTACGGCTCCTGTTGAATAATATATCTTTCTGATATATATTCCGGAAGTATTTTCAGAAACCGATGAACCAAGCAATACGCCGTCAACAGAATAATATTCAGTTCTGAGTATTTCCCCTTTGTTTAATTCGTCTTTTAAGATCTCTTCAACAGAAGTATCGATTACCGTATCAAAGCTGACAGGAGAGATACCTTCGTTTGTAGGTTTTACACGGATAATATTTCCTTCATTATCAAATTCCATCTTGTCGATACATATCTCACGGTGAATTGCCGGAGAATTATAAAGATAATTCTTATTTATACGGTGATAAACGATATACCATTCATCTCTGCCCGGTATCTGAACAACAGAGTTATGTCCTGTTCCGTATATAGAATTTGCCTGATCCTGAATAAGCACTACCGGTTCGTCGGCAACTTTTATCGGACCAAGTGGTGAATCTGAAGTACCGTATGCAACATGATAATTATCAGAACCCGTATCATCGACCGACCACATGAAATAGTATTTTCCTTTTCTGTAAAACACATAAGGCGCTTCGCGGTAAGCATGGTCGGATAAAGTTCCCCCATGCGGAGTCATGACAGTGACTGTAGATTCGTTTAGTGAGACCATATCTTCATTAAGTTCGGCACCTGCCATATAAGCATTGCCCCAGTAGATATAGCTTTTTCCACCTACAGGATCAGTAAAGACATCAACATCTATCTGATGTCCGTTTCCGACCGGAGAGTCGGTTATAATCGGAGCTCCGTGGTCATAGAAAGGACCCGTAGGATTGTCTGCAACAGCGACACCGATCTGTTTTGATGCTCCTGCGTTTCCGCTGAAGTAGAAGAAATATTTATAGTGACCGTCAATCATTTTCTCCTCGATACATGGTGCCCAGGCATTTCCTGTAGCCCAGCTTACCTGATCGGTTGAAAGATCCAGAACAGAACCTTCGTCAGTCCAGTTGACCATATCAGGTGATGAGAATACATTGAAGGTATAACCACCCCAACCTGAATATCCGTCAGATGTAGGATAGATATAGAAACGGTTTGTCTTTTCAGAATAAAGGATTTCTGGATCCGCATAGAAACCTGCTATAGCAGGATTTGAATTTATCGCTGCCGTTACCTTATAGACAGAAGACGTATTACCAAGTCTGAAAGTATACTCAATGGCTCCGTCGGAGAAATCCTGTTTTCCTTCCGGAGATACTATTGCAAGATCACCGAAAGTATAAAGCTGCGGATCGAAAGACGTAAGATCAGTGCCCTGACCGACTGGAAGGAATATTGTTCTGTCGGAAGTATTGATATTTACGAAATCCCGGCGTACTTCCATTGCGCGTGATCCAAGAGGCGTATTGCTTATTGCAGTGCTCGGCCATTTATCATAAAGGCGCTGAGCTTCCTCTTTCGTTATCGTGATTGTAGTGCCGTGACGAGGTGTGAATGAACCAGATGTAGCGGTATTGCATATCCACTCGAAATTATCAAGATCCGTAGAACGGCAGAACTGATAATAACCGCTTCCGTAACAGTCGTACATAAGTATCCATTCGTCAGAGTTTATCAGTTTGAATATTCCGGAACCTTCCACAGCAACAGATGTCTGCTGAAGATATCTGCCCTGTGCTTTCCAGTCGCCTCTTAAAGTTTCGCAAGTGGATTTCTGAATTCCGTTGCCTTCACCCTCTGTCTTATAGAACATATGATAAAGACCGTCTTTATAAACTATATCAGCATCAATAGTATTTGCTCCGTGGTCATAAAGTACTTCAGGAAGTGTAAGTTCGGTGAAATCCTCGTTCGCATACGAGTAATATATCTTATAATGAGACGAATTTTTCTCACCTATAGAATAATATACCATATATTTTCCTTCTTCAGGATCAAATATCGTCTGTGGTGCCCATACCTGAGTAAGATTGTCACGATCGAATCTTTCCGGCCATGTATCAGGGAAATCAATTGATTTATGTGTCCAGTTAACAAGATCATCAGATTTAAGAAGTACAAGACCGTCGTTTGACGACCATCCCTGACTTGACATCATATCTGTGACAACCATATAGAAACATCCGTCTTCACCACGAAGGATATGCGGATCACGAACGCTATTCTTTATAGCGATAGTGTCGGAAGAGATTACAGGATTACCGTTATTAAGAGGAGTATAGTTGTATCCGTCCATGCTCAGTGCAAAACGTATCTGCTCCTGGCTGGATGAGTTTCCTGTGAAATAAGCGAAAAGATAGCAGCTGTAACCTTCATCTTCACCTACTGTGACGGTAAATACACGAGTTTCTTTTGCGTTGCCTTTAGTAGCAGTAGCAATCATTTCCACTTCCTTTGTTCCGCTTCCGGGTTCAGAAAGTTTAACCACCTTACCATTGTCAGTAAGATAGTCGGGAGATGCCGAACGCCATGTGATGACCGAACCTTCAGTTGAGGTGTAAGGCAGATACAGAGAAGTGAAGATATCCTTATTGCTAAGTGATATATTTTCAAGGTCAAATGCAACCGCTTCTGTATCTGAAAGTGAAGGCGCGATAATTATATCATATGTTTTGGTAACAGAAATTCCGTCTTTTGTGAAAATACCGGTAAGAGTGACCGACTGTTCTTTTGCACCTGCCGCAGGACGTGAGATTATTCCTTTATTATTAAGAACAGTATCATCAGAGGAGGTCCATTCTACGGTGATGCCGTTGAAAAGAGATGGAAGAGTGATGTTACCGCGAAGTTCCGAAGGAATATCAAGGGCAGATGCCGCTTCTTCAAGCTGAGCTCTGTAAATCTCAATATTAAGAATTTTCAGACCGGCACAAAGTCCTGCGACAGAATCAGCAGAAAGAGCTCCGTCATAAATACGGAAATCATTATATCTTGCTCCTTTCAGGTAAGAATCTGATGAATAGCTTGAGCGTCCAAGGAAATTGAATGCCGTGCTTCCAAGATCTGACGGTTTAAGCGATATGTTCTTGCTTGAAACAAGTTCTCCGTCAATATAAGTTTTTGCACTTCCGTTGCTGGAAGTAAAAGTGATATTTTTCCATTTTCCCTGCTCAAACATCTGACCGGCGTTCAGATATTGCTCGGCATTATAGTCGGTAAGAGATATGGCATATCTTGTAGTGTTTGCACCCATAAAAAGATAACCGTTTCTGTCGCTCAGAGAGTTTGCCGAATTAGCGAAAGTGTATATGAAATTTCCGTTTCCGCCAAGTGAATAATCAGTAGGTATAAACAGGTTGGTGGAAATCGTGAAGTTGTCAAGAGAAGATATGATATCTCCAAGTTCTTCACCCATATCGAAATAACCGTTGTCATATCCCAATGAAAGAACAGGAATTCCTGCTTCCTCAGTAAGAGATGCTCCGTTGTGAAGAGAACCGCTTATGCCGGCAGTATTGTCGGTAAGATTGCTGAAGTCGATATTATATTTCAGTGCAGCCTCATCAGCTTTAAGGCCGGCAAGTTCTGCAACCTCCGCATCCGAAAGGGCTCCGTCATATATGCTGAAAAGAGAAATTTTGGCATTTCGCAGATAATTGTCGCTTGCATAACAAGGACGTCCAAGCCAATTGTACTTTGTTGCGCCAAGCTCCGAAGGAGTAAGCGATATTGTAGCCGTACGGGCTATATCACCGTTGATAAATAGTTTTGTCTGGCTGCCTTTCTGAGTCACCGTCACAAGAACCCATTCTCCTTTTGTAAGAGCGCTGTTTCGGCTTATGTCCGACTCTGCGCCATAATTGGTTTTTGTAATTGCGTAACGGCTGTCCTTAGCCGAAAAGAACATATTGCCTATCGGATTACTTGCAATATTCTCGGCATTGGAGAATGTCCATACGAAGTTTCCGTTTCCTGAGATTGAGGTTGCTGACGGAATGTAAAGTCGTGTGTGGATAGTGAAATCTGTAAGTGTAGAGATGAGGTTTCCGCACTCTTCGCCCATATCGACGTATCCGGAAGAACTTCCGAGATCGACAACATTGGCGTTGTCGAATGTTGTAAGTGAGGCACTTCCTTTTAACTCTCCGTCAAGTCCGCTGCCTGAGCAGTCGATGACTTTGCCGGAAGTAATATCTTCAAGATTATAGTGGAGCCTTAATTCCTGCGCATTTACCATAGTTGATAATGCTGAAGCTACACTGAAAACCATGAGAGATTTTGTAAATTGTCTTCCCTTTACAAAATTGCTTTTCATAATATGTATATGTTAATGTTTAATGTGGTTTTGATAATGGCAAATGTAGTATTTTATTTGATAATTAAATGATTATAGGATATACGACAGATAGCGTAATGAAGAGCATATATTATATAATTATATTTTTTTAATTAAAAAACGGAAATGAATCATTATGTTGTAATAAGGTTGAGAAATAATATAAAATCTTTTTAGGTAATTTTGTCGTACACATTAAATGGGTATTATTTTATTAACACAGAGGCATCTTTGAGAATCTATTAAGGTGCCGGTAAATATATGATTTTATGAAAAGGTTGTATCCTATTATTTTAGGTTGTATTCTTATGGCTGCGGGATGTACGGAAAAGGATTATAAACATCCTGATGCTCCGATAAAGGAAGTTCCGTTTACAAGTGTGAGACTTGAAGATAACTTTTGGCTTCCACGTATCGAAACCAACAGAGTGGTTTCCATACCTTCCGCATTTAAAGAATGTGAGATAAACGGACGTTTTGACAATTTCGCCCTTGCAGGCGGTCTTATCAAGGGTGAACATAAGGGAGATTTTTCTTTCGATGATACAGATCCCTATAAAATAATAGAAGGTGCATCATATTCGCTTGCAGCGAAATATGATGAGGTTCTTGATTCTTATCTCGACAGTGTAATCACTCTTATAAAAGCTGCTCAGGAGCCTGACGGCTATCTTACGACTTGCGTAACAAATAAATGTCACCGCATCTCAGGATGGTGGGGAAGTTCGAGATGGGAAAAGCTCAATTCTCACGAACTTTATAACTGCGGTCATCTTTATGAGGCAGCGGTAGCTCATTATATATCTACGGGAAAAACTACACTTCTTGATATAGCGACTAAGAATGCCGATCTTATATGTGAAGTGTTCGGTCCGGAAGAGGGACAGAAACATGTGCCTTCAGGACATCCTATTGTGGAGATGGGGCTTGCAAAACTTTATAAGGTGACAGGGGAAAAGAAATATCTTGATCTTGCTAAATATTTTGTAGAGGAAACAGGGCGCGGAACCGACGGTCATCGTCTTAATATGTACAGCCAGGACCATATGCCGATTCTCGAACAGGAAGAGATCGTAGGTCATGCCGTGAGAGCTGGCTATCTTTATTCCGGAGTTGCCGATGTCGCTGCTCTTACAAATGATACTTCTTATTTTAATGCTCTTACACGCATATGGGAAAATATGTCGTCGAGAAAACTGTATATAACGGGAGGTATCGGTTCGAGAGCTCAGGGAGAAGGTTTCGGTCCCGATTATGAACTTCACAATCATACTGCTTATTGTGAGACATGTGCATCGATTGCAAATATTTACTGGAATAACAGAATGTTTCTTGCCACCGGAGATGCAAAATATATGGATATCGTAGAGCGCGCTCTTTATAACGGAGTGATTTCAGGTGTATCGCTTAGCGGTGATAAGTTCTTCTATGACAATCCTCTTGAATCTATGGGACAGCACGAACGTCAGAAATGGTTCGGTTGTGCTTGTTGTCCGGGAAATATCACCCGTTTTATGGCTTCTGTTCCTAATTATGTTTATGCAACAAGGGAGAAAGATATCTATATCAATCTGTTTATGCAGAGCAGTTCGGTGATAAAATCAGAAAATAATAATGTAAGTGTAGTTCAGAGAACTGATTATCCGTGGGACGGAAAGATCACTGTTGAAGTATCTCCGGAAATGGAAGCGGAATTTGCAGTTCATGTCAGAATTCCGGGATGGGTTAATGATGAACCTGTGCCTTCGGATCTGTATACTTATATTCCTCATGTGAATACGCCTTATTCAGTTAGTGTGAACGCTGAAGGCACAACAAAAAGATATATTTCAAAATCAGATAAAGGAAATGCCGACCGTTATCTGACACTTCAGAGAATATGGAAAAAAGGAGATAAGATAGAGATTGATTTCCCTATGGATATACATCAGGTTGCGGCTCATAATAATGTAGTTGACAATCGCGGCAAATATTCAATAGAACGCGGACCTGTAGTTTATTGTCTTGAAGGACAGGATCAGCCGGATAATCTTATTTTCAACAGATATATAAGCGCAAATACAGAGATTACTGCGGAATATGACAGTATGATGCTTAACGGCGTGGTAAAATTAACGGGAAAAGCAATCGATGTCGATAAAGACGGAAGTGAAACGGAAGTCGCATTTACCGCCATTCCTTATTCTGCATGGAACAACCGAGGAGCTGATAAGATGGCTGTTTGGATTCCCGGTAATAAGGAACGTGTAAGACGTCAGCCGGATGCAACTCTTGCTTCATGCGCTACTTCGGTGATGGTTCAGGCTCCTATTCAGAAAGATGCTCCTGTATCGGCGTCGACAGAATCTTATGCTTTCGGAGTAAATGATCAGTGGGAACCGACAGGCTCTGACGATACTTCAAAACCTTATCATTACTGGTGGCTTAAAAGAGGTACTCTTGAAACTCTTGCCTATAATTTCGAAACTCCGCAGAGTGTGAGCAGTATTGATGTATACTGGCTTGAATTTGATCATTATGACGGTGATTATCGTGTGCCTGAATACTGGAGTCTTTATTATAAGAAAGGTGACAAATGGGTAGAGGTTAAGACAGATGATTCTTATGGAGTGAAAAAAGACTGTTATAACCGCGTATGCTTTGAACCTGTAACCACTACGGCGCTTAAAATAGAAGCAAAACTTCAGGATAAGGTGTCAGGAGGTATTATAGAATGGAAGGTTTATAATTGATAATTAAGCTATTGAATACTTAACGTGAGATATTGTTTAGAGATAAGATTTAAACAGTATCTCACGTTTTTTGTATCCGTAAATTTATGTGATTAATAATTCGAAATTTCCATATCTCCCAAAGAACAATTGAAAGACTATATTGTTTAAAAGGAGGTTATATCCAAAAAAATATAAATTATGGAAATCGTAAAAATCAAAGGTAGAGAAATAATTGATTCAAGAGGTAATCCGACTATTGAAGTCGATGTTCTAACTGCATCAGGAGCATTCGGACGTGCAGCAGTTCCCTCAGGTGCATCAACAGGAGCAAACGAAGCTCTTGAGTTAAGAGATAAAGATGCGGGAAGGTACGGCGGAAAAGGTGTGCTTAAAGCAGTGGAAAACATCAACGAAAAGATAGCATCCGCTTTATACGGTGTCAGCGTTCTTGAACAGAGAAAAATTGATCAGATGCTTATTGATATGGATAATACTCCGACAAAATCAAATCTCGGAGCTAATGCAATATTGGGAGTATCGCTTGCATGCGCAAGAGCGGCAGCAGATTTTCTCGGCATTTCTTTATACAGATATATCGGTGGTACCAATACTTATGTATTGCCGGTTCCGATGATGAATATTGTAAACGGAGGTTCTCATTCGGACGCTCCGATAGCATTCCAGGAATTTATGATTCGTCCGGTGGGCGCTGAGACTTACAGAGACGGACTAAGAATGGGTGCAGAAATATTCCATGCTTTAAAAGCAATTCTTCATGACAGGGGGCTTAGTACGGCTGTTGGTGACGAAGGTGGCTTCGCTCCGACTTTCAACGGAACGGAAGATGCTATCGAAACTATTATGAGCGCTATTAAAAAAGCGGGATATGCTCCGGGAACTCAGGTGATGCTTGCTCTTGACTGCGCCAGTTCAGAGTTCTATAAAGACGGAATTTACGACTATTCTAAGTTTGAAGGAGAAACAGGAAAGAAACTGACTTCTGCTCAGCAGGTAGACTATCTTGCGGAACTTGTGGATAAATATCCGATAGATTCTATTGAAGACGGTATGGCAGAAAATGACTGGGACGGATGGAAACTTCTTACTGATAAGATCGGTTCTAAGTGCCAGCTTGTGGGTGATGACCTTTTCGTGACAAATGTAAGTTATCTTCAGAAAGGTATTAAGATGGGTTGCGCTAACTCTATTCTTATCAAATTCAATCAGATCGGTACTCTTTCTGAAACTCTTGATGCTATTCAGATGGCACTAAGATCAGGTTATACCGCTGTAATTTCTCACCGTTCGGGAGAAACTGAAGATTCAACTATCGCCGATATCGCTGTGGCTACTAATGCAGGTCAGATTAAGACAGGTTCTATGAGCCGTTCCGACCGTATGGCTAAGTATAATCAGTTGTTGAGAATCGAAGAAGAACTCGGCAATCAGGCAGTATATGGATATAAGATCTGATATATAAGTGATAATGAGACCTGATAATATTTCAATTATTATAGGCTTTTTCTTAATCATTAAACTATAAAAAATAACCCACTGACATGGATTCTTCGTAATCTCATATCAGTGGGTTTTATTATGACCGGAACATTGTTTTCCCGAAACCGTATTCCGGCAGAATATGCCGATTAAGTTAGCCGTTAAAATGCATACGTTTATGCATTTTGAAATAGTGTGAATAATTATCTCACGTCTGAGATATTATTTGAATTGCAATCAATAGGATGATATAATAAGATTTTCCATCAGGAAGATTCATCCCGCAATAATTAATTAATAAGCATTTGAAAAAATTGTAGTGATATATTCGGCAGAGATTATACGTCTAATTAATGGCATATAATATCTTTCGTCTTCATATACAATCAAATAAGGAAATGCAAAGGTAATACCAAAACTGAATATCTAACGTATAATAATACTTTTTATTATAATAAATAAGTTAAATATCATGTTGTTATATATTTGATAATGATGCAAAAAGCATTAAAGTCATGAGTTTTAAAATTTTTGCATAATCATATGAGCTTAGATTAACCTTCTTATTCTATAATCAGATATTGTGATTGAAAAGTCTTTCTTTAGCTATATTTTCAAATCCTGATCCTTCTCTGGCATAGTTTGCAAAAGGATGGATAGCGATGCCTCCGCGAGGAGTAAAGACTCCGAGAACTTCGATATATTTAGGATCCATAAGTTTTATAAGATCTTTCATAATAACATTCACGCAATCTTCGTGGAAACCACCATGATTACGGAAGCTGAAAAGATAAAGTTTAAGACTTTTGCTTTCTACCATCTTTATATCAGGGATATAGTTGATGATGATGGTTGCGAAGTCAGGCTGTCCTGTGATAGGACAAAGACTTGTAAACTCAGGGCAGTTGAATTTTACCCAATAATCGTTTTCTGTATGCTTGTTGTTAAAAGCTTCAAGTACTTCAGGTGCGTAATCCTGCTTATATTCAGTCTTACTGCCCAGAAGAGTCAGTGATTCTTCAGGTGAGTGCATATTGTATTTTTATTTTTAAATATTATCGTTGATTTAATAGTGTTTATAAAGCTGTATATCTGTACTTTATAAAAAGTAATGATATTTTGACGGAAAATTAAATGTTATAATTCGCCGACTTTCAGAACACTGTATGAAATATCTTCGTCATAAACATCACTGCCGTCTGTCTTCTTGATATAATTCACGACTATCTTGGTAACAGGAAGAATTAATATCTCATAAACAGTCTTAAGAACTGCCTGTGTCACAATCATAAGAAGAAGTTTATCAGTCGGAATGATGCCGAAGAATGCAATAGGGAAGAAGATGAGTGAATCGAAAGATTCACCTATTATTGTTGATAAGATTGCTCTTGCTCCAAACCCTTTACCATGAGTTTTGACTTTCATCTTGCTCATCACATAGGCATTAAGGAAAGATCCTACAAGAAAAGCTATGAAACTTGCAACGGTGATTCTCGGAGTTGCTCCGAAAACAGAAACAAATGCTTCCTGACCTTCATAATATGGTGCGCTTGGTAAAGCTATTGCAAGTTGTGTCAGAGCGACAGCAATAAAATTAATAAGGAAACCTACCCATATTATCAGTCTGGCCTTTTTAAATCCCCATACTTCCGCTATACAGTCGTTTATAATGTAAGCGATCGGGAAAACGATGATTCCTGCCGTAGCATGAATAGGACCTATCTGAATAAGTTTTGTCTCTAAGAAGTTTGACATGATAAGGCACACGCAAAACAATATGCCCATTATCATAAATGATACACTGACCTGTTTTTTCATAATCTTGTTTTTTACGTGGTTTACCAAGCACACGGGAATTTCTTCCTCATTAAAACTTTTTGTTTGTAAATAATTATGCTACAGCAGATAAACTGGTGGCATTCAGATGGATCGCCGTAGAAACCTTATGAAAAAAGACAGGATTTAAACCTTTGATTTATAATCGGAATGCCACTTTTCAATCAGGCGAACAAAATTATTCTTTTTATTGTTATCCTCAAAATATGATTACAGAGCATGCTGTAATTTTAAACTCTTTTATGGCTCATTTTATCTAAATTTTGATTTGTAATCTTAATTTACAGCAATTGTTGTTGTTTGTTTATTTTATTAAACTAAAGTAGGATAAAAATAAATTTACTACACATTAATGATTGAAATGTGCGTAAAGTTGCACATATTGATTTGAAATGTGAAATAATAAACTACCTTTGTCGCCGAAAATATTAATAGAATTAAAACAATATGAAAAAATCTACATTTCTATTATCCCTTTTGTTATCTTCAGTTTCAACAGCCGTTATGGCAGAAGGTTATCAGGTTAACGTATTAAGTTCAAAACAAACAGGTATGGGGCATACCGGGGTTGCTATGAAGCTTGGTGCTGAAAGTATGCACTTTAATCCTGCGGGAATGGCATTTATGGAAGGAACTGCAGATTTCTCTGCCGGTATGTCTGCTATATTTGCTACAGCAAAATGGGAAAATGACGGAGTTCATGCCAAAACAAATAATGATACCGGAACACCAATATATGCTTATGCAGGATTCCGTGTTTATGATAACTTCAAAGTAGGACTTGCCTTTACTACACCATACGGAAGCTCAATAACATGGCCAAAAAACTGGCCGGGAGCTACAATGGTTCAGCATATCGAAATGAGATCATTCGTTTTTCAGCCTACACTTGCATGGAAAATTCTTGATAATCTTTCAATTGGTGGTGGTGTTATGCTTGCATACGGTGATGTGAATCTTTCAAAAGGCCTTATGGATGGAGATGCTTTCAATGGTGCTTTCCACGGAGTGGTGCCGGTCTCTGTAAAGCTTCACGGGGATGCTCATGTACGTGTAGGTTTTAACGTCGGTGTGATGTATGATATTAATGATAAAGTCACTGTCGGAGCTTCTTATCGTTCAAGAATCAGAATGAAAGTGAAAGAAGGCGATGCAAAACTGGAATATTCCAGCGACAGAATGAAAGAAATTATTGAAGGTCTTGCAAGTGCAGTTCCGGGTCTTAGTGCTTTGCCTTTGCTTGATCAGGGTACCTTTCATGCCGAACTTCCTCTTCCGGAAAATTACACATTTGGAGTAAGTTATAAACCAACAGATCCTCTTACTCTTGCTCTTGATGTTCAGATTACAGGATGGAAAGCTTATGATATGCTTGAAATAGGATTCAATGAAGAAGTTCTTCATGGATTCAATCAGTCATTGGTTAAGAATTATAAAACTTCGTTTGCGGTACGTGTCGGAGGTGAATATGCTGTTACAGAGCGTTTTGATGCGCGTGCCGGTATCTATTTCGACCAGTCGCCTGTAAGAAAAGATTTTTATAATCCTGAAACCCCGGGAATGAATAAATTAGGAGTATCTATAGGTTGTTCTTTCCGCCCTTTCGATCAGTTCTCTATTAACTTTGCTGCACTTTATATAGCAGGTCTTTCACGAGACGGAAATTATACAAACCATAATATACTTGGTCAGCCGGAAGTATTCTCAGGACACTATAAATCAAGTGCATTCTGCCCTTCACTTGGATTATCATATGACTTCTGATAAAACGTTATCAATAATATAATTATAATTAAAAAGAGGATGTTGCGGAATAAAATCTGCAACATCCTCTTTTTTGATACTGAAAGGAAATCTGTTTTTATATATCACAATCAAATTCCGTCTTTTAATAAAAACAGCTTATCATATGATCATTTACTGCGATAACAGTGTCTAATCTTGTCTCTGAATCTGAATAAAAACAGCTTATCATATGATGTTTTTTTAATTGAGTTATGATTACATAT
>CAMTON010000014.1 GCA_947074105.1 uncultured Bacteroidales bacterium
AAGTTTTAGTATCTAAAGATACAAAATCTTGCAGATTCTTACATCAATATGGATGGTTATATTGCTGGATATAGTGTATTATATGCTTTTTAATGGCAGACTATTTACTTCCCATATAAGCCACATATCTGTTGATACATCGACTGTTCCAGTCAATATTGCGTTTAATAATCTTAGCCGGATTTCCGGCCAGAATGACATTTGTTTCTTCTGTCCCTTTTGTCACAATGCTTCCCCAACCGATAATACAGTTATCTGCTATTCTGACGTTCTTTCCGATCTTCGAATCTTTACCTATCCAGACATGTTTGCCAAGTTCTATATATCTGCCGAAATTCTTTGGATTACCATCCTCATCCATTATCGTATGAACATCGGTACACCATATATCGACTCCCCAGCTTATCATACAATCGTCACCTATGATAAGCTCTGAATTATCATCCTGAAGATATATAATTGCACCACATATCATCACATTGTTACCTGTCCTGACATGACAGTTATTGGCAGTACGGTTAATTCCCGGTTCAGTCCAGTTATCCGCAAAACCTCCAATTTTCAGATGAAGCCCCCTCATATTCCAGTCCGGCATATAGCCTACATTTAATGTTCCGATCTCCAGAATATTGTTGTCGCCTACTATAAGCAGATTAAAACCTTTATTTAAAAGAAGAGGTTCGATATCTTCCTCTTTCTTAAAACTTAAAGAAATCCGGTTATTATTGCCGATAACAATTATGTTTGAACGGTTTAAAAGTTCTGTCAGCTTTTCATCAGCGGCAATTAAACAATCAATAATTATTTCATCACCAATACGGAAAGTAACAGTATTATTTTCTCCGTTAATTTTTTCAAAATTCATTTCAAATATTTTATTAAATCCTATATAGCTCAAAGCCGGCAATTTTCACAGACTTCAGACACCGCTAAAGTATCAAATAAAATACCTGTCAGAATTATACAAATTACAGATAACCGGATACAAATAACGTTTATAAGTAATTTGTATACAAAATTCAGTAAAATGTATAATGTTGAAAATCAATAGCTTCTGTTTGTTGAGAATTTATTCGATTATTATGAGCAAAATCGTTGTCAGCTTGTTTTCATAATGATAAAAAAAGAATTTCGAAATCTTATTAATAACTAAATCTAAAGACTGGGATATGTATATAGAAAACATTAACTCACCGGCAGATCTGAAAAAACTATCAATTGATCAGCTTGAAGTGGTAAGCGAAGAGATTCGTAAGATATTATTGACAAAACTGAGTAAATACGGAGGTCATGTCGGACCTAATCTTGGTGTCGTAGAGGCGACGATAGCCATGCATTATGTTTTTAATTCCCCGATTGACAAAATCGTTTTCGATGTTTCGCATCAATGTTATACTCATAAGATTCTTACCGGAAGAAGAGAGGCATTTATTAATAATGAAGAATCCGGTTATACAAGTCCTGCAGAAAGCAAGCATGACTTCTTTATAATGGGACATACTTCTACCGGAACCAGCCTTGCAAGCGGGCTTGCCAAAGGGCGTGATCTTAAAAAAGAGAAAAGCAATATCATTGCTTTTGTCGGAGATGGCGCTTTAAGCGGAGGTGAAGCTTTTGAGGGACTTGATTTTGTTTCAATACTTGGTTCCAATATGATAATCGTTGTAAATGACAATCAGTGGGCGATAGCGGAAGATCATGGCGGAATATATAAGAATCTTCGTGAATTAAGAGAAAGTAACGGAACCTGCGAGCATAACTATTTTAAATCTCTGGGTCTTGATTATATGTATGTTGCAGAAGGCAATGATATTCCTACACTTATCAAAGCATTTGAATCAGTAAAAGATATTGATCATCCTATTGTTGTGCATATACACACTCTTAAAGGCAAAGGATATAAGTATGCCGAAGAAAATGAAGAGAAATTCCACTGGACATTCCCTTTCAATATTGAAACAGGAGAAAATCTTATAGACTTCAGTAAAATACCGAATTACAGTGCCCTTACGGGAGAATATCTGCTTGAGAAGATGAAAGAAAATCCCGAAATTGTCACTATTACATCAGCGACACCTTCAGTCGTAGGTTTTGATGAGGAAAAACGCAAAGAGGCCGGACTTCAGTTTGTCGATGTTGGTATTGCCGAAGAGCATGCCGTAGCGTTATCTTCAGGTATCGCAAAAGCAGGATGCAAACCTGTATATCCTGTTTATGAAACATTTATTCAGAGGTCTTTCGACCAGATTCTGGAAGATCTTTGTCTGAACAATAATCCGGCACTTATGCTTGTTTTTGAAGCTGGTGTTTACGGAATTCCTGATGCATCTCATCTCGGCTTCTTCGACATACCGTTCTTCTGTACAATTCCTAACATGGTCTATCTTGCTCCGGTATGTAAGGAAGAATATTTTGCAATGCTTGAATGGGGTATAAAAGAGAAAACCCATCCTGTTGCTATACGTGTTCCCGCTAACGGAGTATTTTCGGCCGACATACCTATAGACGATGATTATAGTGAATTAAACAGATTCAGAGTAACAAAGCAGGGCTCTAAAGTAGCAGTAATAGCGGCAGGATCCTTCTATCAGCTTGGAGAATCTGTCATTAAAGCTCTTGAGGAAAAATCCGGTATAAACGCTACACTTGTCAATCCGCGTTATCTGACAGGTGTTGACAGTGAGCTTCTTGATGCTCTGAAAGCTACACATCAGCTTGTAGTTACTATAGAAGACGGAATTATTGATGGTGGCTTCGGTCAGAGAGTGGCAGCGCATTACGGATCTTCTGATATGAAAGTGGTAAATTATGGTCTGAAAAAGAAATTCATCGACCGTTATAAAGTTGAAGATGTATTACAGGACAATCGTCTTACTGATACACAGATTGTAGATGATATTAATGAAATCCTGAAATAAAACTATTTATAAAACAAAAAATGAAGATGTATGATTATTTGTACATCTTCATTTTTCTTTATATCCGATTAAATATAGAATATTTCATCTTTAAGAAACTCAACGGCAATATTGACTGCGAGATCAGGATTATAGTTGAATGCATGATCTTCGTGGTTGAGAAGATGAAGCACTGAATCTCTGTATACTTCCTGATATCTCTCTGCATAAATTTCAGGAACTACCTTATCGCTTTTGCCCTGAATTATACATACCGGACCATAATATTGTTCTGCTATACCATATATGGAAAGATCCTGAGCTGTCTGAAGAAATGCTTTTCCTATCTTATGATTGTTGACTTCAATAAAGTCAGGAAGATTCTTAGGGTCGAATTTGGATCCAAGTGTGGTTCCCTCTCTGGCCTGATCTTTTACATTAGCTGCCGGAGCCATAAGCATAAGACATCTTATCTTATCGAAACTAAGTTCTCCGGCAAGAATACTTGCTACAAGACCTCCCTGAGAATGGCCTGCAAGAGATATGGTTTTCGCATAATTCAGTGAAGCAGCATATTCATACACTTTTCGGGCATCACCAAGATCGGTAAGGACCGTAGAGTCTTCGAAATTACCCTGACTTTGTCCGCGGCCATTAAAGTCAAATCGTATGGAAGCTATACCAAGAGCTTCAAGCTGATCGGCTATCATAACTAATAACGGGAATTCCTTATCGCGCATCAGTCCGTGCATAAGTATTACTAAACCGCACTGTTCGCCTTCTTTTAATTCCGGTTTCTGTATTACTGCCGACAAACTGCCGACAGAGCCTTCGAGAGTAATCTGTTCTTTCATAAATAATAAGTATTAATTAATTTATCTCCTGAGATATAAGAGCTCAGGTGTAAAATCCGACATTAAAACTATTTTAAGAACCATTTTGTTTTTAAAACTCCCATTTATATTTTCACTTGACGGGTATGCTCTGAAAAAAGGCATACGCTTATCATATTGTCACTGTACAGTTGCGATATTGTCAGTGTACAGTTGCAATGTTGTCACTGTACGGCTGCAATGTTAATGTCGGTCGGTTGCACGAAAAAGTAATTCAGATAATTCAGTTTCGAATATTTCTTTACTGATTATTCGATAATGGGGATTATATTCTTTATTGAAAATTTCACTATGATGCCCGACATATATTCCTTTTTCAAGATTGCCGTTAATCTCATTCAGTTCATTTTCATAATCTTCAAGCTCTATATTAAGAGATATTATGATGTCATGAATATATTTCCATTCATTTTTCCATTCCTCTATTGTTATGGGTTTTATGCCATTTACGCTTCGTACAAAAGCATCAAGAAAAATATCGTAAGGAATGAGATCAGATTTTATGACCGAAAGATTCACGCGATAGAAATTATGTTCCCATCCTGTCGGTTCTGCAACAGGCCCTGTTGATATACCGGTTATTGAATTCAGTTCTCTGTTAAGATAGTTTTCTGCAGCCTTAGTATCATTGATTATATGTCCCGGTCCGAACTTGTCCTGAAAGAAATTTTTATACAGATCTTTCAGTGTAGATTTCGGGTAGTTTCTTATCTGACAGTTTATGGTTTCAATAATCGCTTCTCTGTCATACGACTGAGCAAAAGACGAGACTGCCGGCAGGAAGATAAGTATCGATAAAGCTATATTTCTGAATTTCATTATGTGGATTTTAGATTTAGAATAAATGTATCATTTTAAATCATATGTTAATATATTCCCGGCCGGAATATCTGTTAATTTATGATTCATGCCGAAAGAAAGATATATTTTATCGTATAAAATTTGTTGCGACTCTCGGTTCCCGTTCCGGATAGAATATTCCGGCCTGTCGTCCGGCTTCGATACACTGCATCATCCATGCCATGTTCTGAGCTAAAGTCCGCATTATCTGCAGACCTTCACTGTCCTGTCTGACTTCTTCGGGTCTATTACCATAAACCATAGGCCAATATTGCGAAGGGACAAGAGGCATACCACGGTGAATAGGATATTTATTAAGTTGATCAAGAGTCGTAGTACTTCCTGAACGGCGACAGCTTGCTATTGTTGCGGCAGGACGTCCGGCCATTATATCTGATGCGCGTGCACAGAAAAAAGCCCGGTCCATAAAAGATGTCATTGAGCCGCTCATTGCGGCAAAATGAACAGGTGAACCGAAAACGAATCCATCATAGTTACCTGCTATGTCGAGAAACTCGTTGACACGGTCGTTAATGAAACACCGGCCTTCAGAAGAACATGCACCGCAGGCTATGCATCCCGATATTGGTCGTTTCCCGACCTGAAATATCTCTGTCTCAATCCCGTTAAAGTTAAGTGTTGTTGCTATTTCAGATAAAGCAGTAAATGTACAGCCTTCTTTGTTCGGACTGCCGTTGACTAATAATACTTTCATTTTTCTGTTTGTAAATGCGCTGTTCATATTATTAAGAGCGGCAGCACTGCCTAGCCCAAGTCCTGTTCCTATCGCAGTAGCTCCTATATATTTAATCGCATCGCGTCGTGTAATGTTTTTTGATTCACTCATATGTTTTTCAGGTTATCCGTTTGCTCCATGTATTTTATAAGTCAGCCATACGATACCGTCATTCAGCACCTCTGCAGCCTTAAATTCAAGTTTCTGATTCTTTGCAGGTAGTTCGTCGGCAATGCCGCAATAATCAAATATTGTGGACGTACCGGCAAGACCATCTATGCCGGGATAAATCATAAGACTTAACTGGTCAATAAGACCTGCTTTAAGAAAAGCTCCGTTTATATATCCGCCACCTTCAAGAAGTATCTTATTGATGCCAAATTCTTTTTTCAGAGTTTCAAGAGCAAGTTTCATATCAGAACCTGCAGGTCCTGCAAATACATATGAGATACCCGTTACCTTCAAATGATCCAGATATTCGGCTGAAACGGTTTCTCCTAAAACTGCAATTATATTTTCGCCGTCAGCTGTGTCGCTTTCATAAAATATCTTTCCTTTAGGATCAGCGATAATGGTATATCTTTTGCTTTTAAGATTCCCTTTATATGAATCCAGAGATTTAACCGCAGTAGATGTACGGCTGCTGAAATAGCGGGGGAAATAATGTTTCTGAACTGTCTTTCTTCCTATCATTATTGCGTCAGCGTCATATCTGTTACTTATTTCAAAATAGATTTCAGATACTTCGTCGAAAGTTTTTCCGTCAAAAGAACTAGTATAACGGTCACAGTCAAGGCGTCCGTCAACAGAACTCATCATGTGGCATATAATCTCCGGTCTCATTGTTGATGTTTTAAATAAATATTAATCATAAAAACAAATGTAGGGTAAGCAAATATTGTAATTGTTAAACTATTTACTGATAGATGTATACAAATTACTTTATAAAATAATTGATCAGATGAATTTGTGCCTCATTGCGTAACAATGATATATTTGTAAATTATAACATGCAACATCAATACATAAAAATGAAAGAAAAAAAAGATTTAGATCGCTTTATTGATTCTGTAAGAGAAGTGTCACCTTCACTGACAGATGAAGCAGTAGCGTATTTTATTAACAATATAGAAATAAAGGAATTTCAGGCTAAAGCGGTTTATATAAAAAGTGGTGATGTTCAGGAAGCTATAGGATATGTCGCTAAAGGACTTATAAGAGCGTATTATATTGATTCGAACGGAAAGGAAATAAATGTTGCTTTTATAAAGGAGGGATATTTTGCAGGTCATTATGCGGCTTTTGCATCTCAATCGCAATCGAAATACTTTTTCAGTTGTATGGAAGAATGTACTATTATAAATATTCCGTATACTCATTTTTATGAATGTTGCAGAAGATATCATCCGGTTGAGCATTATTATTGTCTGATGCTCAGACGTGAACTTTGTTTTAAGCAGGAGAGGATAGACAGTTTTATATTCGATAACGCGGAAACAAGATACAGAAATTTTATAAGTTCAAATCCGGATCTGATAAACAGGATATCTGTTTCTATGCTCAGTTCTTATCTCGGCATAGAACGACAGACTCTTACGCGTATAAGAAAAAAACTTCTTTATAAGTGAGATGACACAAATGTGTCAGATAAGTAAGCCCCGAACTATATAATTTTGCGGGAAATAAAAAATTTATTTATGCTTACAGGACATTACGGACCGGCTTTTATAATAAAGGCCATAGATAAAAAGGTTGCTTTATGGATGTTGTTTATTGCGGTTCAGGTGCCGGATATATTCTGGGGAACTTTTATCCTTACAGGTATTGAAAAAGCCAGACTTAATACGGAATTACTTTCCAATCCGCTTGAATTATATTATATGCCGTATTCTCACGGACTTTTATCTTCGCTTATCTATAGCCTGCTGGCAGTAGTGCTTCTTTTGCTCTTTCCGTATTTCAGAAAGAATAAAGCCTCGGCATGGTGGATAGGTGCTGCTATATTTTCTCACTGGGTTCTTGATTTTCTTTCACACAGACCGGATCTTCCTGTTATAGGAAATACGATGAAAATAGGTCTCGGATTATGGAATTATCCATTGGCGGCAGTAATTGTAGAAGGAGGAATTTTCCTTGGCGGAGCAATATGGTATGCTGTAAAATCAGGAGGTTTTAAACGTACCGCTACATGGGTATTCTGGCTGTTTATTTCTCTTTCGCTTGTTATGTCATCCGTCAGAGAACTGATAATGTCGCCTGTAAATATCAATTCAGTAGCTGTTTCCGCTCTTTGCTTTTATGTGTTTGCTACATTAGTAATCTATTACGTCGAGAAGAACGAGAAAAGGCCATAAAGAAAATCTTTTAATGATGTTTTTCATTTCATTAATCACACAACTGCAAATTATCATTTTTTAACAAGTTCCTCTTATTGTATAATCCGTTTATAAAGATAATGCTCTGCATATTATCCGGAATATATAATAAGAGGAACTTATTGTATAATTTACATTATAAGATTAAGTCATATGTCAGATAAGATGTTATGCGTCAGTTTTTTATGTTTTAAATCATTTTATATTTGGATTTATATATCAACATTAAATCTAATAAAACATGAAAAAACAGAGTAAATTCTACATTTACGGGATAACTCTCGTGGCTACTCTCGGCGGTTTGCTTTTCGGTTATGATACAGCTGTCGTGTCGGGAACAACTGCCGCTTTGGACAACTTTTTTGTCAAGCCTCTTTTTGAAGATGCGGCAGCATCTATATCTGTAGTATATCAGTATAAGGTGATAGTTTCACTTTGTCTTGCCATTATTGCGGTTTTGATATCTAATTTTCTTCTTAAACTTTTCGGAAGTAAAAAAGGCGGTATTTATTCAATCGTCCTTTTTGCGTTTGGTGTCTTGATCTGGTATTCTCAGTTCTGGAATCAGCCAAATGAATTAACCGGTACTATGGCCAGTTCGATAAAGGGATTTGTAATATCCAGCGCATTAGTTGGCTGTATTATCGGAGGTGCATGCGGAGGATCGGTTTCTTCTGCAATAGGAAGGAAGAACGGGCTTATAATAGCCGCTATCCTGTTTACCGTTTCAGCAATTGGTTCAGCCTTGCCGGATACTCTTAATATTTTCAGAGTTGAAATGGTAAGCTCGCTTATATTCTATCGTATAATAGGAGGAATCGGTGTTGGTATAGCCTCTATGCTTTCGCCGGTATATATAGCAGAGATAGCTCCATCTTCAATACGAGGGAAACTGGTGTCTTTTAATCAGTTTGCCATAATATTCGGAATGCTTGTGGTTTATTTTGTAAATTATTTCATTGCGGCGGGAGGTTCTGACGAATGGATAAATACGGTAGGATGGAGATGGATGTTTGCATCTGAAGCAATTCCATGTGTTTTATTTCTGAGTCTGCTTTTCTTTGTTCCGAAGACGCCCCGTTATCTTATTCTGAAAGGTCAGGATGAGGAAGCAAGAGAGGTGCTTGACAATCTTTATGGTAAAGAAGAGATGGAGCGTGAGTATAAATCGATCAAATCAAGTCTTGTTGAGAAGAATGCGCCATGGCTTTCATTCGGAAGTATCGTGATTGTGATCGGAATACTTCTTTCTTTCTTCCAGCAGGCAGTAGGTATAAATGTCGTACTTTATTATGCTCCCGAGATATTCAGAACAATGGGAGCGGGTAATGATGCGGCTTTGCTTCAGACCATAATAGTGGGAGCGATAAATCTTAGTTTTACTGTTGTTGCTATACTTACTGTCGACAGATTCGGTCGTAAGCCTCTTATGATAATCGGTGCAATAGGCATGGCGATAAGTATGATGCTTCTGGGTATGACTTTTTATATCGGTTCTGTCGGTATGGTGACTCTGATATGTATGCTTCTTTATACTGCTTCATTTGCGATGTCATGGGGTCCTGTATGCTGGGTTTTGCTTTCCGAGATATTTCCTAATTCAATCCGTGGTGCTTTGTCAATTGCTGTCGCAGCACAATGGTTGAGTAATCTTATCGTTTCATGGACATTCCCTATGATGAATGACAATGCTGTGCTGACACAGTCGTTTAATCATGGCTTTGCTTACTGGATTTATGGTGTAATGGGTATTATTGCTGCATTTTTTGTCTGGAAACTTGTTCCTGAAACTAAAGGAAGATCTCTTGAAGAGATTGAAAAATTATGGAATAAGAATACTGAAAAAACAGAACAGCCGGAACCGGTTGCTGAGGCTCAGGCCTGACAGAATAAATCTTAGCTGAAAAAGTGATTATTATATTCCCTATATTATTTTCAAAACGGAATATAATAATCACTTTTGTGTTTCCGACAGTAAACGGATAAACATTAGAATAAAGCGATGAAAAATATAATTGTTATCGGTGCGACTTCCGGACTTGGCCTTGAGGTTGCAAGAATATATCTTGAAAAAGGATATAAAGTAGGAGTAGCCGGAAGAAGGACGGAAAGACTGGATATCCTTAAAAGATCATATCCGGATAATTGTTTTACAAAAAGGATAGATGTTACATCAGAGGATGCAGTAGCGAATTTAGAATCTCTGATGGAGGAGATGGGCGGAATGGATCTGTTTTTCCTCAGTGCAGGAACCGGTAAACAGAATAAGATTCTTGATCCAGACATTGAGATGACAACAGTGCATATCAATGTAGCGGGATTTACAAGAATGACGACTACCGCATTTGATTATTTTAAAAATAAAAAATCCGGGCATATCGCTGTTATAAGTTCAATAGCAGGAACAAAGGGGATAGGAGTGGCTCCTTCTTATTCTGCAACTAAGCGTTTTCAGAACACTTATATGGAGGCTCTTGAGCAATTGGCAAGAAGTCAGAATCTAAATATATCCTTTACAGATATTCGGCCGGGTTTTGTGGATACCGATTTGCTTGCAGACAGGAATTATCCTATGCTTATGGATGCTTCAGAAACAGCTCATAAGATTGTAAAGGCTATTTCAAATAAAAAGCGTGTAGCTATAATTGATGGAAGGTATAATCTTCTTGTGATATTCTGGAGAATGATTCCGAAATGGTTATGGGTGAGGATAAAACTATAAAACCGGAATTATTATAATAAGTTTTTTTCTTATTCTTTTGGTCTTCATTTTCATATATTATGACTGGTTTGAACTCTTTATGTAAACAGAGCGTTTGAAAAAGAAAAAAATGCCAACTATTTATCTTTCCAAAATGCGGCTTGAAGCGTTTTCAGATGCAGTTTTTGCAATATTGATGACGCTTCTTGTACTTGAACTTAAGACTCCATTGATTTCCGATCCGAATGATTCTCATTCTCTTCTGGAGAAACTTGCGAGCGTAACTCCGAAATATTTAGTGGGAACAATAAGTTTTGTTTCAATAAGTGTGATATGGATCAATCATTATAATTTCTTTCACCATTTTAAACTTATAAATCATATAATTCTTTTCCTTAATGTAGTTTTGCTTCTTGCTGTGACTTTTCTTCCTTATCCTACGGCTGTAATAGGCGATTATCCTTTGAATGAAACTGCTATTGTGCTTTATGGAGGAACTATGTTTTTTATTTATCTTATCTTTTCACTCATGAAACTTTACGCATATAAAGATGCAAAGATGATTGAGGATGATTATATTGTAGATGAGTTTAAAATGTCTGATTATATTAAATTATTTATATCTCCCGTTCTTTATCTTATAACAATAGCATTTTCGTTCCTACATCCATATTTTGCTTATATAGGTTTTATTCTGCTTCCTGTATATAATGTAATCCCCGGAAGATGCAGAATAAGATAACTCTGTAAATAATTCATCTTTACAGATATCTGAAGATAGCAAAATGATCTTTCAAAATCTGATTTTTATTATTAACTCAAGAAAGCAGTTTAGATTTGTAAATATCTAGTTTAGAATTCTAAATTTTGTTGGTTATGAATACGTTTTTTATAACTTCTCGAAAACAAACCAGTTTGTCTGATGATCAGTGTTCATAAAGTTTGTACCGAAGTCTTTTGCAATACCGTCGATATTTCGGTACCAGGCATAACTCCAGCTTCCCATATCGCAATATATTGCATTAGTAACACCTATTTTAAGCATTGCGTTTACAAAATCTTCAATGGTAGCATTACCTTCTGTTTCTATGACGGTTGGTTTATTCTGATATAAAGTTATAGCACGTAATATCAGTGCGCGTCCTCTGAACGGATCGCATGGTACTGCTTTTCCGTTTCGTATTAGAAGTATCTGCCGGAATAAATCTCCTTTCTTAGATATAGCTTTATTTGTATAATATTGAAGTGAGTCTTTTGATGATTTTATTACCATCTTTTTACCTATTATGGCACAGTATCCGCTTGGGTTGCCGGTCCCCTGAATCTTTACTCCGTCAACAATATGATTGCCTATGACTGTCTTAAGGTCTTTTGCCGTAAATGATGCTGCTATGGCAAGAAGGTATTTCTGATTTTCTTTCTGCGGGCGGATCACGGTATATCCCGGCTTACCGTTTATAAGCTGATATATATTTAGTTTCGGGAAGATAGTGTCGACTTTAAATGCGTTTACATATCCTGAATCCTTTTTTAATTCAAGTTTTATTGAGTCCTGATATCTGATTGAATCCTGTAGTCTTATCTTTTCAGCTATTCTTGCTTTTTCAGCTTGCGCCTGTCTTTCAGCTTCTTTTTTTGAACTTCCGCTGCAGGCAATGTTTATCATCAATAATAATATGGATAATATTGTTATTAGCAATCTCAGTTTCATTTATATTCCCGGATTATGATAAGTGTTTTCGTTTTCTATGTATAACGATAATATATTTCTTTCGTTCAATTAATTTATCATGTATCAGTATCTTTCTTATATTCTTATTGTAGCAGGAAAATTGCGGTTGAAGAGTATGGAAATTTAAATATTTAATATCTATTACCGGACAAAGAAAATGCCTTTAAAAGTTTTTTTACGCGGCACAGGGACGTAATGTAGAGCAGATCCGCCGAGTATAAAGAAAATGCCTTTAAAAGTTCTTTTTTACGCGGCACAGGGACGTAATGTAGAGCAGATCCGCCGGGTATAAAGAAAATGCCTTTAAAAGTTCTTTCTTACAAGATCCTTTTAAAGGCATTTATAATAAATATTATATTCCGGCTCCGGAATCTTAATCCGGAACCATGATATTAATTTTTATTGATCTGTCTCTTTAACTCTTAATTTTTAAGGTCAAAAACAAGATCCATGTGCAATCCTTCATCTCCCTGTTTAATACGTATCATACCCGGCTGACTTTTTGGTCCGTGCTGAGAAACAGGTTTAAAACAGCGTATCGCCGGAATTTCATAAAGGAATGATATATCTCCTTTTGGCATAACCGGGAATGCGCGTCCTCTTGTTTTATTGTTCTTCGGTTCTTCCGGTGTAAATAGTCTGTAATATACTCCGTCAGTTTCCGAATATACAGTGAAAGGATTCGTTTTGTCTTCGAATGTCATCCAGTAGATGTTCGCATGATAACCTTTGAATTCTGGATATACAAGGTTTTCGTAGCTTTCACCTGTTATAGTATTGTTATAATCTTTCTGGTGTAAAGCGATATTCTGACCTCTCTGACGGTTTTTCCATACTCTGTAAGGACCGCGTCCCATCCATTTTACTCCTGCGATATCTTCTTCAGGATAAGAGAAGGTAAGACCGAAATTAGTAATGTTATCTTCAAAGAAAGCATCGTCAAAACCTGCACCGCCGTTTGCTCTGTTAAGCATTACTGAATGCATATTAAGAAGTCCGTCTTTATTCATTCTCCATTCAATAGAATCTATTCCTCCAAGATAATGAGCAACAAATACCGCATCGCCGTTTTCCATATATGCTTTGGCAGACTGGAAATTAGCTTTCATACCTACTGGAATAGGACCGTTGTTCAAAGGAATGATATTATTGTCATTCTTAAGTGTTTCAATCATTCCGGTATTCTTATTGAAGCTTGCGGAAACATTATTTGCCGTAAGCGTAACGATTGAGTCTTTTTGAGTAACCTTAGGATGATCTTTCTTTTTAATCTCAGCTTTCGGAAGAGCCGCGAATTCTTTTGTATAATAATCCTTTGCATAATGTACCGGCCATGTCCATGTACACATTTCTGTTCCGTCAGGATTAAAAGCCGTGATCTCAAGGATATCTGCATTAAAGAAGTTATCGGAAACATTCATCTTAACCGATGTCATATCTCCTGGCTCGATTGAAGGGATATTGATAGTTCCTTCTTCAATCATTGTAACACCTTCGTTTTCTGATGCTTTATTTTTATGCTTCATATTTCTTTCTCTCAAAGGAGACGGAATAGAATATAAAGCATAATTCATCTTACACTCATTAAGATTTGTATAAAGGAAAGTATTTGTAACAAGGAATTTTCCGTCAAATCCCGGAGTAATAAATTTTTCTTTAAACTGAATAGGTGCCCATACATTTCTTACGGTATAGAAACTTGCTTCCTTTTCTCTGTATGGCCCGAGTATTCCGTCTGTAGCGTTACTTCCGTCACTGTCAAGGATTCCTCCTTTGTCTACTCTTTTAACAGCATTGTCGGAGAAGTCCCACATAAAACCTCCTGCAAAAAGAGGATGCGAAGTATAATTATTCCAAAAGTCTTCAAGACCGGCACCATGCCCCTGATCATACATGCCATGCATGAATTCTGTAGGAAGAAATACTTTATATCCGTTTGTAAAACGACCAATTCCTGTAAGGAAAGCAGGGTAGTGGTGAGTATCTATTCCTCCGAAGTCAGCCCATGGATGAACCATTGGTCTTTGCTGAAGGTCAAGAATATTAAATAATGAATCAACTGAAGTACTCCATCCTCCTTCATTACCGTTACTCCACATGATTATTGAAGGATGATTGGCATCTTTTTCAATAAGTTCTGTAAGAAGTTTAGGCGCAAGTTCAGCATCATATCCGTTCTGCCATCCGCAAAGTTCATCCATGAATAAAAGACCAAGAGAGTCACAAACTTCAAGGAAATGATCGTCCGGAGAATAATGCATTCTCACGGCATTCATATTCATCTGTTTGATAAGCAGAGCATCTTCGATACTTACTTCTTTATTCGTAGTACGGCCTCCGTCGGGATGGAATGAATGGCGGTTGATTCCTTTCATTACAAGTTTTGTACCGTTAAGATATATACCGTCTTTTTCTTTAAATTCAACAGTTCTGAAACCGATTCTTTCTGAAACGGAATGAATCACATTCCCATTCTTGTCTTTAAGATCTGTAGTTACTACATAAAGATTAGGAGATTCAGGATTCCATGTCGCAATATCATCACAGTTTATAGTCAGAAGATTTGAAGTATGAGTAAGCTGTTTTCTTGCTTCAGCAATTTCCATTTTAGGAATACCTTTAAGCTGAGTAGCTACATACTTGTCAATATTCGGAGTCGAAACTATTTCATTGTATGAGAAATCCTTTTTAAAGGAAGATTTTTTCCCTTTAATCGCAGGACCGCAATAAGGCTTTACGTCAACACTTAAAGTTGTTCCGGCAGGCAATTCATTACTGTAAACTTTCATATCAAGTGTTCCGTCTGCCTTAGCATCGACAGCTACTCTTTTTATATAAGTTTCAGGAGCTACTTCAATAAAAACAGGACGATAGATACCTCCGAAAAGCCACCAGTCAGCCATTCTTTCGGCTGCATTTACAGAATGGTTTTCTGAATGTTTGTTTACAATGACTTCAAGTACATTTTCTTTTCCTTTTTCAAGTTTATCTGAAATGTCGTATCCGAACTCATAAAAAGCTCCGTGATGTTTATCTCCTACAGGTTTTCCGTTTAAAAGTACTTCTGCATCTGTCATTACTCCCTGAAAAACAAGTCTTATATTCTTATTATTCCAGTCTGCAGGCACTTTGAAACTTGTCTTATAATGCCCTGTTTCCATACTTGGCTTAGTATCTTTTGAGATAGTATACCATCTTCCGTAGGTATAATCTCCATATCCGTGAAGTTCCCATTGAGACGGTACAGGAATAGAATCCCAACGACCGCTGTTAGAACCTTCCGAGCAATGGAAAGCCCAGTTTTTAGTATCATTCAGTCCCGTACCTGAAAGATAGATACGCTGAGTCTGATTTTTATTTGTTTGATTTAATACTTTCTGCTGATTATTAACTGTCGGAGACGCGCTCAGGGAAGAGCACATAGTTATACTCGCCGACAAGCAGCCAAAAAGTAAAATAGGCAAATGTGTTTTCATAAAAAATGTGTTTCTAAACTTATGTAATTATGGTGCGTGTAATACAGTTCCAAATTTAGGAAAGATTATCTGAAAATTATAATTTAATTTATGTTTTGATGAATAAATTATAATAATCAGTAATGAATTATGCTCATTTTATATAAAAAATAAAGATTTATTGATTTCTGAATTTAACATTCAAACTTAAAATTCTCACTATTTCAATTAAAAATAATATCTGTTACGGTTCATTTCTGTTGATCTTATTATAACAGGAAAAACACTTTTATATATATTGAAAACATTCCGGTTCACATCAGTTGATCTTATTATAACAGGAAATAAACTTTTATACATGTTGAAAACACTCCGTTTCACACCGTTTTGTCTTATTATAACAAGAAATCCCGTCTGTATCAGTCCGAAAGACTTAACAAACGGGATTTTCTATATGAACATGGGTTTTTTCTTATTTCATCAGAGAAGGAAAGAATGTAGAGAATACAAGTATAGCCAGCCCGACAGCAAGCACAACTATGATTTTCTTATCACAACCTTTCCATTCTTTAAGTATTATGCCCCAGAAATTACTGAAAGTAACATTAAGAGACATAAGGATACTCCATGAGAATGCCAACATAACAGAAGAACCGGCAAGGAAACTTTCACCTACGCCAAGTCCGAAAAACTGCATATACCACAATACTCCGGCAAGACAACAGAACAATATATTATTCCCTGCAACGCTTCCTTTTTTGTAATCAGACATAGTATTGTTTTTTACATTCTGATACAGACAGAAAACGGCATTTGTAAAAAATCCACCGAAAGTAACAAGCATAATCACAGGATTCAGGGCGAAAAGCTCTTTTGCTCCAAGCTCAATCGTTGCAAGTTTGATATTCGAACCGGCATCAAGTCCAAGGTTAAAACAAGCACTCATAACACCGGCAAGAAGAGCTACCATAAGCCCTTTAGTAAGAGCAAAATCCTTAATAGCAGCTTTTTTATCTTCTTCACTCATATTGGCAGCACGAAGCGACCCCGCAAAACCGATCACGGCAATACCGGTAATAGTAATACATACACCGATAAGAAGAATCAAACCTTCACCGTGAAAAATATCAGTTCCGCCAAATATGGCAGGAAGAAGTGTTCCAAAAGCTGAACATGTTCCCAGTGCGATAGACTGTCCCAGTGCAACACCGAGATATCTCATGCTCAGACCAAAAGTAAGTCCTCCGATTCCCCAGAGTACTCCATAGAACATTGAAGTCCATACACCGTCGATACTCCACACTTCAAAAAGCTTAAATATATCCGGAAGTGCGATTAGACTTCCGATAAAGGGAAATATCAGCCAGGCAAAAATTCCCTGAACAAGCCAGAAACTTTCCCAACTCCAGTCTTTGATTTTCTGAATAGGAACATAAGAGCTTGACTGGCAGAAACTACCTATTGCGATTATAATCAGACCAATTAATATCTCCATTATACAGGCATTTTATTAATTATTGTCTTTTGGATGTTACCTCTTTTTCATATTGCTGAATATCTGCGATATACCCTTCTGCTACCGGTACATTCTGTAAAGCACAGTAGTAATCCCACACTGCGTTCCAAGGCATATTTTTAGCTTCTTCAAGAGTGGCAAGTCTTTCAAACAACTGACCGTTTGCCTCATATTCACGAAGAAGTTTAGTCGGTTCAAGCAATGCCTGAAGGAAACATTTCAATGTTGCTCTTGAGCCTACTACATAAGCACCGATACGGTTGATAGAAGCGTCGAAATAGTCAAGACCGATATTTACTCTGTCAAGAGCATCACAACGGATAATTTCTTTAGCCAGTTCCAGAGTATCGTCATTCATTGTTGTAACATGATCCGAATCCCAGCGTATAGGGCGGCTTACATGAAGCATGATTTCCGGAGTGAAAAGAAGAAGAGCAGAAATCTTATCTGCGATACTTTCAGTAAGGTGGAAATGCCCTGTATCAAGAGTTACAATCTTATCATTTTTTGCTCCATAACCAAGATAGAAATCATATGAACCTACTGTATAACTTTCTGCTCCGATTCCGAATAATTTTGCCTCGATACAATCTTTTACATAATCAAGTTTTTCAGAATAGATCTCATCAAGAGAATCCTTAAGCAATTCGCGGTATTTAAGTCTGTTTACCGTAGTATCTTTCGATCCGTCGTGAATCCAAAGATTCATAACAGAAGGAGAACCCTGATAACGTCCCATCGCATCAGCAATGCGGCGACAGCGTTTAGTATGTTCAATCCAGAAATTACGGATTTCCGAATCAGGATTTGAAAGAGATAATGATCCGCTTTTCGGATGAGAGAAAGAAGTGGAATTAAAGTCAAGTTTAAAATTATTATCCTTAGCCCATTTCATCCAGCTTTCAAAATGTTTCGGTTCAACTTCATCTCTGTCGACGAATTTATCTCCGAAATCACCATATATTTCATGAAGATTTATTCTGTGAACACCCGGAATAAGAGATGCTGCCTTAACAAGATCCTGGCGCACTTCTTCTATTGTTCTGGCCTTACCCGGATAATTTCCTGTTGCCTGGATGCCTCCTGAAAGTTCTCCGTCCGGATTTTCGAAACCTGTTACATCGTCAGTCTGCCAGCAATGAAGTGACAAAACGATTTTTTCCATATTTTTTATTGCGCTGTCAACATCGACACCTACGCGTGAGTAAACTTCTTTAGCATATTCGTATGCTTCCTTAATTTTCTGGTCCATAATATGATATTAATTATATTGGTTAATAAAATGTGTTTTAATTGCATTTCTGTGTATATCTGCCATAAGCTTCATCCCACATCTCTTTATCCTGCGGAATAAACTCTTTAACTTCTGTTGCCTTAGATATCAGATCTCTCATTTCATTGATATCTTTTACATATCCGGCTGCTTTAAGCTGAATCATTATGTTTCCTATAGCTGTAGCTTCGCTTGGCCCCGCATAAACAGGTAAACCTGTTGAGTTTGAAGTAAACTGATTAAGTAATGCGTTTTTGGCACCTCCGCCAATGATGTGAAGTCGTTTAATCGGATTAGGAGAAAACTCTTTAAGGTAATCCATGACAGTGCGGTATCTCAATGCCAGACTGTCCATGATACATCTTACGATCTGCTGGTCTGTTTCAGGAACTTCCATATTTCTTTCTTCGCAATACTGTCGTATTGATCCGATCATGCTTTCAGGATTCGCAAAAACCGGATCATCAGTATTTATCATACTTTTAAAAGGTTCCGCTTTATTTATCATTTCCACTATCTCAGGATAAGAATAATTTTTTCCTTCCTCTTCCCATTCTTTGCGACACTGTTCAAGTATCCACATTCCGGTTATATTTTTAAGAAAACGAGTGGTTCCCTCGATGCCACCTTCATTAGTGAAATTTAATTCTGCGCTCTTTTCGTTAATGATAGGATTTTTCACCTCAATACCCATTAACGACCATGTCCCTGAACTAAGATATGCGAAATCAGTATCCTTTGCAGGTACAGCAGCTACAGCCGAAGCCGTATCATGTCCGGCAACCGCGATTACCGGTATATCATAATTAAGAGGTTTATCAAGAATGTCTTTTCTGAGATTTCCGATCACCGTACCCGGCATCACTATATCTGGAAACTTAGACGCATCTATACCGGCAGCCTTCAACAGATCGGCATCCACTTTTTTCATATTCGGATCCATGAATTGTGACGTTGAAGCTATTGTATATTCGCAGACCGCATTTCCCGTAAGCATATATGATATAAGATCCGGCATAAACAGAATCTTGTCTGCCTGCTTCAATGGAGCATATTTTTCTTTATTTGCAGCATAAAGCTGAAATAAAGAATTGAAGTTCATAAACTGTATTCCGGTTTTTTTATAAACGGTTTCTTTAGGAATGATAGAAAAATATTCCTGCATTATTCCGTTGGTATAAGGGTCGCGATATGCGCGGGGATCTTCAATCACATTGCCTTTCTCATCTATAAAACCCATGTCAACACCCCAGGTATCGACACCTATTGAAAGAATTTTGTAATCAAGGCTCAGTGCGTAATTAAGACCTTTAATAATTTCAGAAAATAGAGATTTCAGATTCCAGTGAAATCTTCCTTCACGATTTTCTATCCTGTTATCGAAGCGTGCTATCTCCTGCATTTCCAATTGTCCGTTATCAATATACGACAATATCATCCTTCCGCTGGTAGCTCCAAGATCGATAGCTATTACACAGTTTTTCATCTTTTTGATATAAGGTTATTTAAAAAATATTAGATTTTAAGTCTTTGGAATTGCAAGTATAAGCGATTGTTAATTATTTTTGTTATAATTATTGATAATTTACTTTACATTTTTGACACACCATGAATTCATCAAATAAATGTTACCAGAAATACATTCCTTTGTCCGTTTCCTCTTTGTCCTGTCCTTTAAACTGTACGACCGCAGGCTACCAGATTATAGAAAAAGGAGAGAACTATCCTTTGCTCAATCATCCTTTCGACTACTCTCTTGTGAAGAGGCGTGGAAGGATTCTTAATGAATATCAGATATTATATATTACCGAAGGAAAAGGAAGTTTTGCATCTCAAAGTCTGGGAAAAGAGGTTGAAATCACTGCCGGTACCTTTATCATGCTTTTTCCCGGAGAATGGCATAATTATTATCCGGATAAAGAGATTGGATGGAAAGAATACTGGATAGGCTTCAGATGCAATGATGAGGCATTTCCCGCCAGTTATGGCTTTAGTAAGAATTTCCCGGTAATAAGAATCGGTCATCACAGCGCTGTTTCTGCTCTTTTTGAAGAAAGCTGCAATGCCGTGGAGCAGGAAAAATCTGGAATGCAGATATATCTTTCAGGAATAATAATGCATATTCTCGGACTGGTAAATTATCTTAATAAAAATATTACATCCGATGCTTCGGCTCTTACTGCAAAGATCAGAAATGCACAGCTCCTTCTAAAGGAACGATGTGAAGAAAATCTTTCTGTTCAGGATCTGGCTTCAGAATTGGGAATGGGATATACCTGGTTTCGACGAAAATTCAAACAATATGCAGGCGTTTCTCCGGGGCAGTATCTTCTGCAGCAAAAACATTTACGCGCCAAAGAACTCCTTATTAACAGCAGTCTTTCAATATCAGAAATAGGATTCAGGCTTGGATTTGAGAATATGAGTCAGTTCTCTACTTTCTTTAAGAAGTTTGAAGGCCTTTCAGCTTCAAGTTACAGGATAAATAATGTGTTTAATATATCCGAGGCTATGGAGGAAGAATAGCTAAGAAAAAAGATGATTAATGTACATAAATTAAAATCCCGTTTGTAAAATCATAAAGACTTAGTCAAACGGGATTCCCTCTATATCAGAATGTAAGATTTGCAGTAACCTATTTTGTATAATATACTATATCGCGCTCCTGCATATATGACGGCTTTCCGTTATGAAAGCAATACTTCTTATACCAGTTAAGGTTGTCATCATATATATATACATTTGAAAAGCGATTTCTTATAGTATTCTTATCCTGAAGAAACGTTTCGGTTATCGTACGTGTTGTTTCGTTCGAAAGAGAATCGCACGATATAAGCTCTTTCGTATATTTTACCGGTGTTACATTTGTTATCTGTGACACATTGCCTCTTTTGTCATATTCATAGCGTATTGACAGATTCTGTATATTGTTTTCATCATACGATGTCATCAGTTCCACTCTTTGATTTGCATCATAAAAGAATATATGTCTGAATACCAGTTTTCCGGAAGGGGAGTAGCTTTTCTCTTCAATACATTTTCCGTTCTGATCATAATCATAAACCCATATATTGTTGCTGCTTCTGTATAAAGGAAGGCTCTGATGAGAATCTCTCAGGTGAAATATGATATCTGTCACATTATCATTCTCATCACTTCGTATTATGCAGTTTATTCTGCCTCTCTCATCGTATTCGAACTCCAGGTAACCCCTTTTCTGTCTGTCAGAGCTGAATTCCTGCTTGATAAGCTTCCCTTTTTCATCATAGAAGAACTTTGTAAGGTTTACATATGCATCATCTACATCATATGTGCAGTATTCGAGTGTCTGACCTCTTGTATCAAACAGATAAGAATGATCGGTAAATCCTTTAAACCAAAACGGATCATTATCGGCCGGCATAAATTCAACAAGAGAATCTCTTTGAACGGTAAAATTTTTATGTATTAGTTTAAAGCTTTTTACGTTTCCCTTTAAGTTCAGATCTTTTCTATTCTCTTTTTGAGATAAAATATTGCTATTACAAAAAAACAGAAAGCCGAATATAATTAACAGAAAATCAAAATTGATTTTTTTATTCATAGAGTATCCGTTTCGTCATTATAAACTTTTTTGCTTATCATTAACAAAAACACTTTTGTTAATGCAGATGTTCTTGACAAAACGAAAATTAACATGAAATCTGAAATCTGTCCCCGGCTTTACGAGAGTAATTATGGTTAGGTATAAAAACAAAAAAAAGGTGAGACAAAAGTCTCACCTTCTTTATATGCTGAAGTTTGATTAAGCTTTTTTCGCTTTTTCAACGATTGCAGCAAAAGCTTCAGGATGATTAACTGCAAGGTCAGCAAGAACTTTACGGTTAATTTCGATACCTGCTTTGTGAAGAGCTCCCATTAGTTTTGAGTATGACATACCCTGTAGGCGAGCTGCTGCATTGATACGCTGGATCCAAAGAGCACGGAAGTTACGTTTTTTAGCTTTACGGTCACGGAAAGCATAAGTTAAACCTTTTTCCCATGTATTCTTTGCTACTGTCCATACATTTTTTCTTGCTCCAAAATAACCTCTTGTTAGAGAAAGAATCTTTTTACGTCTGTTACGTGACGCGACGTGGTTTACCGATCTTGGCATAATTCTAAAATAATTGTGAATGATAGCGCCTTCATTTTTCAGAAGAACTTAAGCTTGCATTCGGTTGATAAAAAATAATACTTTATAAACGTTTGTTTTAAAAACTGAAATTATCTCTCGTATTAAGGAGATTATTTCATACAAAGAAGGAACTTAACGTTGTTCACGTCCGGAGCAGCAACTAGAGTGAAGTGTCCTAGGCGACGTTTCTGTTTGTTAGTCTTTTTTGTTAGAATGTGACGTTTAAAAGCATGTTTTCTTTTAATCTTTCCTGATCCGGTAAGAACAAATCTTTTTTTAGCACCGGAATTAGTTTTCATTTTAGGCATTTGTACAAAAATTATTTATTTATAAAAGTGGTCTGACAGGCTGCGATCTCACAATCTTAAACTGTCAAACCAATAATGTCAATATTATTTTTCGACCTTTTTCTTAGGTGAAAGCATTATGATCATTTTCTTTCCTTCCAGCTGTGGAAGCTGCTCTACTTTACAAAGTTCTTCAAGATCATTTGCAAATCTCAGAAGAAGAACTTCACCCTGCTCTTTGAACAGGATAGAACGACCTTTAAAGAATACATAAGCTTTTACTTTGAAACCGTCTTCAAGAAATCCTATGGCATGTTTCAGCTTGAAAGCATAATCATGGTCATCTGTCTGAGGTCCGAAACGGATCTCCTTAACAATAACCTTAGAAGCCTTAGCTTTGATCTCTTTTTGTTTCTTTTTTTGCTGGTACAGGAATTTCTGATAATCAATAACCCTACATACCGGAGGGGTAGCTGTTGGAGATATCTCAACAAGGTCAAGACCCTGATCATCTGCAATTTTAATAGCTTCTTTAATAGAATAGACTCCCGGCTCAACATTCTCACCAACCAAACGTATCTCGTCTACGCCGCGAATACGCTCGTTGATTCTGTGTAAAGCTCTGTCTTCTCTTTTTTGAGGGCCTCTGTTGTTATTTCTTTGAAAAGGACCTCCACCCATTGGTTTTTTTTCCATTTAAATAATTTAATATGAAGACTTGTTTATCATTTGTTCTACTTCCTGAACCAAATCTGCTGCAAAATTAGCAATTTTTTTCACACCTAAATCACCTTCACCTTGTTTTCTTACAGAAACTTCACCATTTTCCTGCTCTTTTTCACCAACTATAAGAAGATAAGGGATTCGTTTTAACTCATTATCACGAATTTTTCTTCCTATTTTCTCGTTTCTGTCATCAACGATGACGCGGATGTCGCTCTGTTCAAGTTCCTGTGCTACCTTATAAGCGTAATCATTGAAACGCTCAGAGATAGGAAGGATGACTACCTGGTCAGGAGTAAGCCATAGAGGGAATTTACCTCCTGTATGCTCGATAAGTACGGCAACGAAACGCTCCATAGAGCCGAATGGTGCTCTGTGGATCATAACAGGCTGATGTTTAAGGTTGTCAGCTCCTGTATATTCAAGGTTGAATCTTTCAGGAAGATTGTAGTCTACCTGAATAGTACCAAGCTGCCAGCGGCGGCCAAGTGCATCTTTAACCATGAAGTCAAGTTTAGGACCATAGAATGCGGCTTCACCGTATTCAATTTTTGCATTAAGTCCTTTTTCCTGACATGCTTCTACGATAGCAGCTTCAGCTTTTTCCCAGTTTTCGTCGCTTCCGATATATTTTTCTCTGTTGTTAGGATCTCTCAATGAAATCTGAGCCTCGAAGTTGTCGAAGTTCAACGCCTTGAAAATGATAGAGATGATATCCATCACTTTCAGGAATTCTTCTTTAAGCTGATCCGGACGACAGAATAGATGCGCGTCATCCTGAGTAAAGCTTCTTACACGTGTTAAACCGTGAAGCTCACCTGATTGTTCATATCTGTAAACTGTTCCGAATTCTGCGAAACGAAGCGGAAGATCTTTGTATGATCTTGGAAACGCCTTGAATATCTCACAGTGATGAGGGCAGTTCATAGGTTTCAACAGATATTCTTCACCTTCCTCAGGAGTATTTATAGGCTGGAATGAATCCTTACCATATTTAGCATAGTGACCGGAAGTCACATAAAGCAGTTTGTTTCCGATGTGAGGAGTGATAACCTGCTGATAGCCATATCTTTTCTGGATTTTGCGAAGGAACTGTTCAAGTCTGTCACGAAGTGCGGCACCGCGAGGCAGCCACATCGGAAGACCCTGACCTACATTCTGAGAAAACATGAAAAGTTCAAGCTCTCTGCCAAGTTTTCTGTGGTCTCTCTTTTTTGCTTCTTCAAGAAGAGCAAGATATTCATCAAGTTCTTTCTTTTTTGGGAAAGAAACACCATAGATACGAGTCAGCTGTTTTCTTTTTTCGTCACCTCTCCAATAAGCACCTGCTACGGAAAGCAGTTTTACTGCTTTGATAGGAGATGTTGACGGGATATGAGGTCCGCGGCAAAGATCTGTGAATGCACCCTGAGTATAAGTAGTGATTTTACCATCCTCAAGTTCTGAAATCAATTCACATTTATATGTTTCACCTCTGTCTCCGAATAGTTTCAAAGCATCTTCCTTTGAAATTTCAGAACGGGTAAGACCTTCTTTTTTTGCAGCCAGTTCAAGCATTTTTTTCTCGATAGCAGGAAGATCTGATTCTTTGATAACAGTATCACCGGCATCTACATCATAATAGAACCCGTTTTCAATAGCAGGACCGATACCAAACTGGATTCCGGGATAAAGTTCCTGAAGAGCTTCAGCAAGAAGGTGGGCAGATGTGTGCCAAAATGCATGCTTTCCTTCCGGAGAGTCCCATTTAAATAATGTTACTGTTGAATCTGAATCAATAGGACGAGTTAAATCCCATTCCTGATCATTTACTTTGGCAGCAAGTACATCTTGTGCCAGTCTTGAGCTGATGCTTTCAGCGATTTGTAGGGGAGTAGTCCCTTGCGGATATTCTCTGACTGATTTGTCAGGAAAAGTAATTTTAATCATAAACGTTTGAATTACAAATTTCAAATCTGTTTTTAAGTTGATAGTCAAATGATTATCGGCACTTGCCGATAAATAAATTAAGCCAATCGGCCGGATAAATATCATATCCGGCCAATTGACTCGCAAATATATCATAAATAATCAATTATAACTTATTTTATCATGGAATAAGATTATAATTTATATGTTTTCTATATGTCTGTTGATTTTTAAAACAGAAATTCATGGATTAATACCAGTTCTGGGTATCCCATTTAGATTCTGTAAGATCTACAATTTCAAGTCTGTCATATACACTGTTATATCTGACCGAAAACGTATAATGAGTATCGGGTTTTACGTAATTGTCATTCGTAGGGCCGCAGATTTCAACATAATACTGTTTTAAACCTTGTGTCATGCATATGATAGCACTGTTGTTATATCCGTATGCCGGCATAATTGCTTTGTAGCGGTTGAGATTATAAAAGGGAGTGACATATACAGGGCCCGTAACAGAGAACGTTGCGTTATCCGGATGCTCAAGAATATTAAAATCAAACAGGGCATTGGCGTGAACAAGATTTCCTTCAATATTATTTAATGCTTTTCCTTTGTATTCGCAGTAAAGCATGTCAGCCTTCAGTAGCTTTTCCGATGTTGTCTGATCTGCAATGTCAGGAGTCAACGGATAAGTTGGCATAAGTGTTGAGAAATATTCAGGATGTTTATATGTTACGACAAGAGGATTTGCCGCTTTGATAAAACCTGAAGATGAAATATATGTACGTTCAATGATAAATGGATTTTTTTCCGGAATAGAAAGCAGAGAGTTGTTGGTATATGTGTACATATACGGGGTAGATCCTACCTCTAGTATCCATTCGCTTCGGTGATCCAACTCAATATCAAGTGTGCCCTTGAATGTTTCTACATAAACATCCTGACTATAGTTGTTTTCTCCTTTATTATCGTCTTTTGAGCATGAAAACAGAGAAATAGCACTTCCTAAAGCAATATATGAAAAAACTTTACAATTCATTTACAATAATATTTTAAATATATAACTACAAAATTAAAAATAACTTTCTCTTTTTGCTATGTTTGATTGAAAGAAATCATTGGATCTTATATCCTTTTTTACCGGTTTTATGATCATTATTTCCGGCTGAGAACCAATCATTTAATTTCAGGATAAAACATTTTATGTTAATTGTTATTTTCTGTTAGAAATGATTTAATCTGTCAGGAAAGAGCATTTCTATAGCAAACTGTACAGTTGCAATATGACAACCGTACGATGACAATGTTGCAACTGTCCGATGTCAATATTGCAACCGAACGGATGTTTGATAAGTACTATTATGGTTACATATTCGTGTTTTTCAGATAATACATACTTATGGTGATGATAATTATATCATTACATTATAATAAAAACGGCCATTTTAAAGTATGTCTTACTGCATAATCTTTAAAACGGCCGTTTTATTTTGGAAAATAATATATCAGATTTATTGAAATCCTTTATTTAAGGATTTCAATTTTCAATCAGAATTTAGATAAAAAGCATTCCGGAAGCTATCTGTTTAGCTGTATCCGCATCTTTCAGAAGTTCGAGCAGTTTAAAACTGAAATCAGAGGCAGTGGCAGGGCCACGGCTTGTAATTATGTTACCATCTACTACGATTTTTTCTGTTGTTATGGTTGCGCCTTCAAGATATTGCTCAAATCCGGGATATGAAATAGCTTTTTTACCTTTAAGGATCCCCATCTTTCCAAATACCATTGGAGCAGCACAGATTGCGGCTACATATTTACCGAGTCTGTTGAATTCGGCAATAAGCTGTATCAGCGGTTCGTATTCAAGTAAGTTGGTGGCACCCGGAAGTCCGCCCGGCAATATTACCATATTTCCTAACCCGAAATCCGTTTCAGAGAAAAGAGAGTCTGCGATAACAGGAATTCCATGCGCACCGTTTACCTGAAGAGAGTCGGAAACAGATACGGTCTGTACATCAACCTCTCCTCTGCGTAGAATGTCGATGATCGTTATGGCCTCTACTTCTTCAAATCCGGTTGCTAAAAAAACAAATGCTTTTTTCATTTTAGATTAATATTAGTGTTAAGAATAAAGATAATTTGCTGATAAAAATAGTAAAATTTACTGATTATCATCAAACGGTTCCGGTCTTACCTCATTTTCCGACTCTCCGGAAAGATAATTCAGATAAGGGAACATACTGTCTTTTATCTTATTAAGACCATATTCATCTTCAATTTCTGTTTTTACGTTTTCCTCAAAAAGCTTTTGTTCTTCTTCCAGATATTTATAATATGAAATGTTGCGGCCTTTTTCTCCGAAGATACTCAGGATAGATACTCCAAGGATATCTTTCGGACGTAAAGGTAAAGTATGATTGAAAAGATAAGATTCGCTGGCGAATTCTTCATCGCTTATGCTTGCAGGTTTATTCCATGTATGAATAAATCTCAGACGCCAGTAAGCATCCCATGGGATATTTACAAGGAAAAATGCTTTTGTCTGATTTATAACCTCAAGGTTATTAGTAAATTCTTCCTGTGTAAGGAGCCCTTTGCTGTTCATCATGTCAACTATAAACACAGCTCCCCACAGAATGCTTGCCGCATATTCAAAGGTGTCAAGGAATTCAATGTCAAGGAGTCTGTATATGTACTGACGGAATTCCGCTTCATCGATGACAAGATTTTTCTTTTCACCATGAGGCTCTTTGTCAAAGAAGTCAAAGAAGCCTTCTGCTATGTTTTCTGCAGTGATTGTAGATATATTGTATTTATAGCATGTCTCAACAAAATCTTTGCGTATTGACAGAAGCCGTGCGTCTTTTATGTTGCTTGGTATGCTTGACAGATAGCTTTTAAGAATCTTTATCTGTTTTTTGTCTAAAATGATGTTATTGCTTATAAGATGGGCTACATTTTTCTTCACAATGTCGTATTTGCCATATGCGTCCATTACATCGAGAATGTGTACATATAGTAAAAAGTCTTCTTCCGGATTGTTTGACAATTCTTCAAGATAGGTTCCCAGTTTAGATGGCTCGTTTCGGAACAGGTTATAGTATATCAACTCGGGCAAAAGAGAAAAAATAGTGTCATTATATAAATCAGGCTGACACTCTTTAAGTGTTATGGCAAGTGACTCGGCTTTGCTGAACTTTTTCTCTTCATATAATGTGTCTGCCAGAAGATCTATAGTCATAACCATTAAATTATGCTTGTCTAAATCATCCTGAGGCACTTCATCCATAATATAGCCTAGGGCTACATCGTATAAGTCAATGAGTTTTTGCTTGCGACAAGCATCGATAAATTTTTCTGTGTTCATAACATTGCTGATTGAGATGGTATCTTTTCCCTATAACATAATTAAAGAATTTTGTGTTCGGAATAACGGAAATAAATCTTTCATATTCTGATAATTGCTTTAACTATAATACAGTAATTATAATTTAACTTAATCATAACTTCTTCTAATTAAATAATACAGTTTCGTTTTTAATTAATGAACACACTAATATAAATGACCGTTTTAAAATCATGATAAATAGCGTTTAATAATGAAAGAGAAATTTGATATAGAGGGTTTACAGTGCCCGACATGTGCACATAGACTACAGAAGAAATTATTAAAGCTCAACGGAATTCATGATGCCACTGTAAATATGGCCTCCGAGACAATCATTATAGATTATGATGAAAAGGTAATAGACAAAAAAACAATTGCACAGGAGATTGAAAATCTTGGTTATCAACTGATATTGCCAAACCTGACTAACAATTATTTCGGTGGATGTACTAGTAACAAACCGAAGATCGAATATTATGGCAGACTTACTACCATATCGGTAATATTGTTTATTCCGTTGCTGGTTATCGGACTGGGACAGAATTTTATATTGGGTTTTACCAACTTCATAGAGTCAAGAAATCTTGTAAGCAATAATCTGTTGTTACAGTTCATTCTATCGACTGCTATCCTTATTGTTGGTCTTCCTATATTGAAAAACGGCTTTCTGATGCTGTTCCGACTTCATGCAAATACCGACTCCCTGATTGCTCTCGGCGCAACAATGTCGTATATATATAGCTGTATTATCGGTTACAGGATGCTTTTCATTTTTGATGACTATCCGTCACTGCTTTATTTTGCTGCGAGTTCGGCAATGATAGTATTCAGAATTCTCGGCTATTATATAGAGAAAAGAATTTCTGTGAGGAATAAGGTGAATATTATGCCGTTTCTTAAACTTGTGCCCGATAGCGTGAATGTCATTAAGCTAAGGGATCCGGAAGAAGAACCGGCAGAAGAGGTAAAAACCAAATTTGCAAATCCTCTGATAAACGGTAATGAATATCTTAAAAAAGAAGATATCCTTAATCTTCATATTGACGATGTGATGGCTGTTATAAGCGGCGACCGTGTAGCGGCTGACGGAGAAATAATAAGAGGTACTGCGCTTATTAATGAAACTATATATTCGGGAAGCGCAGGTCTTAAGCGCGTTACTTCGGGTGATAAGATACTTGCCGGTACTCTTGTTTCGGAAGGAGAGTTGTGTATCAGGGTAAATAAGATAGGAAAGGATACTTTCCTTAATTCACTTATTACAATGTTGCAGGAAGGAGAGAATTCGAAAGCGGACATTAATAATTTTACCGATAAGGTTTCTTCGGTAACAATACGAGTGATACTTATTCTTGCTTTTGTCTCGTCGGTTTTATGGTATATAGCGGGCGAGGATTTTTCGTTCGCCATAAGCATATTCCTTTCCGTTCTTATAATAGGATGTCCTGTAGCTACAGGTATAGCGGTTCCGCTGTCTTCTTTATTTGCCGTTAAATATGGTTCTAAGAAAGGAATTATAATAAGAAAGATCAATTCCATTGAGGTAATAAGAAAATCAACTGCATTTGTTTTCAATCAGACGGGTACACTGACAAAAGGTGTTCCGAAAGTGACAGACGTAATTCTTACAGGTAATTATTCACGTGACAGACTGTTGTTTTTCGCCGCTTCAGCTGAGTCTATTTCTCTTCACCCTGTAGCGACAGCCATTGTTGCTGAAGCTGCAAGACTTAATATAGAAATGAAAGCTCCCGAACCTTTCCGTTATATTCAGGGTGAGGGGATAGAGGCAAATATAGATGATACGCGAGTGGATATAGGCAATTATAAACTGATGAAACTGCTTCGGATAAATGAAGAAGAGATCGACCGCGCAATTCATGTTTATAAACGTCTTACTCAGGATGGGAAATCGGCTGTTTTTGTAGTGATTGAAAATAAGATTGAGGGGATAATAGCTATGATAGATGAAATACGTCCTAAAGCAAAAGATGTGATAGATTTCATAAACTCCAAGGATAAGGAGACCGTTCTGCTTACCGGTGACCATTGGCATACAGCAAGTCTGCTATCAGAGAAAATCGATATTCATAAGACATTTGCAGAGGTTCCAGTAGCAAACAGAGCCCGTACTATAAGGAAAATTCAGTATGAGGATAATATTGTCGTTATGGTGGGTGACGGTATTAATGATGCTCAGGCTATAGTTCAGGCAGACTCAGGAATCGTAATAGGTACACCTGATACTATTGCGGCAGATGTAGCGGATGTTATTATTATTAATAATGATCTCAGACTACTGCAGACTTTGATAAAACTTGCAGACAAGACGGTCAGAAACATAAAGGAAAATATATTTTTCATTTTTATCTATAATCTTTTTATGCTTCCTATAGCAATGGGATTTCTGTATTTGTTAGGAACAAATATAATACTCGATCCTATACTCGCATCAGCAGTTATGTTTTTAGGAGTTATCACGGTTTTGATAAATTCCTTCAGACTTAATTATTTCAAATAAAAGAATAGATAATAACCTTTAATGAATATTTATGAGATTTATATTAAGACAAATATTTATACTCTTGTTTTCTTTTATTTCTTTAGTCGGTTATAGTCAGTATTCAAACGATCCTAAATTAAAGGAACCTGCCAGGCAGAGTAATTATCTGCGTCCCGGGTTTAATCAGCATCCTACGGTTCTGAATCATTATTTCGTATATCCGGATACTCTTCCGCGCCCTTTGCGCGCAGCATTGCTATCTCTTTTTCCGGACGTTTTTATTTTTTCTATAAACAGATGGATAAATAAAAGTGATTTTGCATATATCACAGGTCAGACGATTACTAATAACTTTATGTTTAATGCTTTATGGGATAATGACCTGTGGGGGACCAATCTGTTGTCTCATCCGTTTCACGGCAGTCTGGATTATAATGGAGCAAGGGTGTCGGGAATGAATTATTGGCAATGTTTTCCATATGTTTTTACTGCCAGTTTTATCTGGGAGACTATTCTGGAGAACGAGCCGCCTTCTTTTAATGATCAGATAGCAACAAGTATTGGCGGAATGGTTCTCGGAGAGGCTTCTTATAGAATTTCATCTTCAATATTAAAAGATAACACTAAAGGTTTTCAGAGAGTAGTACGTGAAGTCTTTGGGGCGGTAACTTGTCCAATGAACGGTATAAACAGGCTGCTTACAGGACAGATGTGGAAAGTTCAGAGTAACCCGAGAAATCTGGAGTATTTTTCCGACAACCTGAAGAACTATTATATTTCATCATTTAACAAGAATCTTTATCATAATGAATATTGTGCTCCTAAGATTAAATATATGTATCCGGATTCAAAACATCTGGGCTATAAGTATGTAAATATTCAGGCAAATGCTGAAGTTTCTTATAGAAATGTCAGATTTAATAATCCGAAGCACAAAAATGATGCGTCACCGTTTATTTCTGTTAACTATGTTTATGGCAATCCTTTCGATACTTATGATGTTCATCCGCTTGATTACTTTCGTTTCAAAGTAGGGCTTAATATAAAGAAAGATGATAATTTTCTTAATTTCCTGGAAGTAACGGGGCTTTTATGGGGAAAGGAAATCAAACAGGAATATAATGGTATAAATGCTATGTGGGGGATATTCCAGCATTTCAGGTATAAAGATAGAGAAGGAATTAAAACTGATTCAATACCAACATGGAGATATTCGGATCCGGCAAGTGTAGGTATAGGGATAATAACTGATACACGTACTCCCAAGAATAATTTTCTTTTCGAAGGGCATCTCAATCTTGCTTTTCTTGCAAGTGCTCCGGCGAGTAATTTTAGCCTTAAAGGACGTCAGTATAATTATGGACAGGGTTATAGTATAAACCTGTTATTTGATTATACATTCAGTAACAGAGTTAATCTGGGAATGGAAAATTATTTGCTTCAGTTTTTTACATGGAAAGGATACGATAAGAATATAATAGTGGAAGCTCAGGATATAAAGACTTTCAGGGCTATGGGAGATAAGGGTAATACTGTTTTATTTCAGATAAGGCCTTATATGAATGTTTATCTGTTCAGCGGACTGTCGCTTCATTTTAATTATACGATGTTTAATCAATATACATATAATAAGGATTATCCTAATTTAAGCACATCTTTTTCCGATTATAATTTAGGTCTTCGCTATAATTTCTAGATAAAAGGATAGGAGATTATTATAACTTGTCTTGATAAATTTCTCTTTATCATAATCGTAATTTTATTATTGTTGAATGATTGTTATGACCTGTATTGATAAATTTTCCTCAAAAGACTTTCTTATATTATAAGCACTTCAGGATTATTATAACCTGATTTAATATTTTTTTCGGATGTTAAGTACTTATAGTAAGCTTAGGCGATTAAGAAGTCAGGTATTATAGAAATAGTATATAAAAGAAAAAAAGGATTATCGAAATCCTGTTTCAACAATCCTTTTAATATTGTTTTATGCGATGTAATCACATATATTGTTGTTTTTATTTTTTCTTCCCCAGATGAAAAAGGTAAGCTGCTTTTATCGAAACATACTGATGTGCGGAAGATTCAAAATAATCTCTTTTTTCATTAGGAAAAATATCCCCGAGACCAAAATAATATCGACCTTCAATAATAAATGAATTTTTGCCGAAGCGAAGTTCAAGTCCACCGCCGCCAATGATACCGTAATCAAATCTGTTGCTTATAGCAAGACCGTGATGAGTGGTTTCAAAAGCCATTTCTTCAGGTGAAATAATGTTTGTGTTTATTTTGTCGTTTCCAAGATAATAAGAAATAGAAGGTCCAAGATTTACAAAACCTTTTACTCTGTTATTTCCAAAGAAAATATGACTCATTATAGGAAGTTCGATATAATCGAATGATCTTTCAAAATGATAATTGGGGAAATCCTCAAGACGATCTTTCCAACCTCTTTTGGCATATAACAATTCAGCCTGGATACCAAAGAACTTTTCTTCTATATATCTGTAAACAACTCCGAATGTTTCTCCCATCTTAAAATCCTGTACTACATCAGGCTGCATAGAAACTTTGCAAAGGTTCACTCCGCCTGTTATACCTATAGAATGCTCTGTAGGAAATTTCTTTTGTGAGAATGTTCTAAAACTCACCGAAAATAAGAAACAAAATATTATTATTAATGCTTTTTTTGTCATTTCTGAATGATATCGCTATAAACTTGTTATATAAAATATATATCTATTTTTTATAAATAGAACAATGATAAGAGAAGTCAATGTTATTATTTAACTTCAATTCTGGTGATAGTATTATCAGGTTTGAAGTTGACAAAATATAAACATCTGTTTATGAATCCCCCCCAGTTATTAATTCTTCTGAAGCACATAGCAGTCTGAAGATTGTAAGTGCTCAGCATGTCAATATGTGAATCGAATCTTTTTCCGTATTTGTTTACGGCATCAAGGAAAAACAAACCTGTATCAAATCCCAGAATTGCATATCTCGGATAAATAGGCAGGATATCTTTTTCATACCAGAATTTAAACTGATCATAGAATTTTCTTGTTTCCGGTGAAAACGGATTAGTATATATTCTTGTATAGAAATATGTATCCATTTCATAGAAATAATCCATAAATTCAGTATAAGTTTGATATTCCGGATAACCGAAAAGAGATAAGTTTATATCGTCATTGTTCTTCTTAAGAATCTGCATTGAAGGCAAAAGTCCCGAAAGCATCTCTTTGCTTGAAGAAAGCGGAACAAAAACTACTTCCTGAGAAATTGAAAGAATAGAATCAAGGTTATTCAACTCTTCAGAACCGGAATATGAATATTCTTTATAATTAATATTTTCAAGTCTCAGTTGATTTTTAAGATATGAAGTGAATTCTTTTTTATCTTCCTTGAAGTTCTTATCATTAACAAAAACGATCTGGCGTTTTCCGAAAAGCCTTATAAATTCAAGCGAAGACTCCGCGTAAAGATATGAATTAGGAGTATTCAGCTGGAATAGAAACGGATTCTTTTCAACATCTGTAGCATCAAACGTAAAAGGATTGATCAGATTAATCTCATGTTTTAATGCATAATTGGAAACGGCATTTAGTTTTGTATTGTTAGCCGGAGCAATAATCAGATCAGATTTTACAAATCTCTCATTCGTAATCACATTATTGATGTTGTCCGTATCAATATCAAAAACATTGATATCAATAGAAATACCTCTTTCTCTTAAACTATCAACAGCAATAAGAAAGCCTTCATAAAACTCAATGTATCTGTTTTGTTTGTTTGCTGAAGCCGATTTATTTAATGCAAGAGGCAGAAACAATGATACATTAATCATCGGTTCTCTTTTGATTTCAAAATTTTCATTCATCAGTTCCTGCATTTTGACATAATCATCAGCTACGGAAGTCTGTGGCTGACTCTGTTCTGCATAATTCTTGGGAACTTTAATGATATCCTTCGGTTTAAGCTTTGTGTGTCCCGGATTTGCTTCCACTAAAGTGACCAAAGGTATTTTGAACTTTCTGCTTATAGATGCGTAAGTGTCTTTTTTCTGCACTTCATACATCTCATATTCCGGTTCAATAACCTGTGCAGGCTTACTGGCAGCAGAACCTGTGCTTTTTATTCTGATAATTCTTCCTATTGCAAAAGTAGACGGAGTAAGTCCTGGATTCTGATCTTTTATATTTTCCATCGAAACATTATATCTTTTGGAGATAGAATATAAAGTTTCTTTCGGTTCTATAGTATGATAGATATAATCGTTATTATCAGAAATTATCTGAGGAATCTTTATCGCTTTTCCTATTACTGGAAACTCGTCTATTTCACTGTTAAGGGCTATGATATCTTTCTTATCTACTTTATACATATGAGCGATATTAGTAAGGCTTTCACCTTTAATAACAGTATGTATAAAATAAGAATCACTATTTGTCGAACTTGCAGAAGTAGAAGGCTTCACCGGAATCAATATTCTCTGTCCGCTTTTTAAACCCGACTTGGTTTCGGGATTATATTTTTCTATCTCAGCCTGAGAAATGTTGAATCTTCTTTCAAGGGAATAAAAACCTTCTTTAGGAGTTACTTCATAAATGTAAAACTCAACACCATTAACCGTAGTTTTAGGAAGATTATCGGTTTGAGAATATATTTCTAAAGAGAACAGTAAAAATAACAGGAAAAAAAGTTTCTGTAAGTATGACATTTCTTATATCGTTTATTTTTAGATGATTTCATCAAAAATACTTCAATGAAATCATTAAGCATTAAATATCCAACAAATATAACTATTCTTTATATAAAAAGAATAATCAGATAAGATTATGGGTAAAGGAAGATTCACTGATAATTTAGAAGCATTACCGGGAATAAGTAATCAGACAGATTATGAAAAAAGCAAGATTCCCTGATAATCATCAGGGAAAATCATATTTTAAATATAGTTTTTAATATAATTGACTTTTTGTTTCACTTTCCGAAAAACAATCTATCTCTCTTCAAGTTCCTTTTTCAGAAAACCTATAGTGTGTGAATCATAATTTTCACAGATATATTCCGGAGTTCCGGCAGCAAGAAGATTTCCTCCGCCTATTCCTCCTTCCGGTCCTATATCTATAATATGATCTGCACTTTTTATAATATCCATATTATGTTCGATGACGAGAACCGTGTTACCACGATCAACGAGTTTGTTGAGCACACCCAATAAAACGCGTATATCTTCAAAATGAAGTCCTGTAGTAGGCTCATCAAGTATATACAGAGTCTTACCTGTATCTTTCTTGGCCAGTTCAGTCGCAAGTTTCACCCTTTGGCTTTCACCCCCGGAAAGGGTAGTGGATGGCTGCCCAAGTTTTATATAACCAAGTCCTACATCCTGAAGAACCTTTATTTTCGAAATAATCTGAGGAATATTTTCAAAGAACTCTACAGCCTGATTTATTGTCATATCAAGTATATCAGCTATTGATTTACCCTTAAATCTTACTTCAAGAGTCTCTCTGTTATATCTTTTTCCCTGGCAATCTTCGCACGGAACAAGAACATCCGGAAGAAAATTCATTTCAATATTCTTATATCCGTTACCTGAACAGGTTTCACATCTTCCTCCTGAAACATTAAAAGAAAATCTGCCGGCTTTATAACCTCGTATCTTAGATTCCGGAAGATTTACAAATAAGGCTCTTATATCCGAAAATACTCCTGTATAAGTTGCAGGATTGGAACGTGGAGTTCTTCCCAGCGGAGACTGATCGACATTAACAACTTTATCTATATTATCTAATCCTTCGATTGCAACGAACGGTAATGGGTCCTGCAATGAACGATAGAATTTCTGACTTAATATTGGCTGCAAAGTACCGTTTATAAGACTTGATTTTCCGGATCCGGAAACTCCGGTAACACAGATAAATTTACCTAGAGGAAATTCCACATCCACATTCTTGAGATTATTCCCCGTTGCCCCCTTTAAAACAATACTTTTTCCGTTGCCTTCCCTTCTTTTCTCAGGAATTTCAATTTTTATATTCCCGTTAAGATATGCTGAAGTCATCGTATTGCTTTCAAGCATTTTCTGAGGAGTACCTGAGAAAACTACTTCTCCGCCATGTCTTCCCGCATAAGGCCCGATATCAATGACATAATCAGATTCAAGCATCATATCCTTATCATGTTCAACAACAATGATACTGTTACCTGTATCTCTCAGTGTTTTTAATGAATTTATAAGTTTTACATTATCCCTCTGGTGAAGTCCGATACTGGGTTCGTCAAGGATGTACAACACATTTACAAGCTGAGATCCAATCTGAGTTGCAAGGCGAATACGTTGGCTTTCCCCTCCGGAAAGTGTGCCTGAAGATCTGTTAAGTGACAGATAGTCAAGTCCGACATCAAGAAGAAATTTTACACGGCTTCTTATTTCCTTTAATATTTCGGATGCTATTATTCTTTGTTTCGGACTAAGCGAGTCTTCTATATCATTAAGCCATTCTGACAGCTTGCTGATATCCATATTGCTTACCTCTGAGATATTTTTGCCGTCTAACTTAAAATGCAAAGCTTCCTGATTCAATCTTTCACCATTACATGTAGGACATTTTATACTTTTTGAAAACTGACCAGCCCATTTTTTTGCAGTTGCAGAAGCATCATATTGAGCCTGCATTTCAATGTATTTTACAAGACCGTCATAATTCTCAAACATTGAGGAACTTCCCAAAGCAAGATTCTTGATTTTTAATCTTTCCTCCGTTCCGTTCATAATCTCGTCAATCGCTTCTTCCGGAATTTTTGATATAGGAGTCTTAAGATCAGCACCGTATTTTTCAAGAATAGCTTCTATCTGCCAGAAAATCATGGAATTCTTATGTTTTCCAAGAGGAATTATTCCACCCTGATAAATAGAAAGAGAAGGATCCGGAATAACCTTATCAATGTCAATTATATTGACATTACCAAGACCTTTACAGTGATGACAAGCTCCCTGAGGAGAATTGAAAGAAAAATTATTAGGCGCCGGCTCGCTGTAAGATATACCGGTAAGCGGATCCATCAGAGACCTGGAATAATGGCGTAATTCATTAGTATCTGCATCCAGCACCATAAGAAGACCTTCGCCCTGTTTCATTGCAAGAGCGACACTTTGTCGAAGCCTTTGCTCGTCAGAAGCTGAAACTACAAGCTTATCGATAAGAATTTCGATGTTATGATTCTTATATCTGTCAAGCTTCATTCCGTGCATTATCTCCCTGATCTCTCCGTCAACCCTTACATGAAGATATCCTTTTTTTCTAAGTTGTTCGAAAAGGTCTTTATAATGGCCTTTTCTTGAACGAACGATAGGAGCCAGGATATATGTGCGGCATCCTTCGTATCTTTCAACGATAAGATTCACTATTTGATCTTCTGTAAATTTCACCATCTTTTCTCCGTTAATATATGAGAATGCCTCTCCGGCACGTGCATATAATAAACGAAGAAAGTCGTATATCTCGGTAGTTGTCCCTACTGTTGATCGGGGATTTTTATTTGTCGTTTTCTGTTCAATGGAAATGACCGGACTTAGACCTGTTATTTTATCTACGTCGGGACGCTCCATATTTCCCAGGAAATTGCGGGCATAAGAAGAAAAAGTCTCTATATATCTTCTCTGTCCCTCAGCAAAAATAGTGTCGAAAGCAAGAGATGACTTTCCGCTGCCGCTTAATCCTGTAATTATACAAAATTTATTTCGGGGTATTTCAACATCAATATTTTTAAGATTATGGACTCTTGCGCCCAAAACCCTAATTACATCATTTTCGTTCATAAAAGAGTCTTATAATTAAACTGCAAATATTAATCCACAACCCAGTTCGGATCAAATATAGCGGTTTTATTTTTTGAATTATAATAAAGATCCTCTGCAAGAGGAACCTTCAGTACATACCTTTTTCCGCTTTTATTCGGTAAATATCTGTCTCTCAGCCACGGATTAAAATCCTTTAGCTGTGCGTAGGTGATTCCCTGCTGTTTTGCAAAAGCAGCAAGATCGCTGATCTCTGTTGTTACCACAACATCTTTAGTTTTGATAGGCTTATAAAGCTGATCTCTTTTCAGTATGAATCCGTATTTTGACGGATTCTTCATAATTTCCTTCAAAGCCATGATTCTGAAAGGATAACGGCTTGTTTCTTCGTTCAGCCACAGGTCAAAAGCATTATCAGCTCCCTGCTTTTCAAGTTCTGTCGATATTCTGCGCTGGCCTGCATTATATGATGCAGCGACAGTCATCCAGTCACCATATTTAGCATAAGCGGTTTTAAGATATTTAGCAGCTGCACGAGTCGCTTTTTCAACATTATATCTCTCGTCAACCTGAGAGTTTACTTCCAGCCCGAGCTCACGGCCTGTTGTTTCCATTATCTGCCATAACCCGGCTGCTTTTGCCGGAGAAAGAGCACGGGGATTAAGCGAGCTTTCAATAGCCATAAGATAAATCATATCTTCAGGAATTCCTTCTTCCTTTAAAATAGGAGCGATTATCGGGAAATATCTGTTAGCTCTCTTAATGACAGACAATGTAAGATTATGGGTATAAGAGAAGCTTGTAAGCTCTCTGTCATACCGTTCATACATATCATATCTTGTAAGGTCGACTTTTTCCCCGCATACAGAAGTCGCAGAAGCAAAATCGGGCACTACAGTATAATTAAAATTCTGAGGATTCTGTTGGGCGCAAGCATACATAAAGCTCATTGTCAAGAGATAAACGCCACAAAAAAGTTTCAATCTGTAATCTTTATTAAGTTTCATAATTTATACCGGATGATTTAATTTTAAACATTCAGACTAAGAATAAAGATTGAAAAAGGGGTGATAAAATTATATAACAACGTTTTAGCAGTCATTTATTTGTAAAATTATTCTTTAGTTCTGATGACATTAATATCACCTTTTCGTTTATATTTTCTACCGCCTACGCCTTCCGCTTCTATCACATAATAGTATGCGCCCGTAGGTACTAATTTTCCGTTATGTTTGCCATCCCATCCCTGAGCAGGATCAGTCCAGTGGAATATCTGATTGCCCCATCGGTTAAATATCCAACCCTTGAATTTTATTATCGATTTATATGCAACTTTAAATTCTGTATTATTGCCGGAAGGGGAGTCCGGAGTAAAAACATTAGGTATCTCAAGACTTGACTCGGAACAGTCGATTGTGAATGTATTTACAACTTTCTCGCAGGTCGCATTTGCATTACTTATCACATATCTCACATATGTCTTACCTTCTTCGATAAAGGAATATGAGAAATCCTGATCAGTATAAGTGGCTTCAATTATTCCGAATTCAGAATCTTTTGACAGTTCCCAGGCCTGATATGTTGTCACGGGGTAGTTTGCCATACCGTAAAATGTCATATTGATTGGTGCAGATCCTCCAAAATCAGAAGTGACCTTATCTATTTCGTTTCCGGCTTCACGTTCTTCCATTTCTGCTTTAGCCATACCGTCTACAGCGAAAGCTTCTATTTCATCACTGGTTACAGATTCTTCAATATTCCAGTATTTAAGAAACTGATCTCCCGAAATAGTAAAAGTCGTATTACAAAGCGGTGCCGTTACCGTTATATATCTGTTCGGTACAGTTTTTTCCTCTGCTATTATGCTCTCAAAATCAAAACTTTCCTCATTTGCTTTAAGAGTATTGTAACTAAGTTCCATTTCACGGCTTATCTCATATCTTCTGCCGTTTATGCTGTAGTACGTTATCGCCTCAGCCTGACGGTCCAGTTCAAGACGTGCCGTTTCGCAGTCACTTCCGTCGGGATCATAAGTAAGAGAATTTAATTTAAGTTCAAAATTCTTATAATCGATTATCCATATATATGATTTCCTTATTCCGTTTTCTTCGATATAATAACCGTGTCCGGCTTCAGGATTGACAATAGAAACATAACTTCCCGATTGCTCAGTTATTACTTCCTGTCCCTCAACAGCAGTTGTAGAATACCTGAAGCATTTCATCTCAACTCCTGATTCTGCTGATGTATAGCCGAGCGACATGTTGTTGTCGCCGTAGATTATATATATCATGGATAGTCCGGTAGAGTATTCCGGACTGTATTCATAAATATTATATAATCCTCCGGTAACACTCCACTGTGCTTTCAGAGAACTATTGAAAAATGAAAATAATAAAAGACCTAAAACACAAGAAAATCTGAATAATGCCATGTTTCAAACTGTATAAATCAACTTCAAAGATAATGCTTTTTATACCACATAATGATTAGAGAATAAAAAAATAAAGAATCCGGCTGCTTTACCATACTGATAAATCTTTATAATTCTTAGGTATGTGTATTCTTAGATCATCCTGATGATAAAAAGAAAAATCAGCAGGTAGATTATTATAATGCTGCCTGCTGATTATATTTTAATATTTACCGTGAAAATAAGTTCTGCTAAAAAGATATTGCATTTATAATTTGTCAGGATAGATAAATCTTTCAGTTCTCTCTCTGTCAAAAACTTTTTTCCCGGCAACATAAGTTGCTTTGTTCATGTTGTCGAGAGCCAGAGAAATCAGTACAAAAAGCTTTTCGAATAAGGTATCTGTAAACTTCAGCCTCCATTCAATAAATTCTGTTGCTTTAAGATCTATAACCGCGATATCCGCTTCGTAACCCGGAGCTAATGATCCGATCTTGTTCTCAAGATCAAGAGCCTGAGCTCCGCCTCGGGTCGCAAGATAGAAGCATTTAAGAGCATCTATATTTTTTTTCTTAAGCATAGCTACTTTATATGCTTCATTTAGTTGTCGTAAGATGGAGAAGTTTGTCCCGCCTCCGACATCCGTAGCTATACCCATTTTAACAGGTCGCTTAATGTCTTTTGCTTCCCAGTATTTAAATTCTCCGTCCCCAAGAAACAGATTGGAAGACGGACAGTGAGCAGCCGCTGACCCGGAATCATGCATCAACTGCCATTCTTCTTCTTTCATCAGACAGCAATGCGCATAAACAGATCTGTTGTCCATCATTTTAAATGAATTGTACAATTCTGTATAGTTTGCGGATTCTGGAAACAATTGTTTTACCCAGTCAATCTCTTCTTCCGCTTCATTCAGGTGGGAGTGAAGATAAACACCTTCATCTTTATATTTCTGATACAGATTTCCTGCTAATTCCATTTGTCTGTTTGTGCTCGTTGGAGCAAAGCGCGGAATGATAGCATAGAGTTGTCTGCCGTTGTTATGCCATTTCTTTAAAAGCTTTTCTGTTATTTCAATAGATTCATCTGTATCAGGGTCTCTTAACACCTCTGGAAGATTACGATCCTGAAGAACTTTCCCGGATATCATTCTTGTGTTATAACGCTGAGATTCTTCAAAAAATGCATCTACCGACTCTTCAAAAGTTGTAGAAAATACATTAGCTGTTGTTGTACCCTGTTCGAGAATCTGTCTGAAGAATATCTTCGCAACATTGTCCGAGAATTCCTTATCCCGATATTTTGACTCCATTGGGAAAGTATATTGTTCTAGCCATTCTAGAAGTGTTTCTCCGAAAGAACCGATGATAGGAGATTGTACATAATGAATATGACAATCAATAAATCCAGGCATTATAATTGAATCGCTATAATGATCAATATCGTTAAGTTCAGGATAATATTCACAGACTTCGCAAAAATTTCCTACTTCCAGAATAATACCGTCCTGTATTATTATCAGGCCATCCTCCAGATGATCATAACACTGTTCCGGATCATTGATAAACGGATCGGCTTTAAATGTCAGTATTTCGCCTCTTATTCCTTTTATTTTTCCACCGTCCTTATTGACAAGCTTATTATTTCTGTTATTTATCATATTTATTTGTTTTATCAGCTTGATTTTAATAAAGATTAATTAAAGTCACTAAATATACCTAATATATAAAATAATAAAATCAAATCGTTCTTAATACATCATAAAAAGAATAATCAAGGAATATATTCTTTGTTTCTTCGCAATGTATTAAAAATGTAATATAAATGTAATAGGTGTTTCGTTTACTTAATGAAATTCTTATTTTTGTGACGATTCATTAAAAAAGTATTTTAAAAACATCAATGGACTATTCAATTTTAGATTTCCTAACCATGTTAGGAGCTGTAGCCCTTTTCCTTTATGGAATGAAGTTAATGAGTGAAGGACTACAGAAGGTTGCCGGAGACAAACTTCGAAATATATTGGCAGTGATGACCAATAATCGATTTCTGGGAACATTAACAGGGATATTTGTTACCGCACTTGTTCAAAGTTCCTCTGCAACAACTGTGATGGTTGTAAGTTTTGTGAATGCCGGTCTGTTGACGCTTGCCCAATCCATGGCTGTTATAATGGGAGCCAATGTCGGAACAACCGTTACGGCATGGGTAATTGCTCTTTTCGGATTTAAGGTTAATATCTCTTTGTTTGTATTGCCTATCGTCGCCGTTTCATTACCTTTTTTTATTTCTGCAAGTAGTAAGCGAAACTCCTGGGGTGAATTCCTTTTAGGTTTTGCGTTCCTTTTCCTTGGTCTGGATTATCTGAAGGATTCTGTACCCGATCTGAAAGCAAGTCCTGAAATATTTGCCGTGCTGACAGAATATACAAGTATGGGTTACTTTTCCATATTGATATTTATGGCAATCGGAGCTGTGCTTACAATGATTGTACAGGCCTCAAGTGCTACACTTGCTATTGCCCTTATCATGTGTAGTAAAGGCTGGATCACATTCGATATCGCGGCCGCAATGATATTGGGCGGAAATATCGGAACGTGTATTACCCCGATACTTGCATCTATATCCGGAAATCTCTCAGCAAAACGAGCCGCAATGGGACACTTCCTGTTCAATTTCCTGGGCACGGTATGGGTTATGGCACTTTATTATCCGTTTATTAAACTGATTGTATGGATGTCTGCCGAATATGGACCCGGTTCGCCGAATGCTCTTTATGAGTTTGTCGAAACTACAGATCCGGTAATAGTTAATCAGCTTAATGACAATACTCTTGATCTTTCAGTTGTCAAAAACTCGGCTATGAAACTGGAGTTTGAAAATATGCAGTTTGCAGTTTCTTATTCCTTGTCTCTGTTTCATACCGTATTTAATGTTATAAATCTTTTTGTTATGATATGGATGACAAATATCTATGTTTATATCGTAACGAAACTTCTTAAAGCCAAACCGAATGAGGATGAGGAATTCTCATTGAGATATATATCTTCCGGTGTTATCGATTCATCTGAAATGGGACTTGTACAGGTTTCTATGGAAACTAAACTTTTCGGCAAGAAAACATATAAGATGTTCAATTATACGAAGAATATGTTTAAAGAAAAGGAAAACAGCGAAAATTTCAGGGTTTTGCTCGAGAAAGTAGAGAAATATGAGAATATAACAGATAAGACAGAAATTGAAATCGGTAATTATCTTAATCATATCAATAATACGAGTCTTAGTCTTCGCGGAGAAAAAACTGTCCGTTCTTTATATAAGATAGTTGATGAGATTGAAAGTATCGGCGACAGCTGCTACAATCTTGCAAAGAATCTTGTCAGAAAAAATGAGTTCTGCACTATTTTTACAAGTGACATAAACAATAATATTGAGATGATGCTTGGTAAAACAGATGATGCTATCGCCCATATGGTTGCGGTCTTATCGAAGAATGTGATCTCTGATACTGATATGAATAATGCATATAATAAAGAAGATGAGATCAATAATTTCAGAAATCAGCTGAAACACAATAATATCGAAGATGTGAATAAGGAAAAATATAGTTATATCACCGGTATTATTTATATGGATATTGTTTCTGAATGTGAAAAGATCGGTGACTATGTCATCAACGTAATGGAAGCAATAAAGGAAAAAAGAACAAATGACTTTATGTTTTAAATAAAGAACAGTCGGATAAATAAGTTTAAAACTTAATATCCGACTGTTTGCATTTATATACCGCTGTTTGGTAATGATACCGGAATAACGGACATTACCACCGACTATAATGGTTATTTTATTTTTGCTTCTTTCTTTACAAGAGGATTCGTTATTGGATTCAGTCTGGAATTGGTCTTGTAAAGCAACTGAGAATACAACAGCTGATGTCCGTCTACTCTCCATAATTCAAGAATGAGAGGGGATGACTTATTTATAGATTTATTTATTATTCCATCCAGATTTCCTGTTTTAAAGAGCTCGATTGCCGATTCTTTTTCTTTGGGATCTATAAATATTTTCATTGGTTTTATTTCCCTGTTTAGGGATTTGACTACATAATATCCTGCTTTAAGATATATCCTTACGCCTCCCCATCCAACGAGGAATAAACCGAAGAAAATAGCAAGATAAGATGTCTGTTCAAAACCTATATCTGTAGATTTGAAAATCCCGAATAATATTATTGCAATACCAATAATAATACATAAAATCGGAAAAAAATACGATCTTCTTTTCTTTACAACTTCCCCTTTGCTAAGATCTTCAATGCAGTCATTGATTCTTTTATATTCTTCCATAAGTTCTTCATTGATGTCAATAAAACAACTTATTTATAATTATGGTTTTATTCGGCAACTACTTAGAAAAATATTTTGAAATGTTTAGCAATATTAGCCCTACTACTTATAAACTCTTAAAATATAAGGTTATACCAGTGGCTTTTTTGCAAGAGAAAAGATAAACTCTAATCCTCCTTCACTTCTATTTTTGGCAAGTATTTTCCCTTTATGAAGTAGAACTGCATTTTTTACAATTGCAAGACCAAGACCAGTACCCCCCATTTTCCGGGATCTACCTTTGTCTACGCGATAAAATCTCTCGAAAAGGCGGTTAAGGTGCTCTTCGCTTACGCCCGGGCCATTGTCATAAAAACTAAAATAATAAGAACTTTCGTCTTCATGATAACATTTTACCGTTATAGATTTTCCGTTTCCGGCATAAGCTATGGCATTATCCGTCAGGTTTCTGAAAATAGAATATATAAGTGAATGATTTCCCTGTATTATACAATCATCCTGAATAGAAATGACAGTTTTTATATCCTTTTCATTCAGCGCAGTCTCGGATTCAAGTATTATATCCTCGATAAGTTCATGCATATTCAGTGACTCCATGTCAAACTGAGAAGAAGCCTCGTCAATTCTGTTCAATGTAGATATATCCTGAAGGAGTCTTGTAAGACGGTTTGACTGTGCGTAGCATCTTTCGATAAAAGCATTTTTCGTCTTATCATCTACATCATTATTGACCAGAGTTTCAAGATAACCTCTTATGCTGCTTACCGGAGTCTTAAGTTCATGAGCAATATTCTGTGTCAGCTGCTTTTTTAACTTAGTCTCTTCTTCTGCCTGAGTTATATTGTTGATTGAAATCTCAAATGTCCTGTCCTGAAAGATTATACATTCCGCAATAAAAATCTTTCCGTTTTTACTTATTGTTATGCTCTCGCTCAGATATTCCTGATTTACCGGATTTTCTTTCTGATTAAGATTCAGAAAATATCTTATTTTTACGAATTCCGGAATCTGAAGCACCTGTTCCGGTCGGGATATTTCCCTGTCAGAAATAAGATTGATATATTGAATGAAAAGCGTATTTGTAAATACCGGTTTTTTCCCTGAATCGAATACGGCAAGTCCTTCTTTGGAGATCTGAAGATGTTTTATAAGTTTATCTTTTTCCGTAGCAAGCTGCAGTTTGGCTCCTTTTAGTTTGGAATAAAGTTTAATAATATGCTTGGTGATATCCCCGATATCATTATTAGGGACTTTCATATTCACATCTATCTTTTCATTTTTTTCTGCTTTATGTGAGAAATCCCTTAATGTAGAGATAGCATTCCCTAGTTTCAGACTGAAATAGAAGATCATTACAAAAAAAGCAATGAAAATAATGATGAAAAATACAATTATACCTTTGTCAATTTTAAGATATGTAAGTGTTTTTAGATTAAAGGGTAAAGCACTTCGTATTATAAAATGATCGGATTTGCGGGCTGCATAAAAAAAAGAATCTCCGAGAGATTCCGAATATCTCAGAGCATATCCCTGTCCGGAATTAAGAGCATTCATAATTTCCGGTCTGTGTTTATGATTCTGAAAGAAACCGACAGAATCTTTGGAATTGTCAGCAATGATATTTCCTGAGTGATCCATAAGTGTAACTCTCATCGGGTCGGCTGAAAGAAATTCAATCAGACTGTTCAAAGAATCTATTTTTACGGCATTATTTTCAATAGCATTTAAAATAGTATAATTATATGTCTGAAGCACATCATTCAGCTGTTGCTGTCTGAATGCCTTTTCTCTACTATACTGATATAGAAATGTAGCTAGAGCAAACATTGAAAATATAGTAAGCGCGGAAATAAAAAGTGCTTTGTGAAACTCTAATTTGTGATATCTCTTTTCCTCTTCTTCTATCATATTTTATTAACTGTTTTCAAAACAATAACCATAACCCAGACGTGTAATAATGTTTTTGCCGTATTCTCCGATTTTTTTTCTAAGCCTTGTGATATTTACATCAATAGTTCTGTCAAGCACATAAACTTCATCGCTCCATATCTTCGAAAGAATCTCCTCGCGAGAGAATACCTGTCCCTGATTGTCCAGAAGAAGTTTAAGAATTTCGAATTCTTTTTTAGTAAGAGATATCTCTTCACATTCTATGAAAGTCTTTTTCTTGGAAAGATCCATCTTAAGGTTCTTATAACTTATGACATTCGGCAAATTTCCTGCACTGTTGCTTCTGCGTATAATGGCTTTGATGCGTGCAGTAACCTCACGTATCGAATAAGGCTTTGATATATAATCATCAGCACCGATGTTAAGTCCGTAAATCATATCATTCTCTGTATCTTTTGCAGTAAGAAACATAATAGGTACCGCATCCAGCTTTTTATTCTCCCTGACCTTTTTAGCCATCTGAAAACCTGACATTTCACCCATCATCACATCCAGCATAAGAAGATGATATTTTTCCAGATCCATCTTAAGAGCCTCTTCCGCAGAAAATGCCGTATCTACATCATAGCCTTCAAGTTCAAGATTGAATTTTAATATTTCACATAAATCTTCCTCGTCGTCGACCACAAGAATTTTATAACCATTGCTCATATCCGTAAGAATTAAAATTTTACACTACAAAAATATTCCGGCTGTATTTCTAAGTTATGAAATATATATTACATTTCTATTACAAAGAAAGGGAGAATCTTATTAAAATAACAATTTTCTAATAAGACTCTCCTTTAGATAGGGGAAGACATATGGTCAATAAACATCTCATTTATTCATAATCAAAATGATATCCTTTTAAATTCTTATCCGGCATAATCATCTCAAGAGCTTTATATAACACTGGATCATAATCTTTTAGCTGATGTCTGTATTTTAGGACAATGTTTTTACCTTTCATATTGACTGTCATTCTGCTCGTGTTGAACCAGGCCTGTATACCTACGGCGAAATATTCGCTTACATTTGTCGCTGAATAAGTGTCATTTCCGGCAACATCTTTCCATAAACCTTTGGTCTTTGCATTGGCAAAAGCTGCATCCAGGGCATTGCAGAAAGATGTATGATATTTGCGAAGCCCGTATTCTATATTGTGGGCAAATTCATGCACCATTATACTCTCTTTGGGGTATCTTTCGTCAATATAAGGAATTTTTATTATATTTTCTTCTCCGCAAGTCATAAGCGGCAATACATGTATTGCTCCGTATCCACGGCCTCTGCCGTCCCAATCTGTTTCCGGCCACCATATCGGCATAAGTCTGCATTCCGGCATATCTGTGACATTTTCCCTGTAACCTATAATTCCGACTCTGAAGTTGGCTTTAAGCATATATTCCTGAGCTTTCGGAATCCGTTCCAGCATAGTGATTATTATATCTTTTGCTCTTATAAGAGCGCTGTCGGAAACAAAGCGTGAAGCAACAATAGGCATACCTTCCGCATCAATATACTTTCTGTAATATGAATCAAGAGAATATGGCTGATAATTCTGCCACTGTTTTAAGGATTCGGGGGGAATCGTTATGCCATGTATATTATGTTCCGGCTCAATCTCTCCCCATATATCTTCCATCAGGGCGAAGCCGTCTTTATCATGTCTTTTTAACTCCTCATAGTCGAAAGGGAAAAAATTATTCTCACCAAGATAAGCTTCTGACAGTTCTGCGAAATATTCATAATCGGACGCATATGCATCAGCTCTTGCATTAAGGATAAGTTTCTTTCCGTTAGAATAATAAACGCCCGAATATTTATTCTTTGATTTTTGATATGTACTTCTTACAATAGATTTCTGCTCGATGTCAAGAATTTTATCATAAATCTTTTTCGAATACAGATTTACTATCAAAAATGACTGGTTTTTCTCTACTGAATCTTTGAAACTCTGTATTGAGGAGCCAAAAGAGACGTACCCTCCAAGTGATATATCAGTATTAACGGGATTATATTTCACACCTGAATTCTGCCCTGTAAAGATAATAGTATCGGGAGTGATCTTTTCATACATTAAGGCAGGCATGCATTCCTTCAGTTTCTGTATATTCTCCTTTAAAAATAACAGGTCGGAAGAAACTATAACTGAATCTTCCTTATTATTTATTCTTATAGTGAAATCATCATTCAGAGGAATAAATAAAGGGTCTGCTCCGTTATGACCAAGACTTAATTCTACAATATTATTGAAGTAATCTGATTTTGAACAAAAAGTATAAGAAAATGCCAATACCAGAAAGAATGCCATATATATGTAAATTTTTTTCATGTATAGTAAATTTTTTCATATACCCTACTATGGATTATCTGCTATAGGATTTCGTAATTCCCGATTCAAATAGAGAGGTAATCTTTAATTCTAACCTGATAAGTTTACACTTTGTTTAAATAATTAAGGGAAAGATTCGATAAGAAGCATAAAAATTTAAACTGTTTAAATTTTTAGTTAAAATATATATTGCTTTTGAAAAAAGACGAACGGTGACAATATGAAAAGCGTACAGTTGCGATATCGCAACTGTACGCTTGCAATGTTAACAGTGTACGGTTGTACAATAACAGAACCTTAAAAACTCCTTATAATATGAAACACTTTGCCAATCTTAAGTTTAACACTTCTCAGTCTCATAAATTTGTAGTATTTTCGCGTTAAATAATATATTAAGATTCATAGAACGTATAATGAACAACATTCGTAATTTTTGTATCATAGCACATATCGACCATGGCAAAAGTACTCTTGCCGACAGATTGCTTGAGTTTACCAACACAGTAGGAAGCAGAGATATGCAGGCACAGGTGCTTGATAATATGGACCTTGAAAGAGAACGCGGAATCACTATTAAGAGTCATGCCATCCAGATGGAGTACACTTATAAAGGTGAAAAGTATATATTAAACCTTATTGACACTCCGGGACACGTTGACTTCTCTTATGAAGTATCCCGTTCGATTGCCGCTTGTGAGGGAGCTCTTCTTATTGTCGACGGTACTCAGGGTATCCAGGCACAGACTATCTCTAATCTTTATATGGCGGTTGATCACAATCTTGAAATCATTCCGATCATCAATAAGTGTGACCTTGAAAGCGCGATGCCGGAAGAGGTTGAAGATGAGATTATCGAACTTCTTGGTTGCGACCGATCAGAGATCCTTCGTGCCAGCGGTAAGACAGGTATGGGAGTGGAAGAGATTCTTCACCGTATCGTAGAGAAGGTTCCTGCTCCTAAAGGAGATCCTAAAGCACCTCTTCAGGCTCTTATCTTTGACTCTGTATTTAACTCATATCGCGGAATCATAGCATATTTCAAAATCGTGAACGGTACGCTGAAAAGCGGAGATAAAGTGAAATTCGTTGCTACGGGAAAAGAATACGAAGCAGATGAAATCGGAGTTCTTAAGCTGGATATGGTATCACGTAAAGAACTTAGTACAGGTGACGTAGGTTATATCATTTCCGGAATCAAAACTTCTAAAGAAGTAAAAGTGGGTGATACCATTACTCATCAGATTAACCCTTGTGATAAAGGAATTGAAGGTTTTGAAGAGGTAAAACCGATGGTATTTGCCGGTATTTATCCGATTGAAAGTGAAGATTTCGAAAATCTTAGAGCTTCTCTTGAGAAACTTCAGCTTAATGATGCTTCACTTACTTTCCAGCCGGAGTCATCTCTTGCCTTAGGTTTCGGTTTCCGATGCGGTTTCCTTGGCCTTCTGCATATGGAGATCATTCAGGAGCGTCTTGACCGTGAGTTTGATATGGATGTTATTACAACAGTACCTAACGTTTCATATAAAGTTTACGACAAGAAAGGTGAAATGACAGAGGTTCACAATCCTTCGGGATTACCTGAGCCGACTCTTGTTGAGAAGATCGAAGAACCATATATCCGTGCTTCTGTTATCACGACGACAAACTATATCGGGCCTATCATGTCGCTTTGTCTTGGCAAACGCGGAGAACTGGTAAAACAGGAATATATATCGGGCGACCGTGTGGAGATTTTCTATGATATGCCTCTTGGTGAGATCGTAATCGACTTTTATGATAAACTGAAGAGTATCTCTAAAGGTTATGCTTCTTTTGATTATTATATCTCTGATTATCGTCCTTCCAAACTTGTAAAGGTGGATATCCTTCTTAACGGTGAACCTGTAGATGCTCTTTCTACTCTTACTCACTTTGATAACGCGGTTACACTTGGTAGAAGAATGTGTGAAAAGCTGAGAGATCTTATTCCACGTCAGCAGTTCGATGTCGCTATTCAGGCAGCAATCGGTGCTAAGATCATTGCCCGTGAAACTATCAAAGCCGTTCGTAAGGATGTGACAGCGAAATGTTATGGTGGTGATATCAGCCGTAAAAGAAAACTTCTTGAAAAACAGAAGAAAGGTAAGAAACGTATGAAACAGATCGGTTCGGTGGAAGTTCCTCAGAAAGCTTTCCTTGCTGTTCTTAAACTTGACTAATAAATATCATTATATAAAAAGACTCCTTCCTTATTTGCTTTTGCATATAGGGAAGGAGTTTTTTTATTTATGATAGTATAAAATGAGATCAACAACTACATATTTTTATAAACAAAAGGTTGTAAATTAAACCTGTTTGTAATGTAAATCATTTCTTTAATAATGGTTACATACATATCAGAATCCTCTTCTAATGTAATCTGTGCAAAAAGATAATCCGGACAATATCCCATATGTCTCGCAATAGATTTTCCATTTACATACCTGTTAAGTTTATCTCTGACAGAATCATCATTTTTATTTACTAAAGGCATCCTTATTTCAGTTATCACTATATTTTTTCCATTAGGAGAATATTTTGATTTTACTTTATAATCAAAAAGTAATAAAAGGAAATCACAGTTCATGTAGTTGAAAAACAGATAATTATCATTGATTGTAAAACTATCCTTTCCAACAAGTCCCGGAAACTTATTCTCTAATTTTTTAATAAGCTTTTCCGGTCGCAACTTGTAATTCCAATAAAAGAGTATAAAAATTACAGGAGTTAAGGAGAAAGGAGTAAGTGTAGTCATCAAACTGTCAAACACAGTATCCATAGGCCTTATCAACAAAGCTACTCCAATAAGAATACTTGCCGGAACAACAACAAAAATATTGAGAATTACAGCAGCATAAAACCAATTTATTCTTTTCCCTATAATACTTTCACCTGAAGATAAAGCCCAGAAATTAGTTCTCATATAGTAAAACGTTTCCTTAAAGGATAAATCCGAAAGAAGTTTCTTTTTTGTTTTCATAATGTATAGTAGTTATAGAAGTTTTTTAATAACAAGAAAAATCTCACTTATATTTTCAGAAAATTAATTTGTTTAAAATTAATTATAAATGATAAATATAAATATAAATATAATTGTCAGATAGTTGTTAAATATGCATCATTTTATTATCTATGAGCATCTATAATAATACGGATAGTTATATTATATAACTGATCTACTCATAAATTATTCCCATTATCTAATGAAAAACATTTAATTATAATAATTTAGCTATAAATTATAAAAATACATGAATTAATATGAAAGGACTTTTACTCTGCTTACTTGGAATATTTTTATTTTTCAATGCAGTCGGTACTGAACTTAAATCTGTTATTGACAATCCCTGTAAAAACAATATTCCTTTT
>CAMTON010000015.1 GCA_947074105.1 uncultured Bacteroidales bacterium
TGTGGAAATCAATGGGTATGACAGTAGCATGGGGTCTTGCATTCTCTACACTTATCACCCTTGTGCTTATCCCGACACTTTATACTACTTTCGCTAAAAACGGTATTCTTCGCAGAAAGAAAAAATTTGCTAAAAGTCTAATTAAACAACAAAATTAATAACCGATAATATGAAAGCTGTATTTATATCATTTGACCAGGCTCATTATGAAAGCATAGTTAAAATTCTTGACAGAACTTCAAACCGTGGTTTCTCGGGATGGGAGAATATACAGGGAAGAGGTACAAAAACAGGCGAACCACACTATGGTTCACATGCATGGCCTAGTATTAACGGTGCCATTATGACAATGGTAAACGATGAAAAGGTCGATTCTTTGCTGAGAGAGTTAAGAAAACTCGATGATCTGCGTCCGGCACTTGGCTTAAGAGCATTTGTAATGAATGTAGAACAAAGTATCTGATAATCCCCGGTATTTAAAAATATCCGAAAAACTATATATTAAAGAGGCTCTGATTTAACATTAGAGCCTCTTTTGTTTATTTGCCTATGTGATGATGTGGTCTATATAACTATAATTAACAAATGTGCCTCATGCAGGTATTTGTTGATATGTAAAAAAATCTTTATTTTGCATTCCGGATGTTTACTTAGGATAAGTAGTATCCTGAAATCTGATTACTTTAAAAATAAATACCTCAAGGCAATTAAAAATGAGCAGTGAAGATAAAGAAAGGCTGATTAATGCAGGCGTAGATATGCCTGATGCTCTGGCAAGGTTTATGGACAACGAAATGCTTTATGGTAAATTCCTGAAATTGTTTCTTGCCGATACTTCTTTCAGTAATTTGCGGGAATCTATTCTTAATAAGGATCTGAAGACGGCATACTCTTTTGCTCATACATTAAAAGGTGTGGCGTCGAACCTTAGTTTCAGAAATCTTATTGATGCTCTGATGCCGATACATAACTCACTTAAAGAAGAAATATTAAAAGACTATTCTTTTGAATTATCCGTGTTGAATCAACGTTACGACGAAATAACGGATATAATAAAAGAAATGAAATAATCTAAGCACATATATTTTTTTAATCCCTCTGAAAATATTCAACTATTATATTCAGAGGGATAATTATTTAAAAAAACTCTCAAGTTCAAATATTAACTGAAATTTCCTTTTCATGAAAAAAGATTTTCTCAATTACTATAATAATAATTTCAATTCCCTGATGCAGATATTAAGTTCTGTTGAAAATGACGGAATAGGTCTCATAAATAAAAAGGATGAAATAATTTATTTGAATGAAAAGGGATGTTCGCTTCTTGATATAGATTACGATTCTCTTACTCCGTCAAACATAAAAGAAAAGATATCCGAGGAAATGAAACTAAAGAATTTCCAGAATCTTCTTTCCAAGAAATACAGAAAAGTATTTCGTGTGAACGGACATTTCGTAGGAACACACGATTTCTCCAATATTAATATTGAAATAGAAAATGACAAGGGGGCAGAAGAGCTTGTCCTTTGCCGTTTCCGCGACATCACAGATGTTTTCGACCGGAAAGAGATGGAAGAATATCTTTACAGTGATGCTCCTATAGGAGTATTTAAAATAATCATTTCTGATAAGTTTAAATTTCTATACGGATCACCATATTTCTATACATTGAATGGTATTGAAAATGAAAATAAAGATGATAATAAATTTCAGGACGATAATCCCATCTTCCCTGAATTTCTATATCCCTATATCGAGAATATAAAAAACTCTATATCCCGAAACGATGATAATTCAACATTTGAAATTGAACTACAGGACAAAAACTCTTCGCCGGTATATCTTCTTGCTCAGTGCACATTTGTGAAAGTACCTAAGGGTATCGTTGTTTATGGTTTTGTCGTAGACAATACTTTCCAGAAGATGCAGGAGATGGAGATGCAGACCATGCACCAGATAAATAAATTCACAATAGAGAAAGATTATCTTAATGTTGTCATACTTGATATTATAAACAAACAATATCAGATCATAGCTACAAATCAATACAATCTGGAAATTTATCCAAAAGGAGATCTTGGCCAGATTATATCTCTTCTTAAAAAACGAGTCTTTTCAGAAGATCGTGATCTGCTTGAAACTAACCTTGCTTTAGATAATATAATCGATATTCTTAAGGAAAACGATCGCTGTTCTGAGAAAATAAGATTTGCCGTTGAAGATAAAGTTATCTGGACTCTTTGTGAAGCACAGTATTATGACGAAGATAAGAATAAACTTCTTCTTTGTATGAGAGATATTGATGAAGAGGAACGCCAGAAAAAGCGACTTGTTGCCGCGATGCAAAAAGCGGAAAGTGCTAACAGGGCAAAAAGTGATTTTCTTTCCCGTATGTCTCATGATATCCGCACCCCGCTTAATACAATAATAGGAATGACATCTCTTTCGTCAATGCACCTTGATAATGCCGAAAAGATGAAAGAATATCTGAAAAAGATAGATAATGCATCAAGATTCCTTCTTTCCATTATAAATGATGTTCTTGATATGTCAAAAATTGAAAGCGGTAAAATGGACCTTGTTTTGGATGATTTCAATTTTAAGGATTTCATCAGTTCGCTTACTCATATCTGTTACCACAGTGCTTCACAAAAGGGAATAGATTTCAATGTTACTTCTGACCCTAATCTTGTAAGATATTATTATGGCGATCAGCTTCGTTTGCGTCAGATACTGATGAATCTCCTTTCAAATGCGATTAAATTTACGGCAAAGGAGAAAGGTTATGTTGCATTAAGGGTTGATCTTGTAAGACATGAAGAAGAAAATGACCTGATTCGTTTTACAGTATCCGACAATGGGGTAGGTATTAGTGAAGAATTCAGAAAACGTCTTTTCAAACCGTTTGAGCAGGAGTCGGAGAATCAGTCCGGTCTTGTTGGTACAGGGCTTGGACTAAGCATTACTCATTCTCTTGTGAAAATAATGAACGGAACTATCCGCGTGATAAGCAGTCCCGGAGAAGGAAGCCGGTTTATAGTTGAAATTCCGCTGAGAGAAAGTTCCCGAAAAGAAAATGATGTAAAAACCGATTATAAGCATAATGAAAAAATAAAAGTACTTATTATTGATGATGACGAAGTAACCTGCAGACACACACGCTCTATTCTAAATGAAGCGGAAGTGGAATCAGATTATGTCCTTTCAGGAAAGAAAGGAATCGACATGATCAATAAAGCGATAAGGATGGAATCTCCGTACAACCTGATTATTGTCGACTGGAAAATGCCTGAAATGGACGGCAACAGAGTTTGTAAAGAGATAAGAAAGAATGTGGGAGATAATGTGCTGATATTTATTATGTCAGCATTCGACTGGACGGAAATTGAAGAAGAAGCAAGAGAAAACGGAGTAAATCATTTTATCAGCAAGCCGATGTTCCGTGACGATATCCATTTTATGCTTCAGAGTATAAGCAATGAACCCGGAATCCGTAAGATTGAAAAGAAAAATGACAATGTAATATCATTCAATGCGGAGAAAATTCTACTTGTGGAAGATAATGAGATTAATGCGGAACTGCTTAAAACTCTGCTTGAATGTTTCAATCTTAATATTACCGTTGTTTCCAACGGGGAAGAAGCTGTGAATAAGTTTGCATCTTCATCAATAAATGAATACCGTATAATACTTATGGATATAAGAATGCCGGTAATGAACGGATATGAAGCAACAAGGATAATAAGAAATATGAATCGTGACGATGCTACGTCAATTCCGATTTTTGCCCTTTCCGCCAATGCTTTTGCTGAGGATATTGAAAGTTCGATTAAATGCGGAATGAATGAACATCTATGCAAGCCTATAGATATAAAGGAGATTACCAGAAAGATAAAAGCTTATATCAATAAATAATAAATCATTGTTATTTATCAAAAAAGGCCTTTCCGTATAAGTGAACACTTATGTGGAGAGGCCCTTTTTATTACCTTTGCATCCTGATTTATTTACAACATTCAAAAAGTATAAAACTATAAATATTTTCATTATGGATAATCTTCCTAAAGATCCTAATATATTGATGAGCTTTATAAATACAAAGCTCCGTGATGAGTTCCGTACTCTTGATGATCTTTGCCTTTCTCTTGATATTGACAAGAATGAACTTCTGAAAAAACTTGCAGAAGCAGGATTCGAATATAATGCCCCTCTTAATAAGTTCTGGTAATGAGCTCCGTTTCACGAATCGAAGTATATTTTTTCAAATAACCGCACAGTTATCATATTGCCACCGAACAGTTGCAATATGACAACTGTACAGTTGTCATGTTGTCATCGTGCGACTTTTTCATAAAATTACAGAGCCAAAAAATCCATTCCCCTCGATTCACATCGGAAGAATGGAACATAAGAATTGATTGTGTAATAAAAAACAATAGATCAATCTTAAAAATTAAGAATAGTAAAATCACTCATTAAAATTTAACAATCTCTCAACACAATTAATATACAGTATTTTGTGGATCAAAATTAGTCCAGCTATCCATCCAGTCGTCAGAAGGAGATGAAAATGCACCTATGTATGAAACTCTGTCAAATCCTGAAGATAGAAGATTGTCAGAGAAATCAGCACCTGAAAGAAGCGGGCTGCCCGACTGTGGGCCATAAGACGGATTCGACAGAGTTGAGTTAGGCTGTACAAGCATAAGCTCGTCAACACTGCTGAAATATCTGTTGTTGTTTGCGATATTTTTAAAGAAGGTAGCTGAGAATGACTCTCTTGTTTCATCCATATTCTCAGCATCCGGTGAATACAGGTCAAGAAATGATTTATTTCTGTCAGAACCAAGGATGCTCATATTGGCGAATACAAGATTTTTAAGTTTAAGATCTCCGTTTTCCGCCCATGTCTGTGTTGTTGATGATTTGTCGTTTTCTACGATAAGTCCTACAGGGTATCCTATTGCTACAGAGTTGAAACAGTTAAGGTGAGAATTTCTGCGTATTTGCATTGCAGCCTGGAAAACTCCGGTTTTGGAACCGTTGTTAGGATTCATATTGATATCTCCCGGACGGATATAATCTGCACTGTTTACGAAATTCGCATCCTGAGCAAGCGGTCCTACAAGAGTCACATTGCTGAATACCGGGCTTGTGTAAGGTGTGCCCTGAGAAGTACTGCTGTTGTCTGATTCAAAACCGTTGGAAATAGATGTATCCGCGATTTTCGGATGGCGTACTCCGAGAAGGAACTGAAGGTTACCCTGAAAACCGTTGTCTGTATCAAAGTCATCGTCCCATCCATGATATGCAACAAGATATTTACAGTTAACGGTACCACCGAACCATTCGAATGAGTCGTCGTTACAGTAAGAAACCTGAACATGGTCGATCTGTGTCCCGCGTCCTACAGAACCCATTGTAAGTCCGTTGATCTCTTTATCAGTGTCAAAAGGATAGCCTGCGAACTCAATACGTACATAGCTGAGGATTCCTGAATTATCGTCATTATCAACAAAACCTTCCACATTGCCGTGCTCAGTTCTCGGTCCGCCCTCTATAAGCTGCTTGCCAAGATTGTTTTGTGCATATCCGCAAAGGATCACGCCTCCCCAGTCTCCCGGCTTTCTCTGTCCCGCGTCTTTAGCGGATGTGAAAACGATAGGTTCTGATTTTGTTCCCTGAGCATATATCTTACCTCCGGGTTCAACGATAAGGCTACCCATTGTTTTTGTATCTCCTTTGATCACTGTACCGGGTTCTATAGTAAGTTCTGAACCTTTAGTAACATATATGAAGCCCTTCATAACGTACACACCTTTTGGAAGAGTGTATGTACCGTTTATCTCATACTCTTTATTACCGTTACCTATTTCATTTCCGTTAAAGATAAACGGAAGATCTGTAGCATCCGGATCAGGAGTAATTACAGTTGAGTTATCATCATTGTCCTTGCAGGAAGTCAATGATAAAGCGGCAATCATAGCGCCCATTAAAGAAAGACTGATTCTTTTCATTTTCTTTGATTTTAGTTAAACTTGACAGTTAGTATTTTATTAGAATGTTTTTGATATGCTGATATTGAAAGTTCGTCCCGGACGATATGACTTAGTGATCTGTTCTCTTTTCTGAATATTGCCGTCAGCGTCGGTAAATTCAGGAAACTGTTTGAAATAGAGAGTCTCGGCAAGGATATCATTTGCGGCAACTTTTATTTCAAAATCATTTCTGAATCTTTTTGAGAAAACGATATCCAATATATTTCTCGGCATCTCATATGAATCAGGAATATTATTGTTATTCTGGGCACCATCTGAGGTAAGAACTCTGCCGACACCGATTATGCGCTTTCCTATCCTGTTATAAAGCAATCCACAGGTAAGTCGGTATGTCGGATTCTGATAGAAAAGTCCGGTATTTATAAGATATGGAGACTGGCCCTGCATCGGGCGGTCTTTTTCCTGACTGTTCTTGTTGAATTTAACTTCTGATTTTATTAATGCTCCGTTGAAATTTACACTGAAATTACGAAGTCCGATAAAATCAAGGTTTTTCCTTATTTCAAGTTCTATTCCATAATTATCAGCTGATTTTGCGTTTTCAAAAGTGAATGTGTAATCGCCTCCCGTATCAATATAGGTCCATTCGATAGGATTTTTGAAATTCTTATAGAAGAGAGATAATGATATTACTTCACCGTCAGCGGGATATATTTCATATGCCAGGTCAAAGTTTTTGATATACGCCGTTTTAAGATTAGCGTTGCCCATTACATTGCTGTACAGCTCAAAATCATTGTAAACCGATGATGAAACTTCTCTGAATTCAGGACGGTTGACCGATGTCCCGAAAGCTGCTCTGAGCTGATTCTTTTCAGTGATCTTGTATGACATGTTTACGGAAGGGAATATATCACTGTCGGTGTAATAATCTGTTCTGGTATTATTTCCCTCTACCGAAAGATAGTTTACAAGAGCTTTTCTGTTGTATTCATACCTTATACCACCATATATATTCAGCTTATCTATAGGAATATTAAGAGCCAGATATCCTGCACCGAGAATATTTGAACCGTCATAATTGTTTGTATTGTCGGTATCATCATATATATACAGCTTGTTATAATCAAAATTGCCATCAGTCATTATTTCATCATACAGATTTCCGTAACCGAAATCCGTCGGAAGATTATCTTCGTTCCATCTGTATGTAAAATTCCTTGTACGGTATTTCCTTTCTCTGTATTCACCGTAAAGTCCTGTTTTAAGTGTAGGTCTTATACCGAAAAGATTAAAGTCCTTTTTATAATTTGTAGTCGCTGAGAAAATATTCTCATCAAGGCGGGTGAATTCTCTTGTTATGTCATTCTGATCTATTTCCATATCACCGAAATGACTGTCTTCGGGAAATCCGTTTTCATTCCATTTTACTACACGCCTGTCAGGAGTATTTTTGTTTGAGTAGGAATAGCCGGCTCCCCAGTCGAATTTAGAATTCTCACGATTATAAGTTCCGGCAAGCTGACCGCTGTAAGTCATGCGGCTCATATAGTAGTATTCATCCTTAACATGATTGTACTGGCCTGATGTATACTGAAAGCCTTCGCGATGAGTATAGCGGTTTACCGCATTCTGATTTATAATATTCTTAAATTCATATTTATCACCTTGTTTAGGTATAAATGTGAAATTAAGCATACCACCAAGTCTGACATTCTGATCATATCTCTGGTCGGTATAACTGAAATAATATTCCGGTCTGTCGTATATATTGTTGTAGACTGCATACCTGGCATTTGTCATGTCGGAATACGTCTTTGAAGCATTGGTATAGTTTACGGCGGCAAGCATTGCATATTGTTTTCCGGATTCCGTTTCACGATATTGATTTAATGCTGCGTTAAGTCGGAGATCTCCTTTCGGAGTGAATTTCTTCAATTGCCAGTTATTGTTGAATCCGGATTTCGTAAGAGCAGTCACTGCATCTGAATCATCATTATTCAGGCGATCGGAAAAACCGATATTCTTATTTCTTAAGCCGTTGTCAAATCCGAGAAAGTCGGTTGCCGAACCTTTTAATTTATACGAAGTTGAGAAATGTGTCATATCATTGACCGCAGTTCCCACTGATAGGGAAAATGAATTCCTTTCCGGAACATCTTTTGTCTGTATTTTGACAAAACCGCCGGAAAAGTCGGCCGGCACCTCAGGAGCCTGAGTTTTCATCACCATCATATTGTCTAACTGGGATGAAGGAATGATATCAAAGGAAAAAGCTCTGGAGTCAGCTTCCGAACTCGGAACACCATTGTTGTTTATCCATACATTGTTATATCTCTGCGCAAGCCCACGCACCATGACGAATTTATTTTCAATCAGAGATACACCCGGTATCCTTCTGATTACTGCAGATGCGTCGGAATCCTGTGTTTTTGTGATCTGCTGGCTTGATACTCCGGTCTGGATCACAAGGCCGTCTCTTACAGATTTCAGCAGGGACATCTCATTGTTAAGTTTCTGAGTTGCTATTACAACTACTCCGTCAAGAGAAAGACTTTCATCCGCCATTTCAATGTTTATGAAGGTACTTTTTGAAACAGTGACGGAAGTCTCTATAACAGCATCCTTATATGCTATATATTTCACCAGAAGCTTATATCTGCCGGGAGAAAGAGACTCAAGAATGAAGTTCCCGTCAAGATCGGCAACCGTACCTGTTGTTGTCCCATCAATCTGCACTGTTGCACCGGTAAGAGGCTCTTTTGTCTTCTGATCGATAATAATACCTTTTATCGATCCTTTTTGTGAATTCATAATCTCGCTGCTAACCTGAATAGGGTATTCCGGAAAAAACGGATTTTCTGCTTTAGCATTATTAATCTGAATAGCCATGGCTGAAAAAACGGCCAGCTTGTATAATCTGCTTTGCATCTTATTCTTATTGTTTTATTATTACACTGCAAAGATGTCGATGCGGGATTTCACACCTGCTACAAAGAGATTACATTGTCGTTCACATATATTACAAAATAATTAAATAATTATATTAAACAAGCTTGTTTTATATCCGGTCGGGTTCTGGAATTAAATAAAAGTGAAAAAAAGGACGGTAATTACTGAAAATAAACATGAAAGATGTATTTATTGTTATATTTATGCATTACTGTATGTTGATAATACATTAGTTTTTATTTAATTTTTGCCAATATAATGGAAAAGAGAAAGATAGCGGAGTCGGAACTGATATTGAATCCGGACGGAACAATTTTTCATCTGCACCTTCTTCCGGAGCAGATTTCAGATAAGATAATTCTTGTAGGCGATCCTTCAAGAGTTGACCTGGTTGCATCCTTCTTCGATAAGATCGAAGTAAGCGTATCAAGCAGGGAGTTTCATACAATTACAGGATATTATAAAGATAAACGTCTTACGGTATTATCGCACGGAATAGGGACCGACAATATCGATATTGTGATAAATGAGCTTGACGCTCTGGTTAACATAGACCTTAAGACAAGAGAGATAAAGTCGCCACTTAAGAAGCTTGATCTTGTAAGAATTGGGACTTCGGGTGCTTTACAGCCCTATCTTCCGGTAGGGAGTTTTGTCGTTTCGGAAAGTTCAATAGGTTTTGACGGAGTACTTCACTTTTATGCGGGAAATTATAAATACCGTAATCTTGAGTTTGAAGACAAGCTTGTGGAGTTTACGGGATATCCGTCTGAAGCAGCTAAACCATATGTCGTAGATGCAGATCCTGAGTTAATAGAAAAAATTGCGCAGGACGATATGCATAAAGGTATTACAATTTCGGCAAACGGATTTTATGGACCTCAGGGAAGAGAGCTGAGACTTCCGCTTGCAGTACCTGAACTTAATGAAAGACTGGAAGCTTTTGCCTATAATGCAAGAAAAGTAACTAACTATGAAATGGAAAGCTCCGCTCTTGCCGGCCTTGGGAAAATGTTGGGTCACAGAGCTATGACTGTTTGTGCCATAATAGCCAATCGTGTGGCTCATAACAGTAATGCCAACTATAAAGATTTCATAAAAGAGCTGATAATAAAAGTTCTGGACAGAATATAAAACCGAAAAAAAGATTTTAATGTCAGACAGTCGTCATCCGTCTTGTTCATATATGAAAAAGACAGATGGCGACTGTTTTTGTATAAAAAAATGAGATAAACCATATTTAAGACTTCCGTGTTATATGTTAATACATATCACAATCAAGAATAAAAACAGAAAGAATAAATTCCGGTTATGCAGTACTTTAACCTGAAATTATATATACTAAGCATTATCACCGGCATTGCAACGGGTGCCGTAGCTACGCTTTTCCGATGGCTTATAGCTGAATCTTATCATTTGAGGAAATATTTATTTTCTGAAGATAGAAGTTTCTGGTTCTCAATTCTTGCGCCTGTTTTTATCTGGATAGTATTTATGGGAGTCAATTATATGAAAAGCCGGATTCCATATGTCTCAGGAAGCGGCATACCACAATCGATGGCTGCCATAATCGGCAGATATAAATTTATACGTCCTTTCAGGCTTTTAGGAGCTAAGTTTGCTGCAGGGCTTGCCAGTATCGGATTAGGACTTACACTGGGTAAAGAGGGCCCGTCAATGCAGATGGGATCCGTTTGCGGAACTATTGTAGGCGAAAATTTTAAAACGACACCTGTAGAAAAGAAACACCTTATAGCTTCCGGTGCCGGAGCCGGTCTGGCCGCAGCTTTTACAACACCTCTTGCTCCCGTATTTTTCATTATTGAGAATATGCAGGGATGGGGGGCAATTAAGATCATGATACCTACACTTCTTGCGTCACTCTGTTCAGGATATTTTGCAGGTATCATTTTTACGAATTCGCATCTTCATTCCGTCATTATACAGGAGCCAACTTATGATACATCATATAAAATAATCATACTTTTTGCTTTCGCTGTTTTTATCTTTATTGTAGGACGTATATATTGTTTCTCAATATTAAGAATAAAGACTGCTATGAGAAGTTTCCGGCTTCCCCGTTGGACAAAAATCCTTATTGTTTCTGTCATAACTTCCGTGATGGGATTTATTTTCATTGATATTACTGCAGGAGGAGAGAAAGAACTTATTTTCCAGGTTCATAATAATCAGAGTTCATTCTGGTATGTATTTCTGATAATGGTACTTATTATTCTCACTACATCCATAGGATACGGGATTAATTTCAGTGGGGGATTAATTCTTCCTACACTTGTACTTGGCGGAATATCCGGGAAGGTTTTTGCCATGATTCTGACAGATATGGATATTATTCCGGTAGAGGTAATACCGTTTTTTATGTATATAGGATTGGCATTGATGTTTACATGCGTATTCAGTTCTCCGATCACCGGGCTTATAATAGCGATAGAAATAACAGGTAAATATGAGCTTCTTGTACCTATGATCGTAACAGTGACAATGGCAGTACTTTTTATCCGTCATTTTCACAGTCGTCCGCTTATGAGAAGTCTTTATATGGATATGATTTCAGAAAAGTTCGAAAAAGGATTGTTCTACAGAACTTCATTTGAGGTCTGTTCTAATTCATTTTATATAGGGAAGTCATATTCAAGTGTAAAACTGCCTCACGATATTGAGATAATAAATGTGATGCGATATGATTCGAAAAGTAACGGAGGCACTTATGAGGTCGGACCGCGTACGGTACTGAAAACCGGTGATGTCATTAATGTAAAGATGGCAGCCGTTGGTTATGAACAGCTTTATTTTATAATGAGTGCTTATTGTAATGAATTGGGGAATTAAGTGTTAAATATGGACTTATATAAAACAATTCTTATTTAAAGATTGTTGTGATTAGGTTGATTTGAGCAAATTTTTCAGAGAAAATAAAAAAGCCGTTATTTAGCAAGTTAAATCATTTTTGCGATTATAATTACATATTAAGACTTTAGACTTATATATTTAAATATAAGAAAATATATATAGTAACATAAAAAAATGTTTTTAAACAATATGCAACTTGTTTCTTTTTAACATTATAGTGTTTTTTTAGTATTCTAATTAATATATATTTGTTGTAAGGTTATATTAGATAAAATAATTTATTATTAACATATTGTGAAATATAATCTGAAAACTACCGATGAAACAACACTTGATGAAATAACACACTAACGTTGACACAAAATACAATATGTCAAATTTTAAACTATTATCTGATACGGAATAACACAACATTTATAACTATAAAGGTTTATACTACATGCACGAGGTGACATATTTATGCACCTGCGTTTACGCCGTCACTTATAACTATAAAAGTTTATACTCTCCGTTTTTATAATCATTTCAAAAAATAGAAATCTAATATCTATACATTAAATTATTAACTAACAAATCGAAGAAAATGAAAAAAAATTTACTTTCTCTTCTGGCAATCTCGTTCGCTGCGGTTGCCACCGGTTATGCTGCTGAAAATTCTGTTTCAGACGTGACTGTAATGAGCAGCACACAATCTCAAAGCTGGGTAGGAGATGAACTTGGCAATGGAGAGTTTTTTCTTTATAATATTGGGGCACAAAATTTTCTTGGAGCCGGTAATGCATGGGGTACTCAAGGCACATTTGGGACAACATCAATTCTTATGGAATTAAATGGAGGGAACGGAGTATACACTATATGTTCAAAAAACGAATATACTAACGGAGTTAAAATTTATTTAGGTGAAGGAGGATTTGTTGATCAGAATAGTTATAACTGGACTTTTACGGACCAGGGTAATAATGTATATACTATTACAAATGAAAATGAAGGGAAAGTATTAGGATATGATGGTACTACAGCATTAAATGTTTTGCTTACAGAGATTGATGATAATGCAAAATGGTTATTGCTTTCAAAAAATCAGAGGATAAAATATCTTGAAAATGCAACAGTAGAGAATGCATTGGATGCAACATTTCTTATCACGAATCCAAATTTCAACAGATCATCAAGAAGTGATGTGTGGTCTGGCGAATCATCTGACGGAAACACGAATTTTCCTGCTATTAACGGAGATAATACTGTTGAAAATCGCCCGTATTATGTTGGCGAAATCTATAAAGGTAGTTCTGTAAAATATTCAATGTATCAGCAGTTTGAAAATATACCAAACGGTAAATATACTCTTGAATGTAAAGGTTTCTATAGAGACGGATCTCCGGTGGAAGCTGCATCAAAACGAGAAAGTGGAGATGAAATTTTAGGAGCATATATTTTTGCAAATGAAAGCAAAACACCGTTAATGTCAATCTTTAATAAAGAAGATGATTTGGGTTACGGAGCAGGTACGACTTACGGATTTATCCCAAATACCATGGCTGAAGCTGCAAAATATATGATCGCAGGTTATTATGGAGGAAATACAGTAGAAGTTACAGTTGTAGACAATAAGCTAAAAGTCGGAATTATGAATGACGCAGAAAGTTTAGGATCAAACTGGTGCTTATTTGATGATTTTAAACTTACTTATCATGGAATTGATTTAACAGAGCTGCAGAACCTTTTGAATTCAAAAATTGAAGAAATAAAAGAGATTGATCAGACTTTATTAACTACAGGAATTAAAGCAGGACTGAATAAAGCAATAGAAGAAGCAGAAGGTGTAAAAAGCACTGTTGATGCTATTGAACATGCAATTGCAGTTTTAAATGAAGCAATAAAAAATGTAGAAGAATCAGCGGCTGTAATCTCTGCAATTAATGAATTGGAAGTGAAATGTACAGAAATACTTGCTGTTACATTAGCTGATGAATCGTTTAGCACATTTGTAGCTTCAGTAGCACAGAAAGTTGATGAAGCGACTTCTGTTGACGAGCTTGAAGCTGTTAATGCAGAATTAAGAAATGCTTATGCTGAATTTTTACTTGTAGCTGTTCCGACAGAAGGAAACATTCTTGACTATACATTCCTTATTGAAGGAGTAGGAAATTCTCATAACGGATGGCAGAGAACTCACAGCAGTCAGAATTTCACATATAAGACATCAACTGAAAAGAATACTGACGAACTTGTTGCTCCGGGCTTTATTGAAACATGGAATGGAAGCGCTTATACAGGACGTACATTCTTTGTGAAAGAAGGTTTACGTCAGGGACATTATACAATATCTGCATTTACATTTGATAATACGATGAGTGGAAATGTAGCATTCTATGCTAATTCAGAATCAGTAATGCTTGATAATACAACAAATATGTTCTCATTAAGCAAAGTTGAAGATGTTGTAGTTTATGCAGACGGAAGACTGGAATTCGGTCTTAATATCGCTGAGCCGGGATCAACATGGATGGGTATTACCAATATTACTTTAGGTTATAAAGGTGATCTTACATCTGCTGATTTTGCAGAAGGTCTGATATTGAAAATTGAAGAAGCAAAAGCACTTCCTGTAACAAATGCAGGAGATAATTCATTCCAGTATTCTTCTTCTTATGCAGATGCTCTTAATGAAGCAATAGTTAAAGCGGAGGCAGCATTGGAAGCGGCTGATTATAATGTAGTTGTAGCTGCGACAGGCGAACTTGCTGAAGCAATCAGTGCATATAATGAAAAAACTCTGAATATACCTGCAGCTGATGAAATCTTTAATGCGATTCTTACTTTTGAAGGATGGGGTTATGACAATATGGCTGTAACATTTATTGCAAATGACAGAAACGATCATGGATTATATAATATCAAATATTTAGCACCTGCAAACAAAAACTATGCTCAGGCATTTAATTTTATTGCAGCAGAAGAATCAGACTGCTACACAATGAGTATGATCGATGTAGACGGTGTAAGAAGATATATCAGTACAGGTGTTCCTCATGGAGGAAATTCAAGCCAGATCAGAACAGTAACAGATGAAACTAAAGCTCTTGTTGTGAAAGTTATCGCAACTGATCGCGAAGGTGTTTATAATCTGTATAACACAGAAGCTAAAAACTATATCGGAAGTCAGGATGCAGGGGTATATACCGTGAATTCTCATATTGATTTCAAACTTGAAAAAGCAGAAAAAGCTGTTGTTACAATAGCAACTGATGACTTCGGTTATTCGACAGTAATAGTTCCTTTTAAAGCTGAAATCCCATCGGAAATGAATGTTTATACGTATGAGAACGATGAAGAGTTTGGCCCTGTGCTTGTAGAAGTTTACGATATGGAAGCAAATACTCCTTATGTAGTAAAAGCTGTTGCAGGTGACTATGTATTAACAGGAACCGGTGCTGCGACTAAAGATTCTTACTCTAAAGGTCTGTTGGCTGGTACTTATGAAGAAGTGGTTGCTCCTGAAAATTCTTATATCTTCAACTGTATAGCTGCTAAAGTAGGTTTCTATCAGATTCCTGAAGGTGTAGAAGCAAAAGTTGCTCCATACAGCACTTATATGACTCTTGATGGAGGACAGCCTACATATATTATTTATGATGACGTGCTAACATCTATCGAAAACGTAAATGCAACAGCTGAAATCGTTGACGTTTACGGAATCGACGGTATCATTGTTCGTAAAGCCGTTAAGAGATCTGAAGCTCTACAGGGTCTTGGTAAAGGCATCTATATCGTAGGTGGAGAAAAAGTTGCTGTTAAATAATTCTGAACAAGATTATTTTACATACTGATTTTAATAGATCTTTTATGATTTAATTAAAGACAAACAGGAGCCCTTTCCGGAATTTTTTCGGAAAGGGTTCTTTTTGTTTAATATTGGAATATGAGATATTTTTAATTGTTACGTCTGTTATAACATAGAATATATTTGACATAATATATTCGTAATACTGGTTCGCGGGCAAAAAAAATAACTACAACAAATTAAATACTGTAAATTATTGTTAGTTTTGTAGATAGTGAAAAATGTAAATAATATGTTTTTAAAGAAAATAATCTTATCGAAACGAATTGGTAAAATTTTTGCAGTATCGCTGATCTCACTTATGTGTATGGATATGTCTGCACAAACGCTTGAACAGGCAAGAGGATATATCGGCAAAAAAGAGTATCATAAAGCGGCGGAGTCGTTTGAAGTGCTTATTAAAAGATACCCTAACCGTCCTGATGTAAATAAATGGTATGGACAGGCATTATTTGAGATCGGTAAAAAGGAAGAGGCCGTACCTTTTCTTCTGAAAGCAGCAAAAGGGAAAATAACAGGTTCTTATCCATATCTGGGAGAATATTATTTTGAGAATTATCAGTTTAATAAAGCGGTAGATTATTTTACTAAATATAAAGCCTCTCTTAAACCGGCAGAAGAGGAAGAGATGGTTCGTGTAAAGGAACTTCTTTCAAAGGCGGAACTTGCGGAGAGAGCCCTATCTAAGGTGGAGAAAGTGGAGATCATCGATAGTATAGTAGTCGGAAGGAATAATTTCTTCCGTAATTATATGCTTGGAAACGAGACCGGCCGCCTTCTTGATTATGATGTTACAGGATTAGGAAATGATCCTGAAAATCTTGTTTTCGAAACGCAGAGAGGAGACAGACGTCTTTTCGGAAAATCTAATGATTCACTTGAGTATAATATTTATTACACCGGAAGACTTCTGGGTGATTCCTGGAGCGAGCCTATGCCGCTTAAAGGAGGCATTAATTCGGAGTCAAATGATAATTATCCGTTTGCACTGACCGACGGTATGACGGTTTATTTCGCATCCGACCGTGACGGAGGAATAGGAGGTTATGATCTTTATGTTTCAAAATACAGTCCTGAAAGGGAAATGTATCTTCAGCCTGAAAGACTGCCTATGCCGTTTAATTCGCCGTATAATGACTATATGATGGCTATCGATGAGGATATGAATGTCGGTTGGTTTGCTTCTGACAGATTTCAGCCTGAGGATTCTGTGGTAATATATGTTTTCATTCCTAATGCGCAGCGTGTATATTATGAAAAAGATCTTCCTGATACGATGGAGAATCTGGCAAAAATAAACTCTATTAAAAGTACATGGAATCTTGGCAGCAATTACAGAGATATTCTTTCAAAGATTTATGAACTCGGTACGGTTGATAATACGCGCAAAGCGGTGGATTTCGTATTCATCGTGAATGACAAGAATACATATTATCATCTTTCAGATTTTAAAGACGCTAAAGCCAAAGAACTTTATAAAAAGATTATCGCTGTAAACAAGGCCCTGAATGACAATGCCGATCAGCTTAATAAACTTCGTAATCAATGGTCAAGTGCTGACAATAATCGCAAAAGTCAGCTTAGAGCTGAAATTTTGAAACTTGAAGATGTCAGGGTTTCTCTTTTGAATAATATCGATCAGACAGAAAATGAAGTAAGAAAAGCGGAACTTCCGAAGTTAAGATAACGGAATTCAACATTCTTATTATATATTTACATTCTGACAAACTAAAATTCTATATGATTCTTGACCTTTTTATAATCATCATATTATCACTCCTTGGAATTTTTCTTCTTATAGCGGAAATATTTATAATACCCGGTTTTGGCGTAGCGGGAATTGCCGGATTTATCTTTATGGGTGGATCTGTATGGTATGCTTATGATCAACTCGGTCCTACGGGAGGAAATATCACGTTTCTTATTGCCGGTATAGGCTTTCTTGTAATGGTATATCTTTTTGTCAAAAGTAAGATGGTCAACCGTATGGCGCTTAAGAAAGAGATAAAGTCGAATATAGAGAATACCATAGATTCATCAATCGTAGCAGGTGATGAAGCTATGACCATTTCAATACTTAATCCAATGGGTTCAGTTCTTGTAAAAGGTATGAAAATAGAGGCCAAATCTCCGGAAGGATTTATTGACGTTAACAGTCGTGTGATAATCGAAAAAGTGGAGAAGACAAAGGTTATTGTACGTTTGGCATAACAAAAAAAATATTTATTAAAATAAAATCATAAATTCATTACAAACAATACTTATTTATGGAAGTACCATTGATTTTACTCGGGGTAATAATCGTCTTATTATTCCTGTTCCTGCACTTTGTGCCGGTTTTGTTGTGGATCTCGGCTAAAGTGTCGGGTGTCCATATATCTCTTATGCAGCTTGTGCTGATGCGTATCCGTCATGTCCCACCTCACGTTATTGTGAGAGCTATGATTGAAGCTCATAAGGCGGGTCTGAACAATATAACAAGAGATGAACTTGAGGCGCATTATCTTGCGGGCGGTCATATAGAACGTGTAGTACACGCTCTTGTATCTGCTGCAAAGGCAAATATCGAACTATCTTTTAAAATGGCTACAGCTATCGACCTTGCCGGACGTGACGTATTCGAAGCGGTTCAGATGTCTGTAAATCCTAAAGTTATCGATACGCCTCCGGTTGTAGCGGTTGCGAAAGACGGTATTCAGCTTATTGCAAAAGCAAGGGTAACGGTAAGAGCAAATATCCGTCAGCTTGTCGGCGGAGCAGGAGAAGATACAATTCTTGCCCGTGTAGGTGAGGGTATCGTTTCTTCGATAGGTTCTTCGGATACTCACAAGACAGTGCTTGAAAATCCTGATTCAATTTCGAAACTTGTTCTTCGTAAAGGTCTTGACTCAGGTACGGCTTTTGAAATCCTGTCAATTGATATCGCGGATATCGATATAGGTAAGAATATCGGTGCTGAACTTCAGATTGACCAGGCAAATGCCGATAAGAATATCGCTCAGGCAAAAGCTGAAGAGCGTCGCGCAATGGCTATCGCCAGAGAGCAGGAAATGATCGCCAAAGCACAGGAAGCTCGTGCGAAAGTGATTGAAGCTGAAACTCTTATCCCTCAGGCAATGGCGGAAGCTTTCCGTACAGGAAATCTTGGGATAATGGATTTTTATAAAATGAAAAATATCCAGGCTGATACAAGCATGAGAGATTCTATCGCCGGCGACAGCATAGGTCCGAAAAACAGCTAAAATAATATTTTAAACGTACAGAAAAAAGCTCTCTGAAGACATTCGGTTTTCAGAGAGCTTTTTCTATTTTATAATACTGATAATTGGATTTTTATGTGTTTGTGTTGATAAATATTATAAAAAAACTAAATCCATAGTTCTGTTTAATCCATAAAGATGTTTTTACATAAATGTATTTTTAATTCTAAATACCATCTTAGTTATATTATGTAAAAATTATTTATTATTTTTAAAACGATTATAATCTAAACATTGACTAATTCAGTTATTATGAAAAAATCTACTTATTTGTTTTTATGTTTAATATCATTTCTTGCTTTTACAGGATGTATTGATGACGAAAAAGATACTGACACTGATTCTGAAAAGAATGAAACTGTCTTATCCGGTTTTACTAATCCTGTTAAATCTGTAACTTATAACCGAGAAACCTGGTTGTTTGTATATGCAGACAATAAACTCGCGGATATAAATTTCAAGGATCAGGATAATCTTTATCCTTCAGCGGCATCTATGACTTTGTCTCCATTATCTTTTAAGCTTGAATACAGATCTTATCCGGCTGTCAGAGAGCTTAAGAATATTGTTTTAAACAAGACCGGATGTATTACTTCAGCTGAATTAAGTCATATAGAAAGAGATGAGGTTGCAAATTATATAATGAATTATACATATAATCAGGAGTCTCAGATAATTGCGGCAGATATTTCAGGAGTTGCACCGGAAGGAAATGAGTCAATCAAATGTGATTATGTGTGGTCGGACGGTAATATTGATTTAATAACAGTTAATGCTGTAGCATCCGGAGAGTTTTATGACCAAACTTTCGAGTTGAATTATAAAATTTCGGCAAGATTTGAATACGGAAATGTTTTAAATACAGGGCTGTTCACTCCGACACAGTTGTATATGGGGTATGGAAATGATTTTCTTTTTGCCTGTTTTGTCGGTTTGAAAGGAAAACAAACAAAAAATATACCTTCAAAGATCTATTTTAAAGAGGAAGTAACTGAAACTTATGATGAGGAAACTGAATATGAAATTAATGAGTATGAATATGATGTAGAAATCGAATATGACGGTAAAGGCAATATAATTTCAATAAAAGAAGAAGACCCTGTAGAGGAGGAAGAAGAAATCATTTATTTCGGTTATGACGGAAGCAATGTTTCAGCAAGCCATATTTCAGGCAATAAAGCCGAAAAAACTCTTTTGAATAACCTTATTAAAGGGAAAAAGAGGATTCTAAATAAATGATCTTCTGATAATCGGCATTCTTATTGAAATAAAAAATAAGGACATAAATTCAGGAATATATTATCCTGCTTTTATGTCCTTATTCTTATTTATGTGTATAATATTATTCACCTAATACAGTGGCAACAATCTTTCTGGAACCACCATGGTTGCGGAATTCACAAAGATAAATGCCCTGCCATATCCCCATATTAAGATGATGATTTGTAATAGGAATAGTTATCGAGGCTCCGATAATTGAAGTTTTGGCATGAGCCGGCATATCGTCGTCTCCTTCATAATCATGTCGGTAATATGGTTCCCGCTCTTTTATAAGACGTGTAAAGATCTCTTCCATATCATCGCGAACGGTAGGATCCGCATTCTCGTTTATTGAAAGTGCGGCAGAAGTATGTTTTATGAATAATTGAAGGATTCCGGTCTTAGGAAGTTTGTCAAGATGACGAAGTATTTCATCCGTAACAAGATGAAAACCCCTTTTGCGGGAGTTTAATGTAAATTCTTTTTGATAAACCATAACATGATAAATTTAGAAAAATGAAATAATAATATTTCCGCCTTAAATACTGTAGTTGCTCAATATAATAAAAATGTTCCTATTAATCGGCATTATGCAAAATAAAGCTTTCTTTCTCTTTCACTTATTGATAATATATGCTGTATATTGATATATTTGCCAAAAAAAATTACAAATAGAATGAAAATATTATTTTTTGACCTTGAAACGACAGGTACGAATCCGGGGCGTCACGGCATACATCAGATAAGTGGTCAGGTTGTGGTCGACGGAGAAACTAAAGAAGAGTTTAATTTTTTCGTACAGCCAAATCCAAAAGCTCAGATTGAAGAGGAGGCTCTTCAGGTTTGTAATGTGACAAGAGAACAGATTCTTAATTATCCTCCTATGAAAAAGATATATGATCAGTTGATTGATATTCTTTCACGTTATGTTGACCGTTATAATAAAAACGATAAGTTCTTTCTTGCCGGTTATAATAATTCTTCATTTGATAATAACTTTCTTCGTGGATTCTTCCTGCAGAATAACGATAAATATTTCGGATCATGGTTCTGGTCTAATTCTATAGATGTGATGATACTTGCTACACCGTTTCTTGCTGAAAAAAGAACTGAAATGCCGGATTTTAAGCAGGCGACAGTAGCGAAATATCTTGGAGTTAATGTCAATGATACATTGCTTCATGATGCTAATTATGATCTTGCTCTTTGCCGTGAGATATATAATAAAGTATGCGGTAGATTCTAATGTATAAAGCTGAAAAATTGAATAATAAGATACATTATTTTGAATCGGATATTTCACATATCCCTCTTCCGGAGAAATTCACTTATCCTTTCTGTTACGAACCTCATACGTTATCTGTAATGGCTTCAGAGATAGTGAAAAGGCATATATCTGAAAATATTGATGAATATTCGGAAGCAAAAGATGGTAAGATGTTCGGAGTTCTTATAATAAGAGATAAACAAGGGAAGACAGGTTTTCTTGCCGCATACTCCGGGCTGCTTAATAACAGAAACGATCATCCTTTTTTTGTTCCTCCTGTATATGATCTGCTTAATCCTGACGGCTATTTTAAAGCTGAGGAAAAAAGAATTTCAGATATAAATAAGAAAATCGGGGCCCTTGAGTCTGATCCGGATTATATATCGCTTAAGAAGGATTTCAATATTCTTATAATAGAATCTGACAGGGAAATTGCGGAATTTAAAGAATTGATGAAAGCCAAAAAGATTCTGCGTGACAGGAAAAGAAATAATCTTGATGAAAATTGTACGGAAGAGAGTCTTTTAGCCGAAAGCCGGTTTCTTAAAGCTGAATTCAAGCGTCTTCAGAAAAAGTTGTCCGATAAGATTGAAAAACTTAAGGAGAATTTACAACAATATGAAGAACAAATCAGAGATCTTAAAAAAGAAAGAAAGGAAAGCTCCGCTATTCTTCAGCGCAGATTATTTGATAGTTTCAGAATGAAGAATGCTAAGGGGGAGGTGAAAGGGTTATGTGACATATTCGGAACTACAGCTATTAAATTTCCTCCTGCCGGTTCCGGAGAATGTTGTGCTCCGAAACTTTTACAATATGCCTATATCCATAATCTTAAACCTGTGGCTATGGCTGAATTCTGGATAGGAGAGTCTCCTAAATCAATAATCCGAAAAGAGGGAAATTACTATCCGTCGTGTACCGGGAAGTGTGGGCCAATTCTTTCTTTCATGCTTCAGGGGCTTGACGTTGAGTCGAATCCGGTTGAAAATATCAAACAACCAGAATCTCTGGAAGTAATTTATGAGGATAATAATATTATAGTTATTAATAAACCACAGGGAATGCTTTCGGTGCCGGGAAAAAATAACACTGTCTCCGCTCTTGAAATTCTGAAGCAGAACACAGATTATCAAGATTTAAATGTTTATGCAGTACATCGCCTGGATATGGCGACTTCCGGTCTGTTGATGTTTGCAAAAGGTGAAGAGAGTTATAAAAGGTTTCAGTCTCTTTTTGCTGAACATAACATAGAAAAACATTACATAGCAGTCCTGGACGGACTTATTCAAAAAAATCAGGGAATTATAGATCTGCCTCTTTCGTCAGATTATCTGGAAAGACCCAAGCAGAAAGTGGATTTTGAAAACGGGAAAAGAGCTATAACTATATTTAAAGTAATATCTGCTGAAAAGGGAAAGACCAGAATCGACTTTATGCCTGTTACTGGAAGGACACATCAGTTAAGAATGCATTCTTCTCACATTTCCGGTCTTGATACTCCAATCCTCGGTGATGAACTTTACGGAAAAAAGGATAAACGGCTGTATCTGCATTCTTATTCTATGAGATTTATTCACCCCTTCACGCAAAAAGAAATTTATATCGTAAAAGATGCTGATTTCTGATTAATACAGACAAAAGGTAATACCGACATAAATAATAGATTATAATAAAGAATCCGTTATTGTTAACTTAAAAAATTAACAATAACGGATTTTTTGCTTATTCGTCGACGAAAACAGGGTATCTGTCTATTTCTTTTTTTTGCTAATGCTCATCTTCATAGTTTTGTTTCAGAAAATCAGAGTGAGATGAGAATTAAAAATATTAAGCATAAGGTAATGCTGGTTGTAAGCGGAATGTTTATTTCTGTTTCACTGATGGCAAATGACAGCCTTGCATGGAACCTTGACGATTGTCTTGTATATGCGGCAGAAAATAATATCAGCATTCTTCGATCGGGACTTCAGTTTGATGAGTCGGAGATAAATCTGAAAGAAGCGAAAGCTTCATTATTTCCTTCGCTGACATTCAATACAAATCAGAATGTAAATTTTGATAATGAAGCTGATGATCATACTGTTTACTCGGGTACTTATAACCTTACGGCAGGAATGACTATCTATAACGGAGGTAGACGTCTGAACACGATAGAGCAGTCAAAGATAAGCAGAGAATATGCTCTGTGGAATTTTCTGACAACAAGCAACAACATTAAGATTCAGATTATACGTCAATATTATCAATTGCTTTATACTCATGAATCGGTTCTTACAAACGAACAGATTGTCATTACTTCAGAAAAGGAACTTGAACGCTCAACAGAACTATTCCGATCCGGAATGATAAGCAAGGTCGATCTGGCGCAGGTGGAAAGCCAGTATAAGAAAGACAATTATCAGCTTGTAATGGCAAAAACCTCGGAAGCCGAAGCTCTTCTGGCATTGAAACAGCTTCTGCAGTTAAGTAATGAAAGTGATTTTGAGGTGGATTATGTTTCCGACAATATGACAGATTTGCCTCTTGTTCCGGTTCTTACGGAAGTTTTGGATAATGCACTTATGAATATGCCTGAAATAAAAGGGGCTACAGCTCAGATCAAAATCTCTCAGCTTGAAAGAAAGATAGCGGCAGGTGAATGGATTCCTACAATATCCCTTAATGCTTCTGTGACAACGGGACATAACACTATTTCTCCCGATAATTTCGGCAAACAGATCGGAAAGGGATTCAATGAAAATGTAGGTGTGACACTGTCCGTTCCGTTATACAACAACCGACAGACAAAATCAAAAGTTGAAAGAGCTAAGGTTTCGATACTGGATGCTGAGCTCAATTATGAAAATGTTATTCTTGAGGTCTCGAATACAATAACTACAATTCATCTTGACGCTATATCGGCGCAAAGTCAGTATGATGCGGCACTTGCTCAACTTGCAGCAGCGGAAGAAAGTTATGACCTTGTTCAGCAGAAATTTAATCTTGGAATGCTGAATGCAGTAGATCTTCTGGTAGAGAAGAATTCGCTTCTGAACGCTATTCAGGATAAGATTCAGGCCAAATACAGCGCACTTCTTGATATAAGACTTCTTGAGTTTTATAATAATATTGGTCAGTTTGCTGTTGACGGATTCAATTAATGTGATAGATAATATATTACGGTAATTCAGAAAAGATATATAAAGATGAAAAGAAATGTCGTTTTTGCGGCGTCGGTAATAGCAGTACTGCTTTCAGCTTTCAGTTGTAAATCAGGAGGTGAAGCAAAACATATGCAGGAAACCGCAACAGCAAAAAAAATAGATATGTCAAGAGAAGTAACTGCAACGGGAACTCTTGAGCCGATTAATAATGTAGAGGTAGGTACACAGGTATCCGGTATTATTTCCAAAATATATGTAGACTATAATTCGGAGGTGAAAAAAGGACAGGTACTTGCTGAACTTGATAAAACAACACTTGAAGCGGAGCTTGAATCTCAGACTTCAAATATGCTTGCCGCTAAAGTGGAGTATGAATATCAGACAAAGCTGTTCAACCGTTCAAAAGAATTACATCAGAAACAGATGATTTCCGATACAGAATATGAACTGGCTGAATATAATTATCTGAAATCAAAAAACAGTTATGATAAGAGCCGTTCTGATATGGTTAAATCCAAAACCAACCTGGGATTCGCAACTATATTTTCGCCAATTGACGGAATAGTATTGTCGAGAGCTGTTGATGAAGGGCAGACTGTTGCCGCAAGTTTCTCTACTCCGACACTTTTTACTATAGCAAACGACCTTACCAAAATGCAGGTTATCGCTGATGTTGATGAAGCTGATATAGGTGAAGTAAAAGAAGGACAAAAAGTGACATTTGACGTTGATGCTTATCCGGATGATAAATTTGAAGGATATGTGACTCAGGTGAGACTTGAGGCTACAACAACATCTAACGTTGTGACATATGAAGTGGTGATTGCTGCTCCTAATCCGGATCTGAAATTGAAGCCGGGACTTACGGCAAATGTCACTATTAAGACACTTGAAAGAAATAATGTATTATCGGTACCGTCGAAGGCTCTTAAATTCAGAAATGAAAGTGCTGACGGAAAACCTGGTGTATGGGTTAAAAACGGAGAACAACAATTGAGAATGCCTGTTTCGGTAGGTTATGATGATAGAGTGAATGTTGAAATTACAGGCGGTCTTAAAGAAGGAGATGTTGTGGTAGTTGATGAGACCTCCCAAATGGCCGGAGCGGGCAATCCTCAGTTGAATAAAGAAAAAAGTCCGTTCATGCAGGGACCTCCGTCAAGAAAGAAATAATCTTAAGCGGAGAAATAGTATGGAAAAAGAAATTATAAAGCTTGTAGATATAAAACGCAGTTTCCTTGTCGGCAACGAAGTCGTAAAAGCTTTACGCGGAGTAAGCTTCAGTGTAAAAGCCGGAGAATTCGTAACTATAATGGGAACCAGCGGATCCGGAAAATCCACACTTCTGAATATTCTCGGTTGTCTGGATACACCGACATCGGGAGAATATTATCTTGACGGTATAAGGACAGACTCTATGAGTAAGGACAAACGTGCCGATATAAGAAACAGTAAGATTGGATTCATATTCCAAAATTATAATCTTTTGCCAAAGACAACCGCGATTGAAAATGTGGAACTTCCACTAATCTATAATCCGGGAATTCCGGCAAGAGAAAGACGTAAAAAAGCTATTGAAGCACTTAAGCTTGTCGGACTGGGCAATCGTCTTGATCATAAATCAAATCAGATGTCAGGAGGACAGCAACAGCGTGTCGCTATTGCAAGAGCACTGGTAAACGACCCGGTGATATTGCTTGCCGATGAAGCTACGGGAAATCTTGATACACGTACTTCTCTTGAGATTCTTGCTCTTTTTCAGGATCTTTACAAAGACGGCAGAACAATATTGTTTGTTACCCACAATCCGGAGATGAGTGATTTCAGTAGCAGGACTATAGCTCTGAGAGACGGAAAAGTGATCAGCGATACTTATAATGATAAGATTAAAGATGCCCGCGAAGAGTTAGCTCTTCTGCCGGGTACAGATGACGGACAGGAGAGGTGATGCATCAGGACAGATAATGATTTATATCATATATTATGAATTGATTACCATATCCTGAGTTGAAAAATAAATGAATTGTACAATATGAATTTTGCAAACCTCTTTAAAATAGCTCTCCGGGCACTGAATACAAATAAATTCAGAGGATTTCTGACTATGCTGGGAATCATTATCGGGGTTGCTTCTGTTATCACCATGCTTGCTATTGGTCAGGGATCAAAGCAAAGCATCAGGGAGCAGATTTCCGAGATGGGATCAAATATGCTTATGATTCATCCGGGAAGCATGAGAATGGGTGGTGTCCGACAGGATGCCTCTACGATGCAGAGTCTGAAGATTGAGGATTATAATGCCATTGTTCAGAAAAGTGAATATGTCGCTGCCGTTTCGCCATCTGTAACAAGCAGCGGACAGGTGATATACTCATCAAATAATACTCCGACAACATTATACGGAGTAAATCAGGATTATCTTGAAATACGTAAATATAAAGTTACCGACGGAGATGTCTTTTCCGATCAGGATATCAGGACTTTTGCAAAAGTCTGTCTTATCGGAAAGACTGTAGCCGATAATCTTTTCCCTGACGGAGAATCGCCTCTGGGGAAATATATAAGATTTAACAAGACTCCTCTTAAAATTATCGGAGTACTTGAGCCGAAAGGATATAACAGTATGGGAATGGATCAGGATGATCTTCTTATCGCTCCATATACCACTGTTCAGAAAAGGGTTCTTGCTATCAATTATCTGCAGGGAATTTATGCTTCTGCAGTAAATGAAGAACTATCGCCAAAAGCGGTAGAAGAGATAGAAGAAATACTTCGTTTCAATCATAAGATAAAAGAAGACGGAGAAGATAATTTCGAAGTCAGATCCCAGGAAGAACTGACATCAATGATGACATCAACCACAGATCTTATGACATTGCTACTTTCATGTATTGCAGGAATATCACTGCTTGTCGGGGGTATCGGGATCATGAATATTATGTACGTATCGGTAACGGAACGAACCCGTGAGATCGGACTTCGAATGTCAATAGGAGCAAAAGGAAAAGATATTCTTATCCAGTTCCTGATAGAAGCAGTTCTGTTGAGTTTTGTGGGAGGAATAATAGGAATCCTGCTTGGAGTTTCAGTAACATTCGTAGTTAAGTTCGTTGCCGGCTGGCCGGTTCTGATACAGCCATGGTCAGTACTTCTTTCCTTTGCCGTTTGTACGCTTACCGGAATATTCTTCGGGTGGTATCCGGCAAGAAAAGCAGCAAGTCTTGATCCTATTGAAGCGATAAGGTACGAATAAGGACACTTTACAGGTCTTTATAGCGAAATAAAACGAATAATATTAGATTAAATATTCTCATAATTATATATTTTTATTGAAAGTAACAAATGAGATTGAAGAGACTTTTTTTAACTTTCATAAGTTACAATTAGTAGTTAGTAAGTAGAGTCGATAGAGTTTGCCGTAATCTGTTGTGAAACAGGTGATGCAAGCTCTATCTTTTTAGAAAAAAACGATTAAGAACTTAACTGAAAATATTATATTTTCATTATTAAATATAATAGATATGTATATCAAAAATAGACCATCAAGATTTGTAGAAATACTCATACACATTATGGTGTGGACAATTCTGTTTTCTTCACCGTTTTTATTTATGCCTAATGATATAAATGAAAGCTGGCTTTTCTTTTATTCAAGATTCTGCTTCAGTCAGCTCATTGTCATAATAATCTTTTACAGCAATTATTTCCTTCTTATAAACAAATATCTTTTTGACAGAAAAGTAAGGACATTTCTTACTATAAATATCATTGCTATAATTGCGGGATCAGTACTGATGTATCTTGTTGACGATGTCTTTGTTCCGATCGGTTCTGCTCATCACGGTTCTGCGCATCCGGGATCAGTGCCACCCGGAGAAAAGCCCCCGATTAAACTTGGCTGGATGCTTAAGATAGGACGAGATACAATATTTTATATTCTGACAGCCGGTCTTTCGGTAGCGATAAAAATGACATCTCAGTGGTATAGTGAAGAGTCGCAGCGAAAAGAACTTGAGAAAAACCATTACGAGGCTGAGCTTAAGAATCTTAAAAGTCAGCTTAATCCACATTTCCTTTTCAATACTCTTAATAATATCTATTCTCTTGTAGCAATTTCGCAGGACAGAGCCCAGTCTGCCATACATCAGTTGAGTAAGCTGCTCAGATACGTTCTTTATGATAACTACGAAACGGAAGTTCCGTTATCCAAGGAGATAGAATTTATAAATAATTATCTGGATCTTGTAAAACTTAGATTTTCATCAAAAGCTGATATAAGCTTTGAAATCAAAGGAGAGCCTTCAGAGTGGAATATTGCTCCAATGCTTTTTATTTCCCTGATTGAAAATGCTTTTAAACACGGAATTAACGGAAGCGGAAAATCATTTGTACATATAAATCTTTTTGTGGATAATGAAAAACTTCTTTTTGATGTTGAAAACAGTTATTTTGACAAGCATTCCGATGACAGAAGCGGTTCCGGAATAGGCCTGGATAATCTGCGAAAACGACTGGCCATAATTTACGGTAAAAATGCCTCTTTCACAGCAGGAAGAAAAGATGATAAGTTTATTTCAGAGATAAGAATAATAAGAAAGAATATAATCAGCCATAAGAAGTCCGAAAATGAATAACGATCTTAAACTCAGAACAATCATAGTGGACGATGAGCCGCTTGCCCTTGAATTACTGGAATCTTATGTCCTTAAGACACCTTTTCTTCAGCTTATCGGAAAGTACGACTCTTCTGTTGAGGCAATGAGAGCTATAGAAACAGATCTTCCTGATATTGTATTTCTGGATATCCAGATGCCGGATCTTAACGGTATAGAACTTGCAGGGATAATCTCCGATAAGACATTTGTTGTTTTCATAACAGCTTTCCAGCAGTATGCAGTAGAAGGTTTTAAAGTTAATGCAATTGATTATCTGTTAAAACCGGTAAGTTATTCCGAGTTTTTAGGTGCTGCAAATAAGGGATTACGGCTTAAAGAGCTTATGATAAAAGCTCAGAATAGCGGAAAAGAGAAAAAAGAAACAGTTTTTAAAGAAAGAGAGGACTTCATTTTTGTTAAAACAGAATATAAGCTTGTTAAAATAGAAATAAGTAAAATACTTTATATTGAAGGCCTTAAAGATTATGTGAAAATATTCACTGAAGGGGAAAAACATCCTCTTGTCTCTAAAAACTCAATGAAACAGATTGAGGAAACCCTTAATGACGAAGAATTTATCCGCGTTCACAGGTCATTTATCGTAAGAAAAGACAAGATAAGTGTTATAGAAAGAAACAGAATTGTGTTCGGAAATGAATATATTCCGATATCCGATTCTTATAAAGAACAGTTTCAGGAATTTCTTCATAACCGTACTCTCTGATTGATGTTTGTTTACAAATGTTTATACAAATAAAGACTCCACTTAAAAAAAACATACATTTATTTACAAACTAATCCTTAAAATTGAACTTATAAAATAAGTTGGTGTTCTACTTGTGATGATGCTTTTACTAACATTTAAAGCAAGAAGGATATGATGATCAATTTAAACAATAGCCAAGGAAAGTCACGCACAGAACATGACTTTTTGGGAGAAAAAGAGATCCCTGATCAGTATTATTTCGGAGTCCAGACCGTAAGAGCTTTGGAAAATTTCAATATAAGCGGAGTAACACTGGATTTCTTTCCGGAACTTATTCAGGCTCTTGCAATGGTGAAAGAAGCCGCTGCAATGGCCAATCGTGACCTGGGAGAAATAAGTAAAGAAAAAGCTAATGCCATTATTGAGGCCTGCAAAGAGATCCGAATGGGCAAATTCAACGATCAGTTTGTAGTTGATATGGTACAGGGTGGTGCCGGTACCTCTACAAACATGAATGCCAATGAAGTGATCGCAAACCGCGCGCTCGAAATAATGGGCCATCAGAAAGGTGAATATAAATATCTTCACCCCAATGATGATGTAAATAAATCTCAGTCAACAAACGATGTTTACCCTACAGCGGTTAAAATAGCCCTCTATTTTGCAAACAGAAAGCTTGTAAGTGGTCTTAACTATCTTATTGAAGCATTTTCGGTAAAAGGCGTTCAGTTTGCCAATATAATCAAAATGGGTAGGACTCAGCTTCAGGATGCAGTGCCTATGACGTTAGGGCAGGAGTTTGATGCTTATGCAACCAATCTGAGTGAAGAGATTCCGCGTCTTGAACAGAATGTGAATCTTTTCCTTGAAGTCAATATGGGAGCAACAGCGATAGGTACCGGTATAGCTGCCAATCCTCAATATTCGGCGCTCTGCATAAAATATCTTTCTGAAATCACACAGTTGCCTATTATGGCTGCTCAGAATTTCATAGAAGCAACCAATGATACAGGTTCTTTCGTTATGTACAGCTCTGCCGTTAAGCGATTAGCGGTCAAGCTTTCTAAAATATGTAATGACCTTCGTTTATTGTCAAGCGGACCACGTGCCGGATTAAATGAGATCAATCTTCCTCCAATGCAGCCGGGATCATCTATAATGCCGGGTAAAGTAAATCCTGTAATACCTGAAGTTGTCAATCAGATTGCATTCCTTGTTTTTGGTAATGACCTTACTGTGACATTTGCAGCAGAAGCCGGACAGCTTGAACTTAATGTGATGGAACCTATAATTGTTTTCTCAATGTTCCAGTCTATCGAAATGCTGACAAAAGGTATGAATACATTAAGAGATAAATGTATTATCGGTATCACGGCAAACGAAAAACACTGTAAAGAGCTTGTTTACAACAGTATCGGTATCGTTACGTCACTTCTTCCTATTCTTGGTTATGAGACTTGTTCAAGACTTGCACGTAAGGCTATGGAAACAGGAAAAGGTATATATGATCTGATTCTTGAAGAAAATATAATGCCAAAACAGGAGTTGGATAATATTCTTCAGCCGGAAAATATGACAAAACCTAACCGCTCAATGCTTAAATAGCAATTAATAAAACATTCATATAGAAAAATTCAATAAATATATCCACGGTTTAATTTATTGGTTTCATTTAAGGCCATTTATGTATTTATTGATTATAAACAATCGGCAGATTGTGATTTTGATAAATTATTCCATGCCCGCAAAGCATGGAATAATTTATATATTTGCAGTCTAAAAGAACCGAAATGACAGTGATTGTTGAAGAGATAAATAAATTAATAGAAAATAAGAGAGCATTTTATTTATACCGAGAGCCGTTAGGAAAAGAGATTGTATTAGGTCTGCCGTATGCTCCGTTAGTTATAAATATCAATGATATAACTGATTATAACGGATTCATAGTATCTCCTTTCTACCTTGAAAATTCTGAAAATCATCTTAATGATAAAATCACAGACAGTATATCGCTAAATGATACCGAATATATTGACCGGAATAAAATAAAAAAAGATCTTCCGGTTTTCCTTCTTCCTTATCACCGTGAGCTGCGATTTTTTCTGAATGAAGAATCTGTCATTTCTGAAACTTCTGAAAAAATCCAGTCATATATTTCATCACTTTGTTCCGATAAGTCTTATCCTGAAATTTCTTCTTTACAGTTTGACGATTCTGATTTCCATATAGCTGATAAAAGTGAATATCTTGATCAATGCAGCAAAACCATTGATAATATAAGAAATGGAAACATTCAGAAAATGATACTTTCCCGTCAGATCAGAAATACTCTTAATACATTAGATGATGGTGCTGATATCTTTTTCAGTCTTGAAAAAAAATATCCCCGAGCATTTACTTTCCTTATACATATTCCTGGATGTATGTCCTGGGTAGGAGCGTCTCCTGAGCTTCTTGCGGATTATAAAGAAAAGACATTCACTACAGTATCGCTTGCCGGAACGAAAAGACCTGAAGAAAACTGGAGTGAAAAAGAGTATGAAGAGCAAAAAATGGTTACAGATTACATAACAGATATTTTCAATAAGAATAAATGTAACAATATTAGTAAAGATCTTCTTCAGACAGTGAAAGCAGGTGCAATAGAGCATTTGCAGACTATAGTGAAAGCTGAAACGGAAACAACAATATTGTCTAAAATAATCAGAGAACTCAGCCCTACGGCAGCATTATGCGGTACACCCAAAGACAAGGCATATGAATTGATAAAAGAGATAGAAAAACATTCTCGTCTGTACTATGGAGGTTTTCTTGGTCGTATAAACCTGAACAATGGATCCTCAGATGATAATGTTAACTCTTTGAAACTCTTTGTAAATCTGAGATCCGCCTTATTGAAGGAAAACGAATCATATATTTATGTAGGAGGTGGGATAACAAAAGACTCTGTTCCGGAAAAAGAATGGGAAGAAACATGCATAAAATCTCAGACTCTTCTGTCGGTATTTAAATAAAATTTTCATGACAGGAAATTGTGATTTAAAATTTACTCATAAATCAACTTTTCTGTATGAAAACACATTTAATCTTTATAAGATAACGGAAATCATCAGATAATGCACAAACTTACATATAAGTGTTTAAATAAATGAAAAAATATATAGATTGCAAGAACAACCTAACTTGATTAATAGTTATTTTACAAGAGTTCTTAATTAATATGTTTTTTCCTGAAGAAAATTTTAAGAAATGGCAACACGAAAGGTAACAAATAAAAGCACTGATAAAATTAATATTCAGCTTTTAGCACGTCTTTGTAAAATGAAAGGAGTTAAAAGAGCTGTTATATCTCCGGGCTCACGTAATGCTCCTTTATCAGTTGCTTTCAACAGACAGGAAGGAATTGAATGTATATCACTTGTCGATGAGAGAAGTGCCGGGTTTTATGCTCTTGGCATCGCTCAACAGACAGATGAACCGGTTGTCGTGATATGTACTTCGGGTACCGCTCTTCTTAATTTGTCTCCTGCTATTGCTGAAGCCTATTATCAGCAGATACCTCTTATTGTGATTTCTGCTGACCGACCAAATGAATGGATTGATCAGGATGACAGTCAGACAATCCGCCAGGAAAATATTCTTGAAAAAATAGTAAAATTCAGTTGCTGCTATCGTTCGGAATCAGACAGAGAAGATGATGTATGGTATAACAACCGTATAGTCAATGATGCGATTAATATTGCCATGAACGGAGCCAAAGGACCGGTTCATATAAACGTGCCGCTTGAAGAACCTTTGTGTCGTACGACTGAAGCAACTCCGGTAGTCCCTCGTGTTTTCGGAGAAATAAAACCGGCATTTAACCTTACAAAAGAAACTGCGGTAGAATATGCTCAGTCAATAAACTGTTCGCTGAAAGTGATGATTCTTGTTTCAATGCAACGTCCTAATGACGAGTTGAACAAGATTCTTAATACACTATCCGGTTTTCCTCAGATAGTTGTTCTTACTGAAACAATTTCCAATATGAGAGGCGATAAATTTATTGCCAATATCGACCGAACCATATCAAGGCTTACTGCAAATCAGAACAAAACATATAAACCTGATCTTCTTATTACCTTTGGCGGACCTTTAATTTCAAAGTTTATAAAAAGATTCCTCAGAGAGAATAAACCGGCTCATCATTGGCACATAGGAGAACAGTCGTATACAGTTGATACTTATACCATACTTACTCAAAGAATAAACAGCAGACCTGTTGATTTTCTGCGTTCTCTTCTTCCGCATATTCAGAATAACAAATCCAAATATGCTGAACGCTGGGTTTTAATGAATAAAAAAGCGGAGGAGCATCATCAGCAATTTATAAAAACACTTGTCTGGAGTGACTTTAAAGCCTTCTCGGTAATACTTCCTTTATTACCTAAAGAATCGAAACTTCAGCTTTCAAACGGGACTTCTGTCAGATACCACCAACTCTTTAAAAACAACAGGGTTGTACGTGTAGATGCAAACCGCGGCACAAGCGGTATCGACGGCTCAACATCTACAGCATCAGGTGCGGCTTCTACTTTTTACGGCGACACCACACTTATTACCGGTGATCTGAGTTTTCTGTATGATATCAATGCTATATGGAATAAAAAGCTTTCATCAAGTTTTAAGATCATTGTGATCAATAACAATGGCGGGGGAATATTCCGTTTCATAAAAGGCCCTTCTACATTGTCGGAAATGGAAGAATATTTCGAAGCTACACATTCGATAGACATATCGAAGCTGGCCGAAGCTTACGGGCTAAACTATATTTCAGCACAGAATGAGAAAGAGCTTAAAAGAGCGATGAAAATCATATATGCCTGGGACAAACCTACAATACTTGAAGTCTTTACACCAAGGGAAGTGAATGATGAGATCCTGCGGTCATATTTCAAATAATAAATGATATAATAACTGTTCTATGATATAAATAATTCTTCCGGACCGGCATCGGAATTTATATTCCGAAATCGGCCGGATTTAATTATGCATATGAATAAGTAACCCCGAATACGTATTTTTAAATTAGATTTTATATATGGATAATCAAAGAGAATGGATTACTCTGAAAGAGTATTCTGATATTAAATTTGAGATTTTTGAAGGTATAGCAAAAATCACTATCAATCGCCCTGAGGTTTATAACGCTTTCAGGCCTCAGACGATATTTGATATGCTTGACGCTATGAATTTCTGCCGCGAGTCGGAAGATATAGGTGTAATCGTATTGACAGGAGCAGGTACTAAAGCTTTTTGTGCCGGTGGTGATCAGAAAGTAAAAGGTGTAGGCGGATATATTGATGAAAAAGGAGTTCCGCGTCTTAATGTTCTTGACCTTCATAAAGCGATACGCTCAATGCCTAAACCGGTTGTAGCTATGGTAAACGGTTATGCAATCGGAGGGGGTCATGTGCTTCATGTTGTTTGTGATCTTACTATAGCTTCTGAAAATGCAAAATTCGGACAGACAGGACCAAAAGTAGGAAGTTTTGACGCAGGATTCGGCTCTTCTTATCTTGCCCGCTGCGTAGGTCAGAAAAAAGCAAGAGAAATATGGTTCCTTTGCAAACAATATACTGCTCTTGAAGCAGAACAGATGGGCATGGTAAATACCGTGGTACCTTTGGAAGAACTTGAGGATACTACGGTTGAATGGTGTAAGATAATGCTTCAGAGAAGTCCGATGGCATTAAGAATGATAAAACGAGGACTGAATGCAGAGCTGGACGGACAACGCGGACTTATGGAGCTTGCAGGTGATGCGACACTAATGTACTATCTTATGGAGGAAGCACAGGAAGGGAAACACGCATTTCTTGAAAAACGTGATCCTGACTTCAAGAAATTCCCTAAATTCCCGGGATAACAGAAGTAAAAATAATTCAGGCTACAGAGAATATAGAAATAAAATATAGCAGATAAAGAGTGTTACGGACATATAGTCCCTGGCACTCTTTTTTATTTATATCTTTATCCTTATAAAAAAAATGCTTATGCTGAAACTGACATTCTATCCATATATTCTTGATTTTATTGAACCCGGCGGCACATCAAGAGGAGTAATGCTTAAAAGAAAAATATGGATTCTCTTTCTGGAAAACGAAAACGGCGAAACAGGGATTGGCGAATGTGCGCCACTGGAGGGTCTTAGTTGTGAAAATATAGAAGAAATAGATTCTCTTCTTCAGAATATATCTTCTGATCCGGCCAGATATATTTCAGATCTTTCTTATCTGGATGAATTCCCTTCGGTAAAATTTGCTCTTGAAATGGCATATATAGATCTGATTAATAAAGGAAAATCTGAATGGTTTCCTTCTGAATTCACTAAAGCGCAGGACCATATTAAGATTAACGGACTTATCTGGATGGGGACAAAAGAAAAAATGCTTGAAAGAGTAGGAGAGAAGTTGTCTCAGGGATTTACATGTCTGAAATTCAAAATCGGAGCGATCAATTTTTCTGATGAATATGAACTGATCAGATCCGTCAGAGAAAAATATGATAAATCTATACTGGAAATAAGAGTAGACGCGAATGGCGCTTTTTCATACGAAGAGGCACGTCGTGTATTGGATAAACTTAATAAAATAGATATCCACTCTATTGAACAACCGCTGAAAGCAGGTAAAATAGAAGAAACATCCCGCCTTTGCGCTGATACTCCCGTGCCGATAGTCCTTGATGAAGAACTTATCGGCATACATAATACAGAAAAAAGAAAGCAACTTCTCGGATTTATAAAACCTCAGTATATAATACTAAAACCGTCACTGACCGGAGGTTTTTCTTCTTCTGACACATGGATATCACTGGCTGAGGAAAACTCGGTAAAATGGTGGATTACATCGGCTCTCGAATCAAATATAGGGCTTAATGCCATTGCGCAATGGACATATACAAAACATAATGACCTACCTCAGGGTCTGGGCACGGGCAAAGTATTTTCCAATAATTTCCCATCTGCCGTTTTTACAAAAGGTGAACGTCTTTTTATAGACAAGGACTACAATAACGATTATCAGACTCTTAAAAGCCGGTTAAAGCTTCAGAAAAGAGATTCTTAAGTTATAAAAGAATAAATCATGACTGTTATGTCATAAATATAAAAAGTAGTGTCATTTTGAATAATATCATTAATCAAATAAAATAATATTTTGGCGCCATACTTTTAATTACTTATTAAACATACCATGAAACGAATCATTTTAAATGAAACTTCCTATTTCGGAGCAGGATGCCGCTCTGTAATAGCAGAAGAAGTCGCTCGCCGCGGCTTCAGAAAAGCATTTTTTGTAACAGACAAAGATCTTATAAAATTCGGTGTTGCCGATAAGATTACACAGGTCCTTAACGCTGCTTCAATTCCCTTTGAACTGTTCAGTGATGTAAAAGCCAACCCTACTATTGCCAACGTACAGCACGGAGTGGAAGCATATAAGAAATCAGGAGCTGATTTTATTATAGCCTTAGGAGGCGGATCTTCAATAGATACTGCAAAAGGGATAGGTATTGTAGTTAACAACCCTGAGTTTGCAGATGTAAAATCACTTGAGGGAGTTGCTGACACAAAACACAAAGCTGTACCGACATTCGCTCTTCCGACTACTGCGGGAACAGCTGCCGAAGTAACTATAAACTATGTAATAATAGACGAAGATGCAAAAAAGAAAATGGTTTGTGTCGATCCTAATGATATTCCGGCTGTCGCTATTATTGATCCTGAACTGATGTATTCAATGCCTAAAGGACTTACCGCTGCTACAGGAATGGATGCTCTTACTCATGCCATTGAAAGTTATATAACACCGGGAGCATGGGCTATGAGTGACATGTTTGAGATAAAAGCTATTGAAATGATAGCTCAGAATCTTAAAAATGCTGTTGACAACGGTAATGATACTCTTGCCCGCGATAATATGGCACAGGCACAGTATATAGCAGGTATGGGATTCTCAAATGTAGGACTGGGGATAGTTCATTCTATGGCTCACCCGCTCGGAGCATTCTATGATACTCCGCACGGTGTAGCAAATGCGTTACTTCTTCCTTATGTGATGGAGTATAATGCAGATTCTCCTGCTGCTCCCAAATATAAAGATATTGCCGGAGCCATGGGAGTTGATATTGAAGGAATGAATACCGAAGAAGGAGTAAAAGCAGCTATTGAAGCAGTAAAGAAACTGTCGGAAAGTATTAATATTCCTCAGAAGCTGTCCGAAATAGGAGTAAAGGAAGAAGATATTCATGATCTTGCCGTAGCAGCATATGGTGATGTCTGCACAGGAGGTAATCCTCGTCCTACATCCGTAGAAGATATTGAAGCCATTTACAGAAAAGCTTACAGATAAATAATAAACAAAATATTTCTTTCTTCATTTCAGGGAGAGCGGTTGCAGAAAATGCAATCGTTCTCCCTGTCTTTTTTAATCTCTCCTGTTTTTATATACTCCCTACTTATTTTTTGTGCAACTGTACAGTTGTCATATGTAAACTGCGCAGTGTTAATATGACAACCGTACAGTTAACATATAACAACCGACCATGTTTTAATAATATCATTATATCACTATCGGAAATAGTGATATTGAGTTTTGCATCACTGTTTTTGATCTCATAAACGACGGATGATAAATACAAGAAATAATTTCTTAAAATGATCGGCAATAATTTATTAAAAGGAAAGTAATATGATAAAATTGTCCTGATTTATCAATTTATCCCGTTAAATATATATGTTCTAATTATTTATTGACTTTGTATATTGAGGTTTTTGCAGACATGTTTTATCAATAGAGAATATAAAAATATCGTTAATAAAAAAATACAATTCCATTTTGATAAAAATGGAAAGAATTTACCAAAACGGACATTAAAATTTACGAAATGGGAAGTGGTGGGCTTTTGTCAGTTGGTGAAAATACAATGAAAATGACAAAATAAGTGCTTAAATATATGATGAGGATAGTTTTTTTGTTCATATCGGAAAATTATAACAAATAGTAGTCAAATTTTCCGATTGGTAAAAAGTGGGAGAAATTTCCGAAATCGTAAATGTTAAAATGTTAAATTGTGTTGTATAGAAATCAATTTTATTATTAAGGATAGCATAAAAATATATTTAAACTTATTTGCGGAACATTTAGAAAACGGATAAAGCTTATTGATCTGCCTTCTGATTAAAGGAATATAATCATAGAATGCCTGATATTGATTTTATATGAAAGATTTATGAATTTTCTGTCTGATCATTTTAAAAACTTCTTGCTAAAAAGAAATGTGTTAGGATGTCTCGGTAAAGTGTACTTTTTTAAAGAATACAATTCTCCGATAATAGCGACAGGGTCAAAAAAATCGGGATTTAAACGAAAATATTCTTCATGGTTATACAGATTGTATGGCATTCCTGATCTTGAAAAATTAAAATCATATAGGAGTATGTCTGATAAGAAAAATAAAATAAAAGCAATATTTGATAAGGACAACAAATCTCCTTCAGACATTAATCTTCTTAAAGATTTGATAAAGTTGATCTCGCTGCTGGATAAAGAAATTAAAATCATTTATATATTATATCTGTCCGGGTACACTTTAGAAGATATTTCTGAAAAAAATGATGTAAGCTTAGAATATGTAAAAAAGTCGATAAAAGCGGCTGAAAATATAATAACCGAAAAATTAGAGAAGCTCTGTCGTGATAAAGATTTAACATGATAATGTCTTCAGCCAAAGGAGCACAATGACGATAGTTCCCCTTTGCTTTTTTTTAGATGATAATGCTAAATTTTATTGTTGTTTAAGTTTATTATAAACTAAATATAGTTTATCCTTAATAATGCCGCCTGTAAATGTTTCTTAATAAAATGCAGGTTGGCATAAGTTGAAAATAAACTAATTTTGATATGTATAAGGAATCTAAATAACAATAATAAACATCTATTTGCTTAATTATAACTTCTATTACTGGGGTTGTGATATTAATTTAATAATAATTAATAATAACAGAAGATCAGAACGATCAATTTCAAAGGAATAGTTCGCAAAGATTCCGGTTTTCTGTCATATGATCATTGTTTGCAAGGGATTGATAATTTAGAATATATTATTTCCGTAAGACGATGTCATTAAATAATTAATACATTCTATTTCCATTATGAATAACATTTTTTATTCACTCAGTTTGACTACTATTATTGTTAATTTTCTTTGTTTGTTTATATATCTCCGAATATTGAAATATAGCAATAAGTACAATAAAACTATGCCTCTGCATGGGCTTAAATTCTTTGTGCTTATACATGCGGCAAAGTTTATTCAGCTTATATATCTTTTTAATATAGAGGAAGTGTTTTATGCAAGATATTCATTACTGGTGGATTTTATGCTTTATTTCCCTTTGTCCTCTCTTTTCTGGTGCAGTTTTCTGCAGCTGCAAAGCAAGGCACGGAAGACATGTAATGTTTTAGTGGCATATTCTCTAGTATTTCTTGCGGTTCTTACACTTGGTATAATTGTTGATAAAGAGTTTATTGTAGAAAACTGGCTGACAATAAGAACTATAGCGATTTTTATAAGTCTTATCAGCCTTTTAATGTATTTCTCAAACATACATCTTGAATATATAAGAGGGTATTTTCTTTATAAATCCGGTAAAGCAGAATCTTTGAATTTTCCGAAGTCATATGCAGCAAAGGTTATAGCAATAGTATATCTGAATGTAATTGTTTATGCCAGTGTATTTCTGATAGGAGGTCATGACGGCAGATTATTTGCTAATATCTATTTCTCAATACTTAATATCTATATTCTTAATTTCTGGATTCAAAAGTTGATAATGGACTCTGTCAAGCATAAAAGTGAGATTATTATGGATTCTGAACTTGTCCTTTCTGAAAATGAACTGAAAAAAATTGATCATTATTTCTCATCATTATATACGGAATCGCCTGTTTCCGCGGAAAATAATCCTGAATATTATAATAAGGCGGAAGTAAATGAAGAAGATGATGATTATCAGTCAAAAAATCGTCTGGAATATATGTATGAAGCAATTCTGAATGACGTACATTCTATTATAAATGAGAATAAGCTTTACCGCAAGTCTGATCTTAAACTTCAGGATCTGCTGAAATATATAAATACTAACAGAACCTATCTTTCCGCAGCAATCAACAAGAATGAAAATACTAATTTTTATAAATTGATCCTGAAATACAGGATGACACATTTCTATTATCTTATAAATGAAGAAAAAGATATTCTGCTTAGTGAAGCGGCATTTGATTCCGGATTCGGTACATCGAAAGTTCTCAGTCGCGTTTTCAGACAGGAACTTGATATAACACCTTCAGATTTCAAAAAGCTTACTCCGCTTGAACAGTCACAGATTCTTAAGGATAAAGATCTGCTGATGAAACGATGATTCCTGTTTTTTATAAATATATCTTTACGCTAAAGTTGCTCCACGGGAAACCGGGAGCAACTTTTTTATTTATATACATAATTAATTAATAATCATTTTATTAAAAACCGATAGTTTATAATCAGGTATTGTATATATGATTGTTTATCAGAGTCTACTTTTTTAATATTACGATTAATGGTAATGTTTTGAATATTAATTGTATAATAATATAGAGAGCCTGTATTTTTACTATATGTCAGTGGGCTGAATAATAAGACGGTATTGGATGAATATAACAGCACAAAAAAAACAGGAAACCGGGATATTATCCTGATTTCCTGTTTCTGTATATATAAAGATATAATCGTTATCTTATAAATATAATTATTTAAGTTCCAGAAGAACAACGTTTTCAACATGATGAGTATGCGGAAACATATCAACAGGTTGAACTCTTGTAACTTTGTATTTAGTATCAAGAAGCTGAAGGTCGCGGGCCTGCGTAGCAGGATTACAGCTTACATATACGATACGCTGAGGTTCAGCAAAAAGAATAGCATTAACAACATCTTCATGCATACCTGCGCGGGGAGGATCGGTAATGATAACATCCGGACGTCCGTGCTCATTGATAAAATCAAGTGTAAGTATATCCTTCATATCTCCGGCATAAAACAGAGTATTGTCTATTTTATTAATGTCCGAATTTACTTTTGCATCTTCGATAGCTTCAGGAACATATTCTATACCAATGACTTTTGCCGCATTTTTAGCTACAAAATTAGCAATTGTCCCTGTCCCTGTATAAAGGTCATAAACAAGCTCATTACCTGTAAGTCCTGCAAAATCTCTGGTTATACTGTAAAGTCGGTATGCCTGCTCAGAGTTAGTCTGATAGAATGATTTCGGTCCGATTTTGAACTTAAGATCTTCCATCTGTTCGAAAATATGATCGTTTCCTTTAAATACAAGAATATCCTGGTCTGTAATAGTATCATTACATTTTCCGTTAATCACATACATAAGAGATGTAATCTGAGGGAATTTATCAGCCACAAAACTCAGCAATGCTTCACGTGCTTCTTTATCTTCTTTGTAGAAAGAGATTATAAGCATAAGTTCACCTGTAGAAGACGTACGTACGATCATGGTTCTCAGGAATCCCTCCTGATTTCTAAGATCGAAAAATTCAAGATCATGATCTAATGCATACTGACGGATAGCAAGACGGATTTCGTTTGAAATATTATCCTGTAACCAGCATTTTTTGATATCAAGAACTTTGTCGAAACATCCCGGAATATGGAAACCAAGAGCATTCATATCTTTTTGCTCGTGTATTAATCCCATTTCACTTGAAGTAAGCCATCGTTTGTTTGAAAACGTGAATTCAAGTTTGTTGCGGTAAAATTCTGTTTTCTCCGAACCCATGATAGGCTCGAAATCAGGAAGATCTATCTTACCTATACGGCTAAGATTATCAAAAATCTGCTGTTGTTTGAATTTTAGCTGTTCGCTATATGGAAGATGCTGCCATTTACAGCCGCCACAAACTGTAAAGTGTTCACAGAAAGGCTCAGTACGAAGGTCGGAATACTTATGGAATTTCATAACTCTTCCTTCCGCGAAAGATTTTTTCTGTCTGTAAATCTGAAGATCAACAATATCTCCGGGAGCCGTGAAAGGGACAAAAATCACTTTGTCTTTCCATCTGGTAATCGCTTTGCCTTCGGCTGCCACATCTAATATTTCTATCTGCTCCACTAAAGGGAGTTCTTTCTTTTTACGTGCCAATTTTCTTTATTTTTCTATAAGTACAAATTCATGCAAAGTTAGTGATTTTAGCTTGATGCACGGTCGCGCCATAAAAAAATAATAGTCAGGATCTATATTTTAATACAATTTATTTGGATAAGATAAAGAGAATCATAATATTTGTAAAAGAGCCTAAAGAAAAATGCCTTAAAAATAATTAAAATTTAAACAATTGTTTTTCAATTGTTTTATACCTTGAACCATATATACATTAATGATGAAGACACAAAGAATTTACACATTCGGCGATGGCAGTGCCGAAGGAAGAGCCGACATGAAAAACCTCTTGGGGGGTAAGGGTGCTAACCTTGCAGAAATGAACCTTATCGGTGTTCCGGTTCCTCCGGGATTTACAATTACCACAGAAGTATGTACGGATTACAACCGCCTGGGAGCGGAAGCTATTATGCTTGCTATAAAAGCAGATGTAGAGCGCGGAATATCACATATAGAAACGCATACGGGGAAGAGATTCGGGGATAAAAATGACCCTTTACTTGTTTCGGTGCGTTCCGGGGCGCGAGTTTCCATGCCGGGAATGATGGACACGGTTCTTAATCTTGGCATTAATGATGAGGCTGTAGCTGCTCTTGCAAAAAAATCAGGAAATCCACGTTTCGCATGGGATTCCTACCGCCGCTTTATTCAGATGTACGGAGACGTCGTTTTGGGAATGAAACCCAAAAATAAGACCGACATTGATCCGTTCGAAGAGATTATCGAGGCAATGAAAAAAACAAAAGGGGTTAAGCAGGATAATGAACTTACGGTAGAGGACCTGCAGGCTCTTGTTCCTTTGTTTAAAGCGGCAGTCAAAGAAGTTACAGGAAAAGATTTCCCTGTTAATCCTTGGGATCAGCTTTGGGGAGCAATCTGTGCAGTATTCGATAGCTGGATGAATGAAAGAGCAATATATTACCGCAGAATGAATCAGATTCCGGAAGAGTGGGGTACTGCTGTCAATGTGCAGGCTATGGTATTCGGAAATATGGGTGATACATCTGCTACCGGCGTTGCATTTACAAGAGATGCCGCAACGGGAGAAGATATATTCAACGGTGAATATCTTATCAATGCTCAGGGAGAAGATGTGGTAGCAGGAATCCGTACACCACAGCAGATTACTACTGAAGGATCAAGGAGATGGGCTCAGCTTCAGGGTATTTCTGAGGAAGAGAGAAGTGCTAAATATCCTTCTCTTGAAGAAACAATGCCTGAGTGTGCTAAAAATCTGATTGAAACTCAACAGAAGCTTGAAGATTACTTCAAAGATATGCAGGATCTTGAATTTACGATTCAGGAGGGCAAACTATGGCTTCTTCAGACAAGAAACGGAAAACGCACGGGTGAGGCAATGGTAAAAATCGCCATGGATCTTATGCGTGAAAATATAATTGATGAAAAATCAGTATTGAAAAGAATGGAGCCTCAGAAACTTGATGAACTCCTTCATCCGGTTTTTGATAAATCGGCTCTTAAATCTGCGAAAGTTATCGCAAAAGGTCTTCCGGCCTCTCCGGGTGCGGCAACAGGAAGAATAGTGTTCTTTGCCGACGATGCGGAAATCTGGGCGGAGGATAAACAGAAAGTTATTCTTGTACGTATTGAAACATCTCCGGAAGATCTTAAAGGAATGGATGTAGCGGTAGGTATCCTTACAGCACGCGGAGGTATGACATCACATGCTGCTGTTGTGGCGAGAGGCATGGGTAAATGCTGCGTATCAGGTGCAGGAGAAATAAAAATAGATTATAAGAATAAATCTATTCAAATGAGTGGCCATACTTACCAGGAAGGCGACTGGATTTCTCTTAACGGATCGACAGGAGAGGTTTATGACGGAAAAGTTGCAACTGTGGATCCTGAAATCAGCGGTGATTTCAAATTGCTTATGGAATTCTGTGAAAAATATACTAATATGGATGTAAGAACCAACGCCGATACTCCTAAAGATGCTGCTGTGGCACGCAAATTCGGAGCAAAAGGTATCGGTCTTTGCCGTACCGAGCATATGTTCTTCTCCGGAGAAAGAATCAAAGTAATGAGAGAAATGATTCTTTCCAAAACAGAACGAGGCAGAAGAGATGCTCTGAACAGACTTCTTCCTATGCAGAGAAGCGATTTCTCAGGAATTTTTGAGGCTATGGACGGCTATGGAGTGACTATTCGTCTTCTTGATCCTCCTTTACATGAGTTTGTACCTCATCAGCTTGCCACACAGAAAGAACTGGCGGAAGAGATGGGTCTTTCTCTTGATGAAGTGAAACAAGCTTGCGATTCTCTTGAGGAGTTCAATCCAATGCTTGGACATCGAGGCTGCCGTCTTGGATGTACTTATCCTGAAATTACAGAGATGCAGGCAAGGGCAATCATTGAAGCTGCTCTTGAGGCCAGATCAAAAGGGCATAAGGTTATACCTGAAATCATGGTTCCTCTTGTAGGAGTTATTGAAGAACTGAAACTTCAGGCTAACATTATTCATGAAACAGCTGAAAAAGTATTCAAGGAAAAAGGTGAAAGAATAGATTATAAAGTAGGTACTATGATTGAAGTGCCTCGTGCGGCTCTTACTGCTGATAAAATAGCAGAAGTTGCAGATTTCTTCTCTTTCGGAACTAATGACCTTACTCAGATGACATTCGGATATTCACGAGATGACGCAGGAAAATTCCTTAAAATCTATCATGAAAAAGGTATCCTTAAAAATGATCCTTTTGCAGCACTTGATCAGGACGGTGTGGGATCGCTTGTAAAAATCGGAGTTGAAAAAGGACGCGTTACAAAACCGGGGCTTAAAGTCGGAATATGCGGAGAACATGGCGGGGAACCGTCGTCTGTAGAATTCTGTAATAGTGTCGGCATGAACTATGTAAGCTGCTCTCCATTCAGAGTGCCTATCGCAAGAGTTGCGGCGGCACAGGCGGCATTGAACAGATAGTTTTTATTGTGTTCTTCATATCAAATAAAAAGATTAAATTTTTGAAGGTTTTATCTTTTAGGGCAGTCGTAAGAAATTATGGCTGCCTTTTTTGTTTGAATGAGTTTTTATATGTTAACCTTCGAAAAAGTATATGATGAAAAATTAAGAAAATAGATTTAAAAGAATATTTAATACTGTTTTTGGCGCACAATTAAATAAAATGCGCAATTTTAAGTCCCAAAATGTGGTTATTAACTCAAAAAAAGTAATTTTGCGCAATAATATTTTGTATTAGCTTAATAGTTAATACTACATTTATAATCGTAATAGAAAAATAGAAAATATACTCACGTAAAAACTTTAATAATTTATGAACCAAAGAACGCTAAAGGAAAGTTTTTCTTTACAAGGTAAAGGGTTACATACAGGACTTGATATTATCGTCACATTCAAACCGGCTCCGGCAAATCACGGATATAAAATTCAGAGAATAGATCTTCCTGAAAAACCGGTAATTGATGCACTTGCGGAAAATGTAAAACAGACACAAAGAGGTACTGTTATAGCTAAAGGTGATGTTTTTGTAAGTACAATCGAACATGCAATGGCTGCTCTTTATGCAGCAAAGATTGATAACTGTCTTATTGAAGTAAATGCTCCTGAATTCCCTATCCTTGATGGTAGTTCTATTTATTACTGGAAAGAAATACAGCGTGTAGGCGCTGAAGAACAGAAAGCAGAAAGAGAATACTTTATTGTAAGAAAGAAAATAGAAATAAAAGATGAGGAGACAGGATCATATATTCTTATGCTTCCTGAAGATAACTTTACTGTTAATACACTTATCAGCTTTGACTCTCCGGTGTTGTCAAATCAGTTTGCCACACTTGAGAATATTGAAGATTTCGGAGAAGAGATTGCAGCTGCAAGAACGTTCGTATTCGTACGCGAAATAGAACCACTTGTAAAGAATAATCTTATTAAAGGTGGTGATCTTGATAACGCAATCGTTATTTATGATTCTATAATTACACAGGAAGAGCTTGATAATCTGGCCGATCTTATGGGTGTTGAAAGAAAACATGTCAGCAATCTTGGTTATATCAATAATAAGCCTCTTGTTTTTGATAATGAACCGGCACGTCATAAGCTTCTTGACCTTATCGGTGACCTTGCTCTTTGCGGTAAGTTTATCAAAGGCCGTATCATCGCTACACGTCCGGGACATAATATAAACAATAAGCTTGCACGCCAACTTCGTAAAGATATTAAGAAAGCAGAGGTTCAGGCACCTGTTTATGATCCTTCTGTAGTTCCGGTAATGGATATAAATAAGATTAAATCGGTATTACCTCACAGATATCCGTTCCAGCTTGTAGATAAGATTATCGAGGTAAATGATAAATATGTAGTTGGTGTCAAAAACGTGACTAATAATGAGCCTTTCTTCCAGGGCCATTTCCCTCAGGAACCTGTTATGCCTGGTGTGCTTATCATAGAAGCTATGGCACAGTGCGGTGGACTTCTGGTATTAAGCTCTGTTGAAGATCCGGAAAGATATTCTACATATTTTATGAAAATTGACAATGTTAAGTTCCGTCAGAAAGTTGTACCTGGAGATACATTGATTTTTAAAATTAGCTATATCACAGAACTTCGCCGTGGTTGCGCAGTTATGAAGGGATATGCTTTTGTTGGAGATAAAATTGTTACAGAAGCAGAGTTCATGGCTCAAATAATTAAGAATAAATAATTCACTATTGTAAAAAAAGATGTTTCTTTGCTGAGAATTTAAAATCACAGCAAAAAAACACTTTAGTGTAATAATAATTTTCTTTATGAAACAACCTTTAGCATACGTTCATCCGGACGCTAAGATTGCAAATAACGTTGTAATCGAACCATTTGTAACCATCGATAAAAACGTGGTTATAGGTGAAGGTACTACAATCGGTTCTAATGTAACAATATTAGAAGGAACCAGAATAGGTAAGAATTGCAGAATTTTCCCTGGCGCTGTTATTGGTGCGATACCTCAGGACCTTAAGTTCAGAGGAGAGGATACTTTGGCAATTATCGGAGATAATACTACAATCAGAGAATGTGTAACAATCAACAGAGGTACTGCTGCAAAAGGTAAAACTGTTGTTGGAAATAATTGCCTTATCATGGCTTACTGTCATGTGGCTCACGATACAATTGTTGGAAATAACGTAATCATGTCTAACTGCGTGCAGCTGGCCGGAGAAGTTATAATTGATGATTTTGCAATAATCGGAGGTGGTGCTCTTGTGCATCAGTTCTGTCATATCGGTTCTCATGTAATGATTCAGGGTGGAGCACTTATTAATAAGGATATTCCTCCTTATGTTAAAGCGGCAAGAAATCCTATTTCATATTCAGGAATTAACTCTATCGGACTTCGCAGACGCAATTTTGATAGTGAAACAATATGTCAGATTCAGGAAATATACAGATATCTGTATCTTTCCGGTATGAATAATACTGATGCAGTAGAACGTATCGAAGCAGAACTTCCTGCAACAAAAGAAAGAGACGAGATTATCCAGTTTGTGAGAAATTCTCAGAAAGGTATTATTAGAGGATATCTTTAATTTTTTTTACTCTATATAAATTGAGAAAAATAACAGATTTCTTTCTTTTTAAATCTCTGATATTTCAGTATTAAAATTTTTTATTTGCCAAAGGCTATTAAAATTTCATATATGAAGAGGAAAATTCAAACATTTCCTCTTCATATATTTTTTATATATTTGAAATATGATAGAGAGACAGTCTCTGTTATTTAATTAAATATTATTTTATTTATCATTAATAGATATATGGTATACAAATTTTTAATTCTTTCTGACGAGGTTGATAATTTTGCCAGAGAAATAAGCATTGATGCAGATGCTTCGTTTCTTGAGTTGCAGGATGCTATTTTAGATTCTGTAGGATTTACAAAAGATCAGATAACATCATTTTTTATCTGCGATGATGATTGGGAACGTAAAACGGAAGTAACACTTTTTGAAATGGATTCATCTTCTGAAGTTGATTCATGGGTTATGGAGTCAACAAAGCTTAGCGATCTGATTGAAGATGAACATCAGAAATTAATGTTTGTTTTTGATAATGTTGCGGAAAGAGGTTTCTTTATGGAATTGCGCAATATTGAGAACAGAGCACATCTTGATAAGCCGGAGTGTTTGCGATCTATCGGTAATCCTCCGGTTCAGTTAGAGAATTTCGATAATGTGGATCTTGGCACAGGTGATGTTTTAGATTTTTCTGAAGATTTCTATCCTGATGACTCTTTTGATCCTTCTGAAATCGATGAAGAAGGATTCTCTAACTTTGAAGACGGCAACGATCCTTATTCAAACTTTTAATAATTAATATTTATTTCGTCAGGAAAAAATATACTTTTTGGAATATTAAATTGTTCTGAAATCAAAAAAAGGAAGATTTACATAAACATAGGTTTTATGTATATCTTCCTTTTCTGCTTTATAGAAACTAATTACAGGCATCATAGCCTTAATTTTAATTTATTCTTTAGGACCTCTATTAAGATAGAGGTAGGCAAATCCGTAGGAGGATAAGTGTAAGCTGCAGAATTGATTATTAAATCTGCAGCTCAATAATATCGGAGAATATTTATTAATGAGATTTATGTCCCGGAATATTCCATCTGATTCCAGCATATAAAGAACGTCCATGGACAGGCCCCCAGATCATTGTCGCGTCAAAACTATTGCCGAAAGGATTTGCAGCATCAATAATAGGATTAGACTGAGTGAAATTGAAAAGATTCTCAGCCCCTATATAGAAAGAACAGTTTTTGAAAAACTTTGAAATCTGAAGATGAGTCACAGTGTAAGGTTTGAATCTTTCATTCCAAAGAGGATTTGCAGAATCAGGTGAAGGCATACGTCCTCCCCCGTTCAGCTGAAGAGTATAATCGAACTGCCATCTTTTTTCATAATTAGGAGTCTGATAAGAAGCTGTTAAAAGCCCTTTATGGCGACTCTGTAAAGCTTTTTCTTTCAGAATACCATTGTATGTTACCTTAGCGTCATTGAAACGATAAGCTGCTCTTACCTCAAAACCTCTGAATAGAGGGAAGCCTGCTTCAACCTGAACGCTGTTGGCGTAAGATTTTCCATCAAGATTATAGAAATAAATGCCGTTAGGATCTGTTTCCATATCCATTACAACCTGTTTATTGAATTCGGTGCGGTAATAATCGGCAGTAAGAGAGATTTCTTTATCTCCGACAGGAATATGAGCCGATGCGCTGAAGCCCCAGTTTAAAGCATCCTCCATGTCAAGATTTTCTGCAATATAAAGGTTCTTTACTCTTGAAGAGGCAAGATAGTTATTATTCTCAGCAAGGACATTTACCGAGCGATAACCTTTGCCTACAGAACCTCTTAGCTGAAGCCATTCGAAAGGATCGTATTTAGCATGAAAACGTGGAGTTACAAAATATCCGTACTGGTTGTGGTGATCGCCTCTTAAGCCGGCAAGAAGAGTAATGTTATGTGTTGGTTTATATGTATACTGAACATATGCACCAGGCACATATTCTTCTCTTTTCGGATTATATAGAGGTTTTTCTCCCGGAATAAGCATTGTCTGATCAATGAAGTCTCCGACAAAACTTAAACCTGTGCTAAGCTGATGTTTCTCTCTGATATCTGTTTCGAAAAGAAGGCTTCCATACAGGTTGTTCTGCGTAAGATCGTAAGTATTATATCCGTAATTACTTTTAAGATTATGACGTGATGCAGAAAGGATAAGGGCGATACTTGTATTATTATGATGATTCAGAACAATACCGTTTTTCATAAAAGCTTCATATCTTTCGGTATTAAGCGCAACTTCATAAAGATCCTGTTCCGGATGAATATGTGGAGTCTGTCCTGACTCACGGTTTTCTTTTATGAATTTAAATCCAAGTTCAGAATGCCAAGCTCCCTTATTGATTGTCCAGCGATTCATTGCATTGATCTGTTCAAGGCGCGGACGGTCAAGAAATCCGTCATCATTGGCATCATGATTCTTCTTGTCATTCGAATAATGCATAAATAAGCCGGTTGAAACATGTTTGCCAAGACTTACGTTAGCATCAACATTACCTTCCATACGTCCATTGTCGGAACCGAACAGGTTTACTGTAAGAGGATCGGAATTGTTGGGCTTTTTATATTCCACATTGATTTGTCCTGTTACGGCCTCATATCCGTTTTTCACAGAAGCTGCACCTTTTGATATCTGTATACTTTCCATCCATGGTCCCGGGATATAATCAAGACCATAAAGAGATGCTACGCCACGAAAATTCGGATTGTTCTCCGTCATCATCTGAACATAAACATTCGAAAGTCCAAGAAGACGTATCTGTTTAGCACCTGTTGCCGCATCGCTGTAAGATACATCTACGCTGGCATTAGTCTCAAATGCTTCTGAAAGATTACAGCATGCCGCACGGTGAAACTCGGCTACACCGAGTTTCTGAGTCTGAAGAGGTTCAAGGCGGCTGTTCATCGTTCCCATTCCCTGACCTTTGACAACAACCTCTTTAAGAGTCGTATTTGAATATAGTTTGATAAAAACTTCCTGACAGCAACTCATCACTTCAACAGTATCCGATTGTAACCCGATATAGCTTCCGACAAGCATGTCATTATCATCGTCAAGAATATTATCTATTTCAAAACGTCCTTCATTATCGGTAGAAGCACCTATCGTCGTGTTAAGCCATACGACATTCGCTCCGATCAGCGGCTGATCGTTTTCATCGACAACAATTCCTTTAATAAACTTATTATGAGCAAAAGAGAAAGATACATTCAGCAGAAGAATGCATATGATATATAAATGTTTCATTGTGTTCTGTTTTTAATAATTGAAATAAATAGAAATAGTAATTGGAAGTCTTGCCTGTAATATTTGAGATTTCCGCGAATAGAAAATACATAAACGTAATCCGCAATCTTTGATCATAAGATCAGAAAATGCGAAATCGGGAAATCAAAGCAAAACAGCCTTATTTCTTATTTAAATTATTAAAACAGAATGAAGTGTCAGGATATTCCGCCCCTGTTGCGTGACATCTGCAGGAGGAATATTATAGTCGGAAATTTTTTGCTGAAATTCCAAAAGATCAAATATCACGCAGCATATTAATGTGTAATCGATATAAAATCTTTCTTCAGTGAGAATTTTTTCAGCCCTGTAGTCTTTTGAAATTTCATCAATCATACCTATGCAGCAGATACAGTGTTCTTCATTATCGTCGGAGGTATCGTCGCTATCAGAGACTGATGTATGGCAGCATTTAGGCGTTTCTTTTAAAGATACTACGTTTTCTGTCATGTTGTTTGTGCATATGTCACAAAGTAGATGAGAAACAAGCGCAAGAACAGATGTCATAAGAATTACGACAGCCATTAACGAAATTGATATGTTTCTTAATTTACCAGACATAAAAAACGTGTTATTTATTACAAAAATAACACGTTATTCAATCAATAGGATGTTTTGTAAGTCTAAATATATGTTATATAGTCTTAAAAATAAGCTTTAAAACATGTTATTTGAGTTTTTCTGTCCATTCAGGTTCTTTAAAACCTACAAGAATCATATCGTCATTTACAAATACCGGACGCTTTACAAGTTTACCTTCAGAGGCAAGAAGTTCGATTAATTCCTCTTCTGATGCCGTCTTTACAATTTCTTTAAGGTTTCTTTCTTTATAAATCTGCCCGCTTGTATTGAAAAACTTCTGAACCGGCAATCCGCTCATTCTTATCCATGAAGCTAATTCCTCTTTTGAAGGTTTTTCAGTAACAATGTCACGCGGAATAAAATCAATATTGTTTTCCTGAAGCCATTTTATCGCTTTACGGCATGTACCGCATTTAGGGTAGTGGAGTAGTTGGGTCATATTAACTGATATAAAATTTATGAAAACAATTATATTCAATATTTCAGTAAATATATTACATTGACTGAAAAATTAGTAATTGTTATACAGAAATATATATAATATAACACTCTATTTCTCATTTCGCGCAAGTGAGCGCTTATCATATCGAAAGTGAACAATGACAAAAAGAGCATTGCGAAATAAAATATACGCAATGCTCTTTTTTCTGTTATCCTAAAGTTGTCTTTTGAATATTATTTCTGATAGAAGAAACGATATCTTAATCTTTCTGTAATGATTTGATATCTTTCTGAATTTCCTTGATTGTCTTGTTA
>CAMTON010000016.1 GCA_947074105.1 uncultured Bacteroidales bacterium
GAAGGGATATTTATGAAATAAAAAAATGCTGTTATAATTGCTAATGTGTAAATATGTCTAAACATAATGATGTTGTTCTCCGCGCTATATTCTTTTTAAGGCTTGTTTTCAAAGGTAAATAATTAATATAAGAAAACATAACAGACCGGTTTAATTTGATTTCTGTATATGCAATCCCATATTCATTTTTGTAAATATATTTTTCAAGGTTTAAGTAAATATTCTGAATAACAAATTCTTCTATAAACTCTCAGGAAGTCTCTTTTCTCTTAAATTACCATGATATTCCTTCTCTGAAACTGTTCCTTTATATTCGTATCCGAGCTTTTCATACCATAGATTAAGTTTTACATTATCAGAAATGCAGTCAAGTCTGATATAAGATACACCCTGCTTTCTTGCAAAATCTTCTATTTTCCGAAGCATTTCCCGGCCTGCGTTCTTTACGGCAACGGAAGCTACTAGATTATGAACATAAAATGCAGAAGAATTCATCTTTCCCCATCTATCATCTTCTGTCAACAATACAGCTCCTGCAATAATCATATTATCAGTTTTTCTTTCTAATACATATAACTTATCAGTTTCTGCCATATGCATATAATAACTTAGAGGGTAACGCTCCTGATACTGATTTTTATTCCATTGATTTATATCATTGTGATTCATCCACTGAACACGTTCATCTATCAATGACATAACCTTCGGAACATCTTCTACATTTCCTGAACGGAATTTAATAACATTCATATCTGTCATAAAGATTTATTATTGTGAACTTATTAATTATGTATTATCATCTCCTTTTATTTAACCAATATATATCTTACAATAATTGATATTTTAAAGAAATAGCATTATTTCAAATATTTAATTTACAATTGTTATATTTTCGCACACATATGTAAATTGCGAATATATTAATTTGAAATATGGATAATATTATTTAAAATTATTCTCATTCAAAAATTCTATAACCATATGTCTTAATAACAATATTGACGCATGATATATTCATTTTAATTTTTATGCCATAAAACTTATGGTTGAATAGATACAGATTTATAAAAAATGTTGATATTAACTAAATAATAATGTAAGTTTGCGGGATATTACAATATACACTACTATATAACACACTACTTTTTAAACGATTAAACAATGAGAAGCACAGGCAAGATTATTTTGATTGCTGCGTCTTTTTTCTCTGTCGTATCATGTACAAACGTCACCGAATTTAAAAAGGATGACACCGAAAGAAAAATCGACGAACTGCTGTCAAAGATGACACTAGAAGAAAAGATCGGACAAATGCATCAGATAAGTATTGAAAGAAATATTGAAAAGCATTTTACTGACCTTCAGAACGGAAATATCGGTTCCGTATTCAATACCGTAAACCCTATAATGGCAAATCAGATACAGAAAGTCGCTGTAGAAGAAAGCCGTCTTGGTATCCCTATACTTTTTGCACGAGATGTTATCCACGGATTTAAAACCATCTTTCCTATCCCTCTTGGCCAGGCAGCTACATTTAACCCTGCTTTGATTCAGGAAGGCGCCCGTATTGCCGCTGTTGAAGCTTCGGCAGCCGGAGTAAGATGGACTTTCGCTCCTATGATGGACATTTCACGTGATGCCCGTTGGGGAAGAATAGCAGAAAGCTGCGGTGAGGATACTTACCTGACTGAAAAGATGGCGGAAGCCATGGTGAGAGGTTTTCAGGGAGATGACCTTAGTAATCCGGCAAGCGTAGCATCATGCCCTAAGCATTTCGTAGGTTACGGGGCTGCAGAATCGGGTCGTGATTATAATTCGACTTATATTACGGAAAGACAGCTTCGCAATGTATACCTTCCTCCTTTTGAAGCAGCGGTAAAGGCAGGTGCGGCAACTATAATGACTTCATTCAATGATAATGACGGTATTCCGGCATCAGGAAATCCATTTATACTTCGTACGGTTTTGAGAGATGAGTGGGGTTTTGACGGAGTTGTCGTATCCGACTGGTCTTCAGTGACGGAAATGGTTTCTCACGGCTTTTGCAGTGACCGTAAAGACGCGGCACGCAAAAGTGTAAACGCAGGTGTTGATATTGAAATGGTAAGCGGAAGCTTCATAAAACATATTCCTGATCTTGTCGGTGAAAGCTGCATAGATATGAATACGATAGATGCTGCGGTAAGAAACATACTTCGTATAAAGTTCCGTCTGGGACTGTTTGATAATCCTTATGTAAATACGACTCTTGAAGACAGCGCATATTATCATCCTAATCATCTTGCAGCAGCAAAACAAACTGCTGTAGAATCGGTAGTTCTGCTTAAAAATGAAGAAAACGTTCTTCCGATACGTTCTGATAAGAAGCGTATAGCTATCGTTGGTCCTCTTGCAGATGCACAACATGATCAGCTTGGAACATGGGTTTTCGACAGCGAAGAGGAAAAGACTGTTACTCCGCTTAACGCTATACGCGAAAGTTACGGCGATAAATATTCCATTATTTATGAACCGGGGCTTACTTATAGTCGTGACAATAATGTTGCAGGAATTGCTAAAGCTGTTAATGCTGCTAAGCAGGCGGATATAATTCTGGCTTTTGTAGGAGAGGAATCGATACTTTCAGGCGAAGCTCATTCTCTTGCAGATATTTCTCTTCAGGGAAAACAATCTCAGCTTCTTGCTGAACTTTCAAAAACAGGAAAACCTCTTGTTACCGTAATCATGGCGGGACGTCCTCTGACAATAGAAAATGATCTTAATGTTTCTGATGCTCTGATGTATGCATGGCATCCGGGAACTATGGGTGGTGAAGCTATCGCGGATCTTCTTTTCGGAGAATGTTCTCCAAGCGGAAAACTACCTGTTACTTTCCCTCGTATGGTCGGTCAGATACCTATTTATTATAACCGTAATAATACAGGCCGTCCTGCACGCGGAACGGAAACTCTTATACATGAGATCCCTTTAAAAGCAGGACAGACATCTCTTGGATGCAATTCTTACTGGCTTGATGCCGGATATGACGAATTGTTTCCTTTCGGCTATGGTCTTTCATATACAAAATTCAATTATGATAGTCTGAATATTTCATCTGACAGATTCTCTGAAAATGATACAGTAAAGGTTAATTTCACTCTTGAAAATATCGGAGATTTTGAAGGTACTGAAATTGTTCAGCTTTATGTTCAGGATAAAGTAGGATCAGTAACACGCCCGATAAAAGAGCTTAAGCGTTTTGACCGCATAACTCTTTCTCCGGGAGAAAAACAGAATATCAATTTCTCTCTTCCCGTTAAGGAACTTGCTTTCTGGAATCTTGATATGGAAAAAGTGGTTGAACCGGGAGATTTTGTTCTTATGGTTGGTCCTAACAGTAAAGATCTTATGACAAAGAAATTTGTAGTGGAATAAGATTTATCAGAAGTTACTGATAGAAGAACTGAAGTTCTTTATATTATAAAACAGAAACAGGAGAAAATAAACTTATATTTTCTCCTGTTTCTGTTTTATTTTTATGAAGATTGAATGTATCGCTCTTTGAAAAGTATATTTTCCTATTACAACGGAATATTATTTTTTCTTTTGTCTGTAAGATTTAATATACTTATAATTTCGTTTTAATAAATTGAAAAGAACTATAGCCATAATTATTGGTATGATCGGATATGTCAGCAAAATTATTAGATCCAGAAAGAACAATGCAAGTTCACGGTAGAGGTCTGCAATTTTCTTGTCTGCGAAAAAGCAATATATCGCGCTGAGTAAAAAGAAGCATGTTACAATAAGAGAGATGATAAAGAAGGCGCCTAAATTATCATCTTCATTCCAGTCATCGTTATCCCAGTCGTCATTATTGATCATATTTTCTGTAGTTAAAGGTTAGTGTTTTTTCTTATCCGGCCGGGAGATGATTGATCCGGATATTTAAATTATAGTTCGAAGATATTAATATAAATTCTGTCATTAAAAAAATAACTGTTATAAAATCAACGAAAGATCATTTTTCCCATAAAGGAGTAATAAAACGACTCCTTTTTTTATTTTTCTGATATAAAATAACATAATTGATCCTCTATTCTGTTTAGAATTCGGAACTGAAACCAGACAAAAAAATTCTGCAGGTTTTTTATTGCCGGGCAGAATTCTGTAAAAATTTAAAATTGCGAAGAGCCTTACGATTGAACAGTTATTCCTGAACCCTCTCATTTAAAGCAGGATATTTTGCCGTAAATATGCAGCTTGCGATATAATAATAATTTCCACTGTTGTTCATATATAATTATTTTAATTTTCTTTTTAAGAAATCTTTTATCAGCTCACTAATCTCTTTAGCGTGTGTTTCTAATGCAAAATGGCCAGAATCAACTAAATGAATTTCCGCATCCGGCAGATCTTTTTTAAAGCTTTCTGCTCCCGGGGGAATAAAAGAAACATCATTTTTACCCCAGACAGCAAGTAAAGGCGGCTGATTATCGCGTACATATTTCTGATAATCGGGATACATTTTCACATTGCTCTGATAATCGAAAATCAGATCAGACTGAATCTCATCCATCCCTTTTCTGGACATATAATATATGTCTAAAGTATAACCGTCGGGGGAAACAAGTTCCTTATCGGTCCCGTCGGTATACTGACCTATAATAGTCTGCGGAGCAAATGCTATCTGATATGATTTACGCAATTCAGGAGTAGGATTTTTCCAGTATTCCTCACGCGCAGCCCATTTCTTACCAAGACCATCATGATAAATATTTCCGTTCTGAGAAATAATAGCTGTGATCCGTTCAGGATGCCACATCGCTATTCGGAAACCTATCGGAGCACCATAATCGAATACGTAAATTGCAAATCTCTTCAGCCCTACTGCTTCTGTAAATGCATCAGTTATCTTCGATAGATGATCGAATGTATATTCAAAATTTTCCCTGTCAGGATAATCTGACTGTCCGAAGCCGGGGAAATCAGGAGCAATCAGATAATAATCCTCAGACAAAAGAGGTATAAGATCACGAAACATATGACTTGCGCTCGGAAAGCCATGCAAAAGAAGTATTGCAGGATTTGCAGGATTACCTGAAGTGCGATAAAAAACACCTACATTATTTATGTTGATGCGATGACAGGTCACAGGATAATAATTTTCCATTTTTTGTATTAAACGGTTAGTATTAGTATTATTCTGATAATCCAACATTGACAAGAATATATTGTTCTCTGTTGTTTAATAGTACCTGGAAACTTCTACTACATTAGGAGGCTACATACAATTAATAAGTAGATTACATTTTTTCAGCCGCAATCAATATATGAAATACCCTGTCTTTCTGATCTTCTCTGACTGAATACCAAGTATGAATCTTAGTATCATTGATGGCGCAACTTAAAAATTATTAAGGTGGAATTCTTATTAAATTATTTAAATCATATTCTGCTTTAACTTCTCTGCATACTGATCGATTCTCTTAAGCTCCTGGGGAATCTTTATCGCCTGCGGACAATGGTGCACACACTGATCACAACCGATACAATGATCGGCCTGTCTTAATTTAGGTACACTACGGTCATATCCTACAAGAAATGCGCGACGTGCTTTACGGTAATTTTCATCCTGTGATGTTTCGGGAACATTATTTTCGTTTATACATTTATTATAATGTGTGAATATTGCCGGTATATTTATTCCGTAAGGACACGGCATACAATACTGACAGGCAGTGCAAGGCACAGAGGAATATTCAACCATACGTCTTGCTGTATCTTCAAGTAATTCTACCTCGTCATCAGTAAGAAGTTCAAGAGGTGAGAATGTGCGAAGATTATCCTGAAGATGTTCCATATATGTCATTCCGCTCAGAACACTCAGTACTTTCGGAAACGACCCGGCATATCTGAATGCCCAGGAAGCAATGCTGCTGTTCGGGCGTTGTTGTTTCAGTCTTGATGCAAGATATTCTATATTAGAGGCAAGTCTTCCTCCTAATAAGGGTTCCATAATCACAACAGGAATATCTCGTTTTGCAAGTTCGTTGTACAGATATTCGGCATTCACATTCCATCCTGAAGCATATTTCCAGTCTACATAATTGAGCTGTATCTGTACAAAATCCCATTTTACTTTTCCCCTGTCCTGAAGTGAAAGCATATAATCGAATACTTCGACTTTTCCGTGAAAAGACCAGCCAAGATTGCGGATTCTTCCGGCTTCACGCTCTTGAAGAAAATAATCGAGCATACCGTTATCAAAGAACCTTTCTCTCAGAACGAGTTTATCTATCGTATCGAATTCCTCGTCCAGATCATTCTCTGTCAGATATGTTACCGATCCGACTCCGCATGCATGAAGGAGATAATAATCAAGATAATCGACTTTAAGATTTTTCTTAGAACGTTCATAAAGAGCAATTGCTTCATCGCGATTACGCCATAAAGTAGTGTTATGGTTAGAAAACTTTGTAGCTACCATATATGATTCACGGGGATGTCGGCTCAGAGCATTTCCCGTTGCTGTTTCCGACCAGCCTCTGACATACGTTGCAGATGTATCGAAATAATTTACTCCGTGAGCAATGGCATAATCGACAAGTTCGTTTACGGCTTCCTGATCCACTTCTTCACCTGTTCCGTCAGCTCTCAGTTTCAGCGGAAGGCGCATCATTCCGTACCCTAGGACAGAAACACTGTCACCCGTATTCGGATTATGACGATATGTCATTTTATCTTTAGGAATATCTCCCATAGCGGTTCCGCCTCTTGTACTGTTTTTTGTTGTCCAGCCTGCCGCAATTGTTGCCGTAGCAGCGGCCGTACCTCCGAAGAGTTTAAAAAATCTGCGTCTGTTAACTTTGTTATTATCAGCCATAATTATTTATTCAGAGAATTTGTAATAAAGATTCATTTTATATTTACAAAAGTACCGGCTATACAAATGAAGCTTATTAAACTATTTACAGAATAATGGATACTAATTACTGATAGCAGACTCAAGAGCAAAGAGCAAACAGCAAAAGATATTTAATTCCTTAATCTTCTAAAAAACTGTTGCAATACCTAAAAGGAGATGAACATTTAACATCTTGTCTGAAAAAATATTACCTTTGCAAAATGTTTTGTCCATACATCGGACAAACCCGTAAACGAAAAAATAAAGAAGTAAAATTTATATATATTTATGGAATTAGCAAGCAAATATAACCCATCTGAGGTTGAAGGTAAGTGGTATTCTTACTGGATGAATAACGGGCTTTTCAAATCAAAGCCGGACGGACGTGAACCTTACACTATTGTAATTCCTCCGCCAAATGTGACAGGTGTACTTCACATGGGACATATGCTAAACAATACTATTCAGGATATCCTGATCCGCCGCGCGCGCATGTTGGGTAAAAACGCGTGTTGGGTACCGGGAACCGACCATGCTTCTATTGCTACTGAGGCTAAGGTTGTAAACAAACTTGCTTCTGAAGGTATCAAGAAAACAGATCTTACTCGTGATGAGTTTCTTAAACATGCATGGGACTGGACTGATAAACATGGTGGTATCATTCTTGAGCAGCTTAAGAAGTTAGGTGCGTCTTGTGACTGGGATCGTACATGTTTCACAATGGACGATGAACGTTCGGAGAGCGTAATCGATGTATTTGTTGACCTTTTCGAAAAAGGAAAAATCTACAGAGGCGTTCGTATGGTGAACTGGGATCCTGCTGCTCAGACTGCTCTTTCTGATGAAGAGGTAATCTATAAAGAGGTAAACAGCAAGCTTTACTATCTTCGCTATATGGTTGAAGGTTCAGATAAATATATCGTTGTTGCAACAACACGTCCTGAGACTATTCTTGGAGATACGGCAGTATGTATCAATCCTAACGATGAAAGATACAAATGGCTTCACGGCAAAAAGGTGATCGTACCTCTTGTAAACCGTGCAATTCCTATTATTGAAGATGATTATGTTGATATCGAATTCGGTACGGGATGTCTTAAAGTGACTCCTGCTCATGATGTCAATGACTATATGCTTGGAGAAAAATTCAATCTTGAAACTATCGATATTTTCAATGACAATGGTACTATCAACGAAAAAGTAGATATGTATGTCGGTCAGGATCGTTTCGATGTTCGTGATCAGATTGAAAAAGATCTTGAAGCAGCAAATCTTATGGAGAAAGTTGAGCCTTACACAAATAAGGTAGGTTTCTCAGAACGTACTCACGTTGTTATCGAACCTAAACTTTCTATGCAGTGGTTCCTTAAAATGGAAGAACTTGCAAAACCTGCTCTTGATGCGGTGATGAATGATGATATCATGCTTCATCCTGCTAAATTCAAAAACACTTATCGCCACTGGCTTGAGAATATCAAAGACTGGTGTATTTCACGTCAGCTTTGGTGGGGACACCGTATTCCTGCTTATTATCTTCCAAAAGGTGGATATGTAGTTGCTTCTTCTGAAGAAAAAGCTCTTGAACTTGCGAAAGAGAAAACAGGTGACAACAATCTGACTATTGCAGATCTTCGTCAGGATGAAGATGTTCTTGACACATGGTTCTCTTCCTGGTTATGGCCTATCTCAGTATTTGGCAATATCCTTGATAAAGACAATGAAGAGATTAAATATTACTATCCTACATCGGATCTTGTTACTGGTCCGGATATCCTTTTCTTCTGGGTTGCACGTATGATCTTCGCAGGATATGAGTATATGGGAGATATGCCGTTCAAGAATGTTTATCTTACAGGTATCGTAAGAGATAAACTTGGACGTAAGATGTCTAAATCTCTTGGAAACTCTCCTGAGCCGCTTGAACTTATCGCTACTTACGGTGCAGACGGTGTACGTATGGGTATGATGCTTTCTGCTGCTGCAGGTAATGATATTCTTTTTGACGATTCTCTTTGCGAACAGGGACGTAACTTCAATAATAAGATCTGGAATGCTTTCCGTCTTGTAAAAGGATGGAATGTTGATGATTCTATCGCTCAGCCTGAAGCTGCAGCTCTTGCGGTAAAATGGTTTGAAGGTAAACTATCACAGACAATCGAAGAAGTAAATGATCTTTTTGAGAAATACAGAATCTCAGAAGCTCTTATGGCAGTTTACAAACTGTTCTGGGATGAATTCTCTTCATGGTATCTTGAAATGGTTAAGCCGGGTTATCAGCTTCCAATCGACAAGAAAAGCTATGACGCAACACTTTCATTCTTTGATTCTCTTCTTAAACTTCTTCATCCTTTCATGCCTTTCATCACTGAAGAGCTATGGCAGGTGCTTGAACCACGTAAAGAAGGAGAAAGTATCATGGTAGAAATGATGCCTAAAGCTGAAGCTTTTGACAAAGATTTCCTTACTGCGTTTGAACAGACAAAAGAAGTGATCGCTAACATCAGAACGATTCGTCTTCAGAAGAATATTCCTAACAAAGAACAGCTTTCTCTTCAGGTACTTGGAGGACATAATCCTCAGTTTGATGCCGTAATTATGAAGATGGGAAATCTTTCCGCTATTGATAAGGTAACTGAAAAAGACGCAACTGCAGCATCTTTCCTTGTTGGAACAAACGAATATTCTGTACCTCTTGGCAACAATATCGATATAGAGGCTGAGCTTCAGAAACTAAATGAAGAACTTAAATATCTTCAGGGATTCAAAAAATCGGTAATGGGCAAACTTAGCAACGAGAAATTCGTTAATAATGCTCCTGCTGCCGTAGTTGATGTGGAGAAAAAGAAACTTGCTGACGCAGAATCTAAAATCACTTCTATTGAAGAGCGTATCGCTTCTTTGAGCAAATAATAAAGTGATCATATAATAAAATTAAAGCTCCGGTTTTCATGTAATATTGAAAACCGGAGCTTTTTATTTGTATTTGAACAGGACTTTATAAATAACTACACAATGAAATTTTCATCTTTAAGCTTTTTATTTATAAATGAATAAGACCTTTGTATACATTAAGCAAATGATAATATTTTTTATTTGAATTCCCAATTCTTATCGGTTAACCACATTTTCCTCTGCAATCTCTAAAGGAACATTATTTCGTTTAAACGGAATCCATTTATTGGTTTTTATACATCTGTATATAAATATACAAGAGATCAGTGTTGTGAAAATAACCACAATAACAGAGTTTTCAGGACCGAAATTACCTCCTATTATCGGATTATGAGGATTGTATCCGGGACTGAAAATAGTGCCGTCACCCATATATACACCCGATACCGGAAGTCCTAATAATGTACCGATACAGAAATTCCAGGTACAATGAATCCCTATAGGAAGCCAGAGATTACCACTATATGTATATGCAATACCTAAAAGCAGACCTGCTTCAACAGATATAGCTATTGACGACCATACTGTGGCATTCGGATTCCATATATGCATAAAGCCGAAAATAAAAGAAGAAATAAGCAAAGCAAGCAATGTGCCGCCTTTCTTTTCTATCATTCTGTATATCACGCCACGGAATATAGTTTCCTCTCCCACTGCTACTAAGAACTGGTAGGCAAAACCAAGGTAAACAAACAGCCCCCAATCAAAACCTTTTATTCTATAGGCATCCAATATTATAAATATAACTGCAGAAAGCATCATAAGTACATAAGAGATTAAAAATCCCAGCGTAAACCATTTGGGAAATTTTGAGGGACTTAATTCCTCAACTTTTCTTTTCTCATATTTCCTGAAAAACAAAGAATAAAGCAGAAGAATCACTATGCCTGATGCAGCAAGAGCTATAATTCCGGAAGCTTCGGAAACAATCAAAAAACTGCTGCCATAGCCGATTCCGAAATATAAAGCGGTAATTACTGAAAGACTGAAAATAACCCGAAAAATAAAAGAACTTAAGATCCTCTTATAAAGCGGAATGGTCTGCGAGATTTCTTGTTCCATAACGATAATGTGATTATTAAATGATTTTCGCCACCAAATTTATTAAATATAATAGTTATTATAAAATATTTACTAATACTTGATTTTGTTTGAAACACACCATTCATTTCAGATAATTATCGTTCTTAATATGATCTGATGCGAAAAAATATACTTTTTAGAAAAAAATAATCTTTTTCTCAATTCATCCGCTTTCTCACTTCAGAAAATCTGTATCTGTAATCAAAAACTATAATGACATATCTGTAAGAAAAGAGGAACCGGCAGAGGTTAGCGGTGATATCGTAATGATAAATCATTCATCATGTATTTCATGTGGTAAATGCGTCAACACTTGCCCCTTAAATGTCTTTGTACGTGAAGAAGAAACAAAAAAGATTATTCCTGAAGGTCAAAAAAACTGTATCTTGTGCGGGAAATGCGAGAAAGTTTTCTCAACGAACTGAGAATCATGTTCCGCGAAATATCATGAGACAAGCTGCAGAGAGCTTACGCAAAAATATCACATTAAATACAAATACTTCAGATGACAGCACATTTTAAATATACGTTTCTTTTAACGGCAGTTATGCTTGCAGGATGTAAATCCGAATATCCGGATGTTCCGGCTAAATATCACTCTTTACTTAATGAAGCACTTGCAAAATCAGGAAATAACTCGGAAGAATTAATCAACGCATTAAACTCAGTTCCGGCTTCTCAGAAAGAAGCGATGGCTTATCTTATATCATACATGCCGGATTATGATCTTACAACAATATCTTCCGGACTTCTTACCGATAATGTCACCTATGCATATATAGCACGTGAAAAATATGACTGGTGCAGAGAATTGCCTGACTCAGTATTTTTTAACGAAGTACTTCCCTATCACAATGTTACGGAAGAGCGCGATAACTGGCGAAAAGAGTTTTATGAACGTTTCTCTCCTTATGTTGATGAATGTTCTGATATCCGAGATGCCGTATATGCAATTAATAAGAATGTGCGTGAAGAACTTCAGGTAGAATACAGTACACAGAGAAGAGTTTCGGATCAGGGACCATTCGAATCAATGGAAACTAAGATTGCATCTTGTACAGGACTTACTATTTTACTGAATGACGCCTTCCGCTCTGTAGGAATTCCCTGTCGTTTTGCCGGAACTCCCAACTGGTTTGATAACAGAGGAAATCATTCATGGAATGAAGTTCTTATTGACGGAGAATGGTATTTCACAGAATATTATATGGACGACCTTAACAAAACATGGTTTGTTACCGATGCGGCGAAAGCAACTGCAGGAAGTGTTGATAACGGAATCTTTGCAATATCGTATAAGCCTACAGGAAATCTTTTTCCAATGGTATGGGATGAAGCGAAACCTGTCAATGCTATAGAAGTTACTCCGCGTTATCTTGAAATATGCTCTTCGTCTCTTAAGAAAAAGAATAACAGAGTGAACATCGATATAGAAGTTTATTCAGCCAAAGGCTATGACTCCGAATCTGACAACAGAATACCGGCATCTGTCACTATCTTTTGCGGAGATAAACAAATCAAGGAAGGAATAACATGCAGTCCGGTCAATGATCTGAACAACTATCTTTCCGTTTCCCTTGATCCCGAAACTGAATATACCATTATCTCAACTTATGAGACATTGCGTAAAGAGCAAAAGATCAGGATCGGAAAAGAAAATATCAGGATAAAGATAATAATGGATTAAAACCCTCACACATCGACCTGCACCCTTTTATTATTACTCTTCAGTAATCTCACAAATTTCTTTGCTTTGCCTATAATATGTATTATTATAAGTACTCCGAAGATATGACCGATGATATTATGAAATCTCATAATCTTCTCGGGAAAACCGAAGAAAAACGGGATTATACTTAATATCATCATAGCAGAAAATATTGTGACAACAAAAGTGATCTTATTTTTCAGGATCACTTTTCTTTTTGTAAATGAGCGAATGAAACGCCAGTGCTGCATAATATGCAATATCATAAATCCGACACCGGTAATACATATTATGCAGTGAGAGGAACGCCAGTGCATGTCGCCTGCAAGATGTGGATCAGAGAATACAAGTGCCGAAATTATACAAAGTAATAATATTGCATCCACCCCGAAACGCCCTTTAGGAGAATAAAACAAACTTTTCATAGGACGGAAGTTTTTTCAATTTTACTGAATACACCATGGGGACATACTTTAACGCATTTAAGACAACCGGAACAAATCTCAGGTTTCTTTAAAGCAATATGTTTATGCCATAGTATGACGACCTTACCTATTATCTTTCGTGGACATTCATCAAGGCATTTCCAGCATGCAATGCATTTTTCCGTTTCGATGCCGACAAAAGAAGAATGTTTAGAATTTAATTTTGTCTTTTCCTTTTTCATATTTATATATAAATGTTTTATGCAAAGGAACAGCAATACGACCTGCCGGTAAATAGACAAAACGGGGTAAGAAATGGATTATTTAAGGTATTTCTCTCTGAAGCGTGTCGGAGAAATCTCTGTTATCTTAGTAAAAAGACGTGTAAAATAAAAAGGATCGTCATATCCCAGTTCAAGAGCGATCTCTTTTACCGACATATCGGTATAAAATAAAAGGCGTTGCGCCTGTATCATTATCTCACCCGAGATATATCTCGAAACAGATATCCCCGTGGTATTCTTAACTGCCTCATTAAGATAAACTGACGATAAATTCATCATTGAGGCATATTGTGAGGGATTTTTTATCTGTTTATAATTTACAGACAGCAGACGTTTAAACTTATAAGTTATAGAAGCATATCTGTTAGATGCCTTTTCACTCAAACCTGCATAATAGGTTTCCGCAATCATTCCGATAGAACATGAGATAAGATCGTGAAGCAGCGTCTCGTCAATTTTACTATGATGATGGTTTAATCTTTCTGATATTGCAGAAAAACAGAAATAAAGATAATTTACATCATTGTCTGCGGCAAGTTTACCACTCTTAAGCAAAGAAGTCTCAAAGATTTCTTTATAAGCCTCTTTGACCACTAAAGGATTAACGCCAAGTATCCATGCAGTGACATCATTATGATTTTTAAGAAGATGAACCTGACCGGGTAAAATACAGAAGATTGAATTTTCGGCAAAACAATACTCTTCAAAATCGATAAGAATTCTGATATCCCCTTTTTCTATGAAAATGAAAATATAATAATTATCCCGATGAGCATAATCGGTAACATGAGTTGTTTCTGAATTGCGGATACGTTTAATAAATGCTATTTCGCCGCCGGCCTTTTCCGAAATCTTATGTAATGGCAGATTATCCATAATTATAAAGAAAATATTTCCTCAAATATAAATACTCTCTTTAAAAATCCTCATCTGTGCAATTAATAATAGCCATATCCTTTCATATAAATAAACGGTGAAATACTTATAAAATAAATATAATCTTAATTAATGCATTAATTATCTCTTTTTTAAGCAGAAGTAAAATTTTGATTGTTTAAAATTAAAATACCTCTTGCCTTATGAAGCTTCTTAATACATTATTAATTATTGTCATTCTATTGCCGTTTTTTTCATGCCAAAGAACAACGCAGAGAACAGAATATGAAAAATTCATTAACCCGGAAAGAACCGTAGTAGCCGGAAGAATAAAAAATCTCAGAGTTACTGATTCGCGTGTAATAACAGTAAACTATACAGATCCGGTCTTAAACAGAAAAATAGCCAAACGTCTTGATGATAACGGGTTCTTTCATACAGATTCAGAATTATGGTTTACCCAGAATATCACCGTCTATTATGGACGCAAATCTATTAATCTGCTTGTGACGCCTTCCGACTCTCTGTTTCTTGATATAGATATGAATATTTTCAGGGAAGGTAAATTCGAAGGTATCTCATTGTCCGGTACAAGCAGTTATGCAGAATTCAACAGCCAACTGCCTGCATTCTATGATTTTATAATCCGAAATTTCGACATATCATTCGACAATGAACTGTCGGACAGCGAATTATTATCCATATTCAAAGAATGTCTTAATGATAGCTATTCAAGAATTGATGACTATGCAAAGAAAAACGAGATCCTTCCGGAACTTTCAGAATGGATAAAGAAAGACCTCAAATATATTTATGCCAACTGCATAAAGACCTACAATATGGAAGATCAGAAAACAAGAATGAAAGTTCTGACAGATTCAATTTTCGATATAGACAATTCTGAAAATTTTGTATCAATGATGTTTCCGTATCATCTATCCGCCGCAAGCGATGCGATTGTGAAAAGCAGTCTGAATATAGAGAATATAAAGAATGCCGAACAACCGGAATCATTGTTCAGAGAAGCAATAAACGTATTGATGGAGCGACCGGCCGGTCTTTGCCGTGATTATATGATATATAGTTTTATCAGCAGATTTACTGCTGAAAATCCGGGTATGGGTTATGCTGCTCCGGTTAACTGTTTTACCAACAAAGTCTTTTCCTGCGAACTTGATATCAACAATTCATTCGGAGAAAGAGAATATGCCACAATTTCGGGCGAGGGTATTTATTATCTCAATGAAGATAAAGATGCAATAGCGATAACCAATAAAGATTTCATGAAGTATCTCTCAAATAAATACAGGAACAGAGTACTTTATATTGATGTTTGGGCTACATGGTGCGGGCCATGTGTAGCAGAACTTAAACGAGCACGAAAACTGAAAACCATATACGATAATAAGGACATTGTTTTCATTTACCTTTGTCTTGGTTCAACGGCCGACAAATGGTTATGGTCGCTTAACAGATATGATGTCGGAGGCGAACATTACTTTTTTGATGAAGATGCCACACAACTTTTTCTTGCTCTTTATGAACTGACCGGTTATCCCAGCTATCTGCTTGTAGACAAAAACGGTAAGATGATAACGACAAGCGCTCCGCGACTTTCAAATGTATATAATGTCTCAAAAGCAATTGAAGAACTTCTATAATTACCGTGTCTGTATTATGATTCACGGAAAGAGAGCGTCCTGCTTCCTGCGGGAGCACAAACGAACTCCTTGCGGAAATAATCCGAACACACTCCGGAGATCATTCTTATCCTTTCCGGGATTCACGATTTCGGTTAAGGTTTAACGATTTTAATTGACAGGAATTTGACTTTATCTTCGTTTGATCGATTAATCTTAATCTATAATTTATATTTGTTATAATATAAAAAAGTCCGATATAATATCAGAATCATATCGGACAGTTTATATATCTGTCTTATTCGCGGGAAAATGAGCACATAAGTCTTATTTTCCGCATAATAAGTTTAAAAAAAACCATTGGTTATAAAATCATTCAACTATAATTAATTCTATTCCTTCCTTTTTACCAAGGTTTCTGCTGTATTTCTTATCAACAGGATTATTCCAGTGTTCAAAAACGCCCAGACTTCCGGTCGGTACATTATTAGGTCTGTAAGGACCATATTTTTCATTATAACCTTTTGCAGCCTCCTTAAGGTAATTATCACAATTTTTGCTTGCGCCTTTAGGAAAAGCAGGCGATCCGCTGAAACCAAGTTCTTCTCCAAATTCAGCAAAAAGAAAATCGGTACATACAGACTCTATAGCTACCGGATCCTGCGACATAAAATAACTTGCGCTCCACTCTCCGTTAAAAAGTTTATTCCATTTATCTCTTGAGGGATTTGGACCACCGACATTAGTCTGCATTCCGTAAAGTCCGTCAACGATATATAAGATTGTTTTCTTTCCAAGATTAGGACATCCCATAAGATCGACATAAAGGCTGTAATCGCCTTCTTCTCCTTTCATCTGGTGAACAGATTTAGTATTATGAGCTCTGTTAGGAAAACGAATAGAACCAAAGTGATTTTTAGCACAAAAAGTGACACCCGATAATTCATGACCTTTAAGTAATGCGATATTGATCATATAATCGGCTTCTACCACGGCTTTAGGCAATTCATTACCTAAGTGTACATCTTCAGCAGTATAAATAATCGCATCATTTACCCAGTCCGCTTTCTCTACTCCATCTGATCCGTTTGCGCTCATCCACCTTACGCCGGGAAATGCTTTATGAACAGGTTTATAAATTCTGTCCGGAATAGCACGGCTTCGAAACCCTATAGAGGCATCATATATCACAATATTCTCCTGTGGCACTCCCGCATATTTGGTCAGTTGTCTGACAATTGCATATGTGTCCTGTGGTGACTGATCGATATCATTATCTGTATCATCTGTTGTAAAAGTATTATTAAGATTCACTTTAATGGCTATGGTTTCTCCTTTTTCATATCCACGCTTTCCACGCTTGTTGGTTTTGTTATAATAAGTAAACAATTTATCCCATGCAGCCGATGGTTTTTTGCTTCCTGTTAATGAACATAAAGATCTAGAATACATCTCGTTAAGAATTTCCTGATCTATATTTCCATTTTCCCACCAACGACCATTATTACCAGTCCATTTACAGACATCAGGATCTCTTGTCCAGGTTACTCTGCCGGGATATATTCCTTTGCCCTCACCTATGGGTTGATTTGAAACAAACTCAAGTTTCTGTGATTCTACTTTAAAGGAAGGAGACATTAGAGATAAAATCAGAATTGCCGTTTTTAAAATTCTCATACAAATAGTTTGATTTAATGCTAATATAATTGTTTTATTATTGAAATATGTCTTATATGCTTAATGCCTGATCATTATAGTAAATACAGGGTACGGCAGGATAATCACCCACTCCTAAGAAAATGCAGGCATATCTTTTACAAGAAAAACCAAATACCTCATCACAGAAATAGCCGATCATTATTTTCTATAAAGATAATACAAGTTAAATCAAGTACTTTAAAATTCATTTGAGAAAAATTATTATAGAATTTTTCTTAATTATCATGAGATATAGTTTGAATCATATTACAGGCACTGAAATATAATTAATCAGGAGAGAAATCAAAACAATAAACCACTGATAATGTTATAATTACATAAAGCAATATTATCTACCTTCATATATTTCATTTATTTATTTTTTCTAACTATTTAAATTCAGAATATAAAAACAACCGGATATTTGTAAAGAGAATAAAACTAAGAGGTTTAACACAAAAATAAATTTCATTTAAAAGCTATACATCATTAATATATTTTCAGGGCCATTACAAGGAGGTCCTATCGCATTGAGTATCGATAATTTCTTTGGTGAATACGGTATTCAACCATGACATCAGCTAGTGTAGGACCTCTAAAGGCTCAAAAAAATGAGGCATGTCAGAGATAATTCCCGACATGCCTCATTTTTAATTATATAAGTGTTATTAATCCCATTCAGGAGCATCCTGACCCATAAGATTTTTCACCATAAAATCTGCGATTCTGCGTCTTTCGAATTTGCCGCCAAGGCCATGGCCGCGATTAGGCAGGTACAGCTGTTCGAAGTTTTTGTTTGCTTTCATCAGAGCATCTACAACCTGCAGAGATGAAGCAGGATCGACATTTTCATCAAATTCACCTGCAACGATAAGCAGTTTTCCTTTCATTCTCCATGCGTTATCTACATTCGACGATTCACTGTAAGACTCATCAATAGGGTAACCCATCCACTGTTCGTTCCACCAGATCTTGTCCATTCTGTTGTCATGACAACCACATAGCGAAACAGCTGCTTTATAGAAGTCATTATGCCAGATAAGAGCGGAAAGTGCATTTTGTCCACCTGCTGAAAAACCATAGATACCTACTCTTTCAAGATCCATATAAGGATATTTCTCAGCAGCATGTTTCATCCATTCTATTCTGTCAGGGAAACCTGCGTCTTTAAGATTTTTCCAGCAAACATCATGGAACTCTTTAGAACGGTTTGCAGTACCCATACCATCGATGCTTACAACGATGAATCCAAGTTCGCAAAGAGCGGAAGTATTATTGTTTACAGCATAAAACTCTTTAGGAACATGAGAATCATGAGGACCTGCATAGATATATTCGATTACCGGATATTTCTTATTCGGATCAAAATTCATCGGTCTGTGAATCGTGCCCCAGATATCAGTCTTACCGTCACGACCTTTAGCAGAGAAAACTTCAGGCATTGTATAACCTAAAGATGTAAGAGCTGAAATATCGGAAGATTCAAGCGACATAATCTCTTTACCAGTCTTCGCATCACGCAAAATAGATGCGTAAGGCATATCAGGACGGGAATACTGATCTACAAACATTGTATAATCAGCATTGAAGAATGCCTGATGATTTGCATTTCCCGGAGTAAGTTCAGTCATATCTTTTCCGTTGAACTTAATACGGTAGTAATGTACATTATAAGGATCTTCTTCAGGATTTATTCCGCTCGCTCTGAAAATGATCTCTTTATTTTCCTGATCTACATATTCCACTCCGCGTACTACCCAGTTCCCTTTTGTAATCGGATTAAGGACTTTACCGGTTTCACCGTCAATCATATAAAGATGTCTCCATCCGCTGCGCTGAGACGACCAGATGATCTGTTTTCCGTCATTAACATCGCAGCGATAGTTGCTGTAATATTGAATGAAAGTATCACTGTTTTCATCAATTATGTCTCTTACTTTTGATTTTGAAGGAGATACGGCAGAAACTTTGAAGTTCTGATGTCCGCGCTGATTGTATTCAAAAGTGAATTCACGGCTATCCTCTCTCCATCCTGTAAGATAAAGATCAAACTGATTTCTGTATTTATCCGTATCAAGAGGAATCTGCTTTTTCTCTGCAACTTCAAAAACAACAGGAAGTTTTATATCAAGAGCATCACCAGGTTTTGCATAATTGCGCCAGTGAATTGTCGGCTGACGCTGTTCATCCGGAGAAGATTTGATAAGAGGGATCTGACGCACCGCTGCTTCATAGACCTGAAGAGCTGCGATATATTTAGAATCCGGAGACCACAGAATAGATTTTATATAGTTCTGACTTGTTCCGCCATAACTTAAAGCATATTCTTTCTTTTCGTTATTATCATACAGATAAATATTGTAATCCTTTATATAGGCTTTCCAGTTACCGTCAGGAGAAACAAATTCCGAGGGATTTTCCCATGGTTTATTTTCCTTTTTTTCATCAGGAATCGTACAGATTTCTTTTGTTCCGGTTTCGGCATTAACAACATACTTTACCTCTCCGTCTTTTGTGTTAGTCTTGTAAGAGAATGATTTATTGTCTTCATTCCACTTTGGAGATATTCGGCCTCCGATAATAAGTTTGTTATTGTTCCAGATGGTATCTCCTCGGAGATAATCTGATTTTGTCACCTGAGCGGAAGCTATTGCCGCGCAGGAAAGCATGGTCAGGATAATTGCTTTACTTTTCATAAAAGGTGATCTTAATGTGTTGAGATATTATTTTAAGCAAAAAGTTGCTTTACTTATTATATTCCATAAAGTTACGGAGCATTGTTTCTCCTTCCGGTGTAAGAATTGATTCAGGATGGAACTGAACTCCGAATACAGGATATTCTTTATGAGCAAGACCCATTATAAGACCTTCTTCAGAAACAGCCGTTGTTTTAAGTTCAGCGGGAAATCCGTCAGCATCGACTACCCAAGAATGATAACGTCCTACTTCTATACTATCAGGAAGACCTTTAAAGATTACATCTTTATCAAGAAGTCTGATTTCGGAAGATATACCATGATAAACTTCAGAAAGATTAGTAAGAGAACCGCCAAAGGCCTCTCCTATTGCCTGATGTCCCAGACATATTCCTAAAATAGGTTTCGTTTTATAGTATGCTTTAATAAGAGGAAGCAGTATTCCCGCTTCCGAAGGTATTCCCGGGCCGGGAGAAAGAATAATTCTGTCATATTTGTCAGCTTCCTCAACTGTGATCTTATCGTTTCTTATGACATCGATATCATTATATCCTAATTTATTTAGCAATTGAACAACATTATATGTAAACGAATCATAGTTGTCAAGTAAAAGTGTCTTCATAATTAATTTTTTATTTAAAAATCACATAAATGTGTCAAATGTCCAGTCAGTTACACCTGACGCTTTCATTTCGGCAAATATAATGAAATAGATTTCCATAACAAGGTTTTATTTGTTTTTCGCGTTTTATATTATCTTAAATATCTTTTTCTAAATAATGTTTAATATTAATAATTATTAAAAATTTAGTTTTAATTGAATAAAGTTGTTTATCTAAAAACAAAACTATAATTTGGAACCGCAATGGTGAAGATGAAAAATCTGGAATAATATCATCATTATAGCTTAATTTAAATACCGGAGTTTTACAAAATCAACTGAAAAAACTTTTTATCATGAGTTTAAAAATCATCGTACTTGCCAAACAGGTACCAGATACACGTAATGTAGGGAAAGATGCAATGAAAGCAGACGGAACTGTGAACAGAGCCGCACTTCCCGCAATTTTTAATCCCGAAGATCTTAATGCCCTTGAACTGGCACTGCAGATAAAAGAAGAAAATCCGGGAACAACAATCCAGTTACTTACTATGGGACCTCCCAGAGCGGCTGATATAATAAGAGAAGGGCTTTTCAGAGGTGCAGACGGCGGATACCTTTTGACCGACCGCGCTTTTGCCGGTGCTGATACTTTGGCTACATCTTATGCTCTCTCCTGCGCTATAAAGAAAATCGGGAATTATGATATTATTATTTCCGGCCGTCAGGCTATTGACGGTGATACAGCACAGGTTGGACCTCAGGTTGCAGAGAAACTTGGCATTCCGCAAATCACTTATGCGGAAGAATTGATCGGAGTAAACAGTGAATCCATCACAATTAAAAGAAGAATAGAAAAGGGTGTAGAAACGGTAAAAGCAAAATTACCGGCTCTGATCACCGTAAACGGAACCGCAAAAGAATGTCGTCCGAGAAATGCGAAACTTCTTCTTAAATTCAAACATGCCAAAACAGTAAGTGAACAGATAAATCTGGATGAAGACTATACTAATATATATAGTAGTCGTCCTGAATTGATTCTGAATGAATGGAGCACAAAAGATGTCGATGCTAATCTTGAAGAGTGCGGGCTTTCCGGTTCTCCTACGAAGGTGAAGAAAATCGAAAATATTGTTTTCCATGCGAAAGAAAGTAAAAGACTCGGAGCTTCTGATGATGAAATAGAAGAACTGATTGTAGAATTAATCACAAATCATACCATAGGATAAACATGAATAATCTAATTGTATATTGCGAAATAGAAGACGGTGTTGTTGCAGATGTTTCTCTTGAACTTCTGACCAAAGGACGTTCTTTAGCAAACCAGCTAGGATGCCAGCTTGAGGCATTGGCAATAGGAGATAAAATTGAAAATATCGGCTCTGTCATTTTCCCTTATGGGGTTGACAGACTTTATATTCTTGAAGATAAAAGACTGGCGGTATATTCCACTCTTCCTCATTCTTCAATTCTTATAAATCTTTTTAAAGAGATAAAACCTCAGATTTGCCTTATGGGTGCTACATGCATAGGCAGGGATCTGGGCCCACGTGTTTCTTCTGCTCTTCACAGCGGTCTGACAGCCGACTGTACTGCTCTTGAAATAGGAGAACATTCGGATAATAAAGCGAATAAAAAATATGAAAATCTTCTTTATCAGATCCGTCCGGCTTTTGGTGGCAATATCGTTGCAACTATTGTAAATCCGGACTGCCGCCCTCAGATGGCAACAGTACGTGAAGGCGTAATGAAAAAGGAGATACAGAATGAAAATTATAAAGGTGAAACTATAAAACTTGATGCTTCTAAATATGTTGGCGATACAGATTTCGTAGTTGATATCATAGAACGACATATTGAAAAATCAAAAATCAATATTAAATCCTCTCCTATAATTATAGCCGGTGGTTATGGTGTAGGATCAAAAGACGGATTCGATCTGCTTCACAAATTTGCTGAAGCAATAAACGCGGAAGTAGGTGCCTCACGTGCAGCAGTGGATGCAGGATTCTGCGAAAAAGAAAGACAGATCGGTCAGACAGGGGTAACGGTACGTCCGAAACTTTATATTGCCTGCGGTATATCAGGACAGATACAGCATATAGCCGGTATGCAGGAAAGTTCTATGATAATAGCGATCAATAATGATCCGAATGCTCCTATAAACAATATTGCAGATATAGTGATTACCGGAACTATCGAAGAAGTTCTGCCTAAATTAATTAAGTATTACAAAAAAAATTCTAAGTAAGATGGCTAATTTTTATACAGATACTCCGGAATTGAGATATCATCTCAACCATCCGCTAATGAAAAGAATTGTGGAGCTTAAAGAGCGTGATTTTACAGATAAAGATAATTTCGATTATGCTCCTTATGATTTTGAAGATGCGATGGACAATTATGACAAAGTACTTGAAATTGTAGGAGAAATATGCGGGGATATTATCGGTCCTAATGCTGAAGATGTTGATCATGAAGGCCCTCAGGCTATTGACGGACGAGTAAAATATGCGTCTGGTACTGCGGAAAACCTTGATGCGACAAGAAAAGCAGGACTAATGGGTATGGCGATGCCTCGCCGTTACGGAGGTCTTAACTTCCCTATCGTACCTTATATCATGGCTGCCGATATCGTTTCACGAGCTGATGCAGGTTTTGAAAACCTATGGGGATTGCAGGATTGTGCTGAGACTTTGTATGAATTCGGGAATGAAGAACAAAGAAAGAAATACCTTCCGAGAGTTTGTAACGGTGAAACAATGTCGATGGACCTAACAGAACCGGATGCTGGTTCCGACCTTCAGTCGGTAATGCTTAAGGCTACATATAGCGAGGCTGACGGATGCTGGCTGCTTAACGGCGTAAAACGTTTCATTACTAATGGTGATTCGGATATACATCTTGTTCTTGCCCGTTCGGAAGAAGGGACTAAAGACGGTCGCGGTTTGTCAATGTTTGTATATGATAAAAGTAGTGGCGGTGTAACAGTACGTCGTATCGAAAATAAAATGGGTATAAAAGGTTCTCCGACATGTGAACTTGTTTATAAAAATGCCAAAGCGGAACTTTGCGGAGACCGTAAGCTTGGTCTTATAAAATACGTAATGGCTCTTATGAACGGTGCCCGTCTGGGAATATGTGCTCAGGGAGTCGGACTATCTCAGGCTGCATATAATGAAGCGCTTGCTTATGCCAAAGACAGAGCACAGTTTGGAAAAGCTATTATAAACTTCCCTGCAGTTCAGGAGATTTTATCTGTTATGAAATCAAAACTTGATGCTTCCCGTGCCCTTCTTTATGAAACAGCAAGATTTGTGGATGTGTACAAAGCTATTGAAGATGTTCAGAGAGACAGAAAACTTACTCCGGAGGAAAGAACAGAGCTTAAAAAATATAGTAAACTGGCTGATGCCTTTACTCCTATCGGAAAAGCGATGGCTTCGGAATATGCCAATCAGAATGCATATGATTCAATTCAGATTCACGGCGGTTCAGGTTTTATGAAGGATTATGCATGTGAAAGAATATATCGTGATGCGCGTATCACTTCTATTTATGAAGGTACTACTCAGCTTCAGGTAATCGCAGCAATACGCCACGTAACAACAGGGACTTATCTTGGGCAGATGAAAACTTATCTTGAACAGCCTGTTAAACCTGAGCTAGAGTTTTATAAAGAAAAACTTGCCAAGCTGACTGAGTATTATGAAAAAGCGGTAAATATGGTGACAGATAAAAAAGATACTGAATATATTGATTTCCATGCACGCCGTCTGGTTGAAATGGCATCAACAATCATTATGTGTTATCTGCTTTTAAATGATGCGAACAACAATGAAGAATTATTCAAAAAATCTTTGATTGTTTATCTTAATCATACTGAATCTGAAGTGAATAAACATTATTCTTTTATTGCTGATTTCGCTCCGGAAGAACTTGGTTATTATAAATATGTTTCTGCCGAAGAAGAGTCGGCTCAGGAAGAAGTTTGATTATTGTTTTAACATAAAAATAACACTGTAAATAACTAAAGGCATGCGGATAAAAATTCCGGATGCCTTTATTCTTTATATATTGATATATGTATAAATACGGAAACATTGCAACCCGGTTGCATTAAAGATCAGCTATCTTTACAAAATAAAATAAAGATTATAGTTATTAATGCAGGATATCTATACTTTTAGAGTATCCCGAATGACCGGACTAATCATTTCAATTGTCTGAAATGAAAAATTTATAATAATAAAAATCTTAATTTTATCATTAAAATATTAAATAAGAGTCTTTATAATAGTTATTATAATCTGTTTATCCTATTTTTGCAAAACACTTAACTCAATTAAAAATTGAAGAAGAAACTAACCATATTATTTTTATTAGTTGCGACACTGACAGTCGTACTACATAATATAATACCTCATCACCATCACGGAGATAAGATATGTATGGTTACGGAATTATGTGACTCGGAATGTTCTTCTTTAGATCATCAGAATCATCATACTCCTGAAGAGGAACAGGAATGTTCTAAAGGATGTACTCTTAACAATGTTTACATTGTAAAAAGCAATAATAATCAGGAAGATAACAATATCTCAACAGATTACTTTATACCAATATGTGATATACTGGTAAGTTATCTTCTTTTCAATAATTATCCGGAAATAAAGGAAGCGGCTTTTCCTGAGCTTAACTCCTTTTATAAATCGTCCGACTATCACAGCGGACTTTCTCTTCGCGCCCCTCCTGTAGCGTAATTCAATCAATATCATTTATTTCAGGTTTGACACAGTTGTTTACTGTTATTTCGGAAATGAGTTATATAACTAATCAACATTCCGGAAATGAACCATACTGCTGAACACTGCTTTCGAAATGAGGTATATACCCATTTTTTCATAGATAAAGCAGAACGGTCGTAAATAGTTTCAAAGCCGAAATAAAACAATTATCTGTTGTTTCGAAATCCTTCGAAACCATATTTCGTACACATATTATTGAATTACCATCATGAAACGTAATATATTATTCATATCTGCTATCCTTGCATCGGCAGTATATCTTACAGGCTGTAAATCTTCAGAAAAAGATAACGAAAAGACAGTTAAATCCGTAAAAGCTGAGCTTTCAGTATCTCACAGTCATAACGGAGTGCCCTGCTCGGGAAATCACGAAACAGAGATTCTCGATGATCATAAAGGTCATAACCATGCAAATGAAGCAGCACATAATCATGCCGACGGTCCAGAACATAATCATGCTGAAGAAGCTGATCATATACATGATGATCATACCGGACATAACCACACTGAAGAAGGATGCAGCGGAGATCATGATCATGAACACGATCATGCACATGATCACGAAGGGCATGAATCCCATAATCACACTGATAAAGAAAATCATAATCATGCGAATGACCATGCCGGCCATAACCATAAAGAAGGAAGTTCCTGTTCGGGAGGCGACAGTCATTCAGATGATGAAATAATCATTTCTCCTGAAAAAGCGAAAAATCTTGGAATAAAAACTACTCAATTAAAACCTGCCAATTTCAATAAAGTTATTAAGACATCCGGACAGATTCTTGCCGCTCAGGGTGATGAAAAGACTGTTGTCGCAACGACATCGGGTGTCGTGAACTTCAACACTGCCGTGTTCAATGAAGGAAATAATGTAAAATCTGGAGAAACTATTCTTCGTATCTCAAGCAACAACATTCTTGAAGGAGATCCTTTCATTAAGGCAAAAGCGGCTTATGAAGTAGCGTCAAAAGAATACAACAGAAATAAAGAACTTGTTGAAGACAGAATAATCTCTCAGAAAGAATTCGATCAGAGTTATGAAAGATATATCACTGCGAAAACTTCTTATGATGCTCTTGCAAAAAGCAGACAGGGTTCTCAGACAGCAGTAAACGCTCCGATCTCAGGTTTTATAAAAACTACTTTTGTGCAGGATGGGGAATATGTGTCGGTAGGACAACCGCTTGCCGTCGTTTCACAGAACAAACGTTTAAGACTGAGAGCAGAAGTTTCTGAAAAACATTATTCTGAACTTGCCGGTATCTCAAGCGCAAATTTCAGACCTTCTTACGAAAACGAAACATATAAATTGTCGGAACTTAACGGCAAACTGATTTCTTACGGAAAATCATCTACGGATAACTCTTTTTACATTCCCGTAATCTTCGAATTCGACAACAACGGAACTCTTGTTCCGGGTGCATTTACCGAAGTTTACCTTCTTTCCTCAACACTTGGCAATGTGATTTCTGTTCCTGTAACTGCACTTATCGAAGAGCAGGGCTCTTTCTTCGTATTCATTAAAGCTGACGCTGAAGGATATGTAAAGAAAGAAGTAAAGACAGGCCATAACAACGGTAAGGAAGTACAGATTCTTTCAGGACTGACTCCGGGAGAACTTGTTGTGACAAACGGTGCTTATCAGGTTAAACTTGCAGGAAATTCTTCTGCAATCCCTCACGGCCACGAACATTAATCATTTATCCGTAACTATTAATCCGTAAGTAATTATGCTAAATAAAATAATAAAATTCTCACTGAACAACCGACTTGTCGTTCTTGTGGGAGCTCTTCTGCTGCTTATTGCCGGAACATATACGGCAATGACAATGGAAGTTGATGTCTTTCCCGATCTTAATGCTCCTACTGTCGTAGTTATGACTGAAGCCAAAGGTATGGCGCCGGAGGAAGTAGAAAGAATCGTAACATTCCCGATAGAAACATCCGTAAACGGAGCTACAGGAGTAAGACGAGTACGCTCATCATCCACAACAGGTTTTTCTGTCGTTTGGGTTGAGTTCGACTGGGGAACAGATATCTACAGAGCACGTCAGATCGTTTCGGAAAAACTTACTCAGATCGGAGATGAAATGCCCTCAAATGTAGGCAAACCGACTCTCGGCCCTCAATCTTCAATTCTTGGAGAAATGATGATTATCGGTCTTACATCGGAAGAAACCTCTCTTATGGATCTTAGAACAATAGCAGACTGGACTATACGTCCGCGTCTTCTTTCCACAGGCGGAGTTGCTCAGGTCACAGTGCTTGGAGGCGATATCAAAGAATACCAGATTCTGGTAAATCCCGATCGTATGCGCCGCTACAATGTTTCGCTTACTGAAATCATGGAAGCGACAAACTCAATGAATCAGAATGTTTCAGGAGGTGTACTTTACGAATACGGTAACGAATATATCGTAAGAGGTCTTCTTTCCACAAATGATATAGATCAGCTTGGAAAAGTTGTCGTCAAAAACGAAAACGATATGCCTGTTTTGCTTGAAAATGTGGCAACAGTAAAAATCGGTGATAAGACTCCGAGAATGGGACTTGCGTCAAACAGAGCAAATCCGGCCGTACTTATCACAGTTACAAAGCAGCCGAATACAAGCACTCTTGAACTTACAGAAAAGCTTGACCTTTCAGTTCAGGATCTTAAGAAATCACTTCCTTCCGACATTGTCATCGACACAGACATATTCCGTCAGTCAAGATTCATCGAAAGCTCGATAAGCAACATTCAGAAATCTCTTTTCGAAGGAGGCTTCTTCGTCGTGATAATTCTGTTCCTTTTCCTTATGAATATCCGTACGACGGTTATTTCTCTTATCACTATCCCGATCTCTCTGCTTGTCTCAATTCTTGTATTAAGAATAATGGGTATGACAATCAACACTATGAGTATCGGAGGTATGGCAATCGCCATCGGATCGCTGGTAGATGATGCAATTGTTGACGTAGAAAATGTATATAAAAGACTAAGAGAAAACTTCGCCAGGCCTAAAGAAGAAAAAGAAAGCATAAGAACGGTAGTTTTCGAAGCCTCTAAAGAAGTACGTCTTCCGATCCTTAACTCAACATTCATCATTGTTGCGAGTTTCGTTCCCCTTTTCTTCCTTAGCGGAATGGAAGGAAGAATGCTTATGCCGCTTGGTATAGCTTTCATCGTTGCGCTTTTCGCATCTACAGGCGTTGCACTTACACTTACACCAGTACTTTGCAGCTACCTTCTTGGTAAAGAAAAAAGCATAGCGGCATTAAGAGAACCTATTGTCGCAAAAAAGATAAAAGGATGGTACGAAACAGCTCTTGCATGGGCTCTGAAAAAGAAAAAGATTGTTCTCGGAGCTACTGCCGTGATACTTATTCTTGCCATAGGAGCTTTCTTTACTCTTGGCCGCAGTTTCCTTCCTTCATTTAATGAAGGCTCATTTACAATTAATGTGAATACGATGCCGGGGATTTCTCTTGAGGAATCTGACTCAATAGGACGTCGTGCAGAAGTAATACTTCTTTCCGTACCTGAAATAAATACTGTGGCAAGAAAGACAGGTCGTGCCGAACTTGACGAACATGCACTTGGTGTAAACACCTCTGAAATCGAAGCCCCTTTCACTCTTAAGAAACGCTCAAGAAGCGAAGTTACCAAAGAGATACGCGAAAAGATGGAACAGCTTAACGGTGTAAATATTGAGATAGGACAACCTATCTCCCATCGCATCGACGCTATGCTTTCAGGAACAAAAGCAAACATAGCGATCAAACTATTCGGTCCCGATCTTAATAAACTGTATTCTCTTGCCAATCAGATTAAAAATGAGATTGACAATGTGAAAGGAGTAGCTGATCTTAACGTAGAACAGCAGGTTGACCGTCCTCAGATCAAAATTGAACCGAGACGCGAAATTATGGCAAAATACGGAGTAACGCCGGCTCAGTTTGCAGAATATGTCAATGTATTACTTGCAGGTGAAGTGGTTTCTCAGGTTTATGAAGAGAATCGAAGCTTCGATCTTACAGTAAAAGCAGATGACGATTTCCGCAATGGTATTGAGAAAATAAAAAGCATAACTGTTGATGCAAACGGACGCAAAATACCATTCGAATATATCGCAAACATAACTTCTTCCGCAGGTCCTAACACTATAAGCCGAGAGAACGTAAGCAGAAAAATCGTTATTTCGGCAAACGTAGCAGACCGTGATCTTAGAAGCGTGGTAAACGATATTCAGAAAACCATAGACAGCAATATCTCTCTTCCGGAAGGGTATCATATAGAATACGGAGGTCAGTTTGAAAGCGAACAGGCAGCTTCAAGGATTCTTACAATCACGTCACTCGGTTCGATACTTGTAATTTTCCTTCTTCTGTTCGGACAGTTCAAAAGCATGACTCAGTCTGCCGTTATCCTTATAAATCTTCCGCTTGCTCTTATCGGAGGAATATTTACACTCTTCTTCACCGACGGCATCATAAGTATTCCGGCAATCATCGGATTCATCTCTCTTTTCGGTATTGCTACAAGAAACGGGATGCTTCTTATAGACAGGTACAATGAACTGATAAAAGAAGGTATGTCGGTAAAAGAAAGCGTAATAGCAGGTTCTCTTGACCGTCTGAATCCTATAATCATGACAGCTCTGACTTCTGCTCTTGCTCTTATTCCCCTTGCCGTAGGAGGCGATCTTCCGGGCAACGAGATTCAGAGTCCTATGGCAAAAGTAATGCTTGGCGGTTTATTAAGCTCTACGCTGCTTAACGGCTTCATTGTACCTATCATGTATATCCTTATAAGCAGAAAGAAGCAGGTAAACACATTATGATCCTGTTTGTTTGTAAAATATTAAGATGAAACATGGCATGCCATATATCAATATTATATAAACATGCGTTTTGAGGCGTGGGAAACCATGCCTCTATATAAAATCATTACGTAAACACAACTGTAATTTATTTTTGTAAGTCACATGTTTACATTTGTAAATTCTAAGATTATAGATATGAGAAAGAATATAATCCTTGCATTAAGTCTGTTTTTCAGCGGAACGCTATTATTCGCTCAGCAAAACTCAGAAGAACAGATACGCAACGCGCTAAGTGAGATTGAAACAAACAATACAACACTTAAGGCTCTTAAACTGGAAACCGACGCTACAATACTCGATAATAAATCCGGCCTTAACCTTGCCGATCCGGAGGTAGGCTTCAATTATCTTTGGGGCAGTCCTTCCGATATAGGAAAAAGAAAAGATTTCAGCGTTACACAGAGCTTTGACTTCCCTACTCTTCTTGGCTACAGAAGTGATGTAGCCAGACAGCAGAATATGCTTGCCGAAGTTGAATATCGTCGTGGCAGGATCGAACTTCTTCTTGAAGCACAGAAACTTATAATAGAACTTATCTCTTATAATTCTCTTCTTGATGAACTGAACATAAGATATGGCTATGCCGATAAGATTGTAGAAGCTTATCAGAAAGGTTTTGATCTTGGTGAAACCAATGTCCTTGACCTTAACAAGGCAAAGATGGAGATTATAAAGATCAGAAACGATGTAAAACGTATCGATACTGAAAGGGAAATTGTAAGCAACACCCTTAAGACTCTTAACGGAGGAGTCCCTGTTGAGATAACTGCTACATCTTTCGATCCTGTCATGCTTCCTCAGGACTTTGATACATGGTATATGACAGCTCAGGCTACAAGTCCGGTTCTTGAATATGTACGTGCCAACCTTGAACTTACAAAAGAAGAAGTGAAATATAACAAATCACTATGGGCACCAACCATAACTGCAGGTTATATGTCGGAGGACATAGTAGGCGAAAAGTTTCAGGGTATAACTCTTGGTGTCTCAGTACCGCTTTGGTCGAATAAAAATAAGATCAAACAGGCCAAAGCAGCAGTCAGAGCTGCCGAATCGGCAGAATATGACGCCAAACTGCAATTTTACAATTATATATTCAACGTATATACAAGAACACGTTCGCTGGGAGAAATTGCATCAGATTATACTACGGGACTGACACAGGTCGATAATGCGGCTCTTCTTATGAAAGCTCTTAACGCCGGTCAGATAAGTCTGCTTGATTATATAATGGAAACACAACTTTACTATGAGCTTATAACTCAGAAAATAGAAGCTGAAAAAGAATTCAGAATATCTCTTGCCGATTTATACGCTACCGAATTATAAATATAACTATAGCAAAAAAACAGCATCAATACACATTCCCGTATTGATGCTGTTTTTTTATAGTTAATTTCTTTAGAAACAATAATCAATTTTACCATTACACATCTCTTCAATCCCGTCTCCGGTATTTACACCGATAAACAATATAATCCACAACATATTTTACTTTGCCGTAGCAAATAAAACTAACAACAGTGCATCAGTAAGAAAGGAGAACCTTATAATGGTTTTTCCGTTTTAATATATTTCTCAGAAAGGTATTAATGAATTATAAACCTGACCATATTTATCATTAAAGATCTTATATGTTATTTCTTCTTCATAATCGGAAAGAAAAATAACAGAAACAGAATCTCCTTCATTGGGAAAGTTGAAATAAAATGATTTAACATCTATCTCTCCTGACATAAACAAAAAGCTTTGTCTTCTTAAAACAGTATTGTCATAACTTAAATCAAACATCAACGGTTCCTTTATATCTATATTAAACATCATATCGTAATCATTCTCTTTCAGAATTCCATGGCCTGTAAGCTCGGTAAATCTATAGAAGGCAACAGTCGAGTCCTCCGGACTTTCTGTCAACTCCCTTTTCAGCTTTAAAATCAGCTCAGTGGAAAAAGCCGTAGAATCATTATTATAAACAATTGAAAGATCTTCATCCTTTACCCTGATATCATAATAATAATAGTTGTCAGTTCGTGATTCGAATACCCTCCAGCTTTTATCAAATATGCCCTTTTCCTGATTCAGTACATAATAATCAGCTACCTCTATAGTATCGCCATATTCTCTGACTTTAAGCCTCGGGAAATAAGTATCTTCTATTTCATATTTTTCCTGATTAGTCTGAGCGTCAATCCATTTATCTATATTCTCACAGGTGTTATACATATTTACATATTTGAATAAACAGGAGTTTGCACTTAAGAACAGATGATATCCCGGTGTAGTTTTTCGTGGAGCTTCATATCGTTCCACTATACAAGAATTCAATAACAGGATTAAAATCCCTGAAATTATATATCTAGATTTTTTCATTTTGACTTAATTTAAAAAGTTATTTTTTTGCTCCGAAACGATAACCGATCCCTGCCTTCAGAACACCTTCGGTGCTTACTCCGGCTTCTCCGAAAAAGAATACTCTGCCTCCTATCGACATGCCGACAGCAACTACGTCTAAGGAGCCTATCACCGACTTATACTTCCAGTTGTCAAATTTCCTGGTTTTATAATCCTCTGTTTCAAGATCATAACCGATGCCTGCACCCAGCGAAGAATAAAGTTTAACTCCGTTAAGTCTGAACCAGTCGAATCTCACTTTCGCCATCACCGAAAAAAGATGCCATCTTCGCTGCGAAATAACCGCATCAGTATAATAATCATGACTTTTCTGCCACATACCTGCATATGAGATACCTCCTCCGAAAGCAAGCCATCTTTTTGCCTGATAAGTGTAAGTAAGATTAATAGACGGTGTTCCCCATTTATCACCCAGGTAATCAGTACCATCATACAGGCCGGAATAATAAATACAGTCACGGTCAAAAACTTCTATCGGGTTTACCTGTCCTGCCGATAAACGGAATTCATGATAGCCGGCTTCTTTCCATCGCTGAGAACTCGCTTCAAGCGATAGAAACAGTGCCAGTAAAACAATAAGTAGTCTGTAAGTTTTCATATAAATAAATTTATGGCGCAAATATAATCATAAATTCATCTATTAACTTATTTATATTTAAATTATATAAAAGAACAGCATTGCCTGTAAATAATAAAAAAACCGCCCGATGACAATGTTGCAACCGTGCAGTGGCAATATTGTCATCGGGCAGTGTTAATATGATAACTGTACAACTTTTTTAAAACCGACGGAATGTAAAAAATTAATATTTTTATTTAGAATTATATTTTCAATCTTAAAACAGAACAGATTTGGCTTTTTGAAAGATATTCGTACTTAAAACAAAGATATAATGTAATAAAACAAAGATAAATTAATTCATATTATCACATTTCGTTTGCATATTATTCAAAATTGTTATTTTTGCGCATATTAACAAATAATACTTAATTAATATGAAACAAAAGAGATATCTATTACCTGAAGATAAAATCCCGACACATTGGTATAACGTAGTGGCAGACATGAAAACCAAACCTATGCCGCCACTTAATCCCGGTACAAAAGAACCTTTAAAACCGACCGATCTTTATCCTCTTTTCGCAAAACAACTTGCAGATCAGGAACTGGATCAGGAAAATGTATGGGTTGAAATACCTGAAGAAGTAAGAGAAATGTATAAAAGCTACCGTTCTACTCCGCTTGTAAGAGCATACGGTCTTGAAAAGGCACTTGGAACTCCTGCTCATATATATTTTAAAAATGAAAGTGTGAGTCCTGTTGGTTCTCATAAGCTTAATTCGGCTCTTGCACAGGCATATTACTGTAAGAATGAAGGTGTAACCAACATTACAACTGAAACAGGTGCAGGACAGTGGGGAGCAGCGCTTTCATACGCGGCTAAAGCATTCGGACTTGATCTTGCCGTTTATATGGTTAAGATCAGCTATCAGCAGAAACCTTACCGCCGTTCTATTATGCAGACTTACGGAGCACAGGTCATCGCCTCACCTTCTATGTCAACAAAAGCGGGAAGAAAAATTCTGACCGAACATCCTAATTATATGGGTTCACTTGGAACTGCTATTTCAGAAGCCGTTGAGCTTGCAATGTCGACAGAAAACTGTAAATATACTCTTGGATCCGTTCTTAATCATGTGACACTTCATCAGACCGTAATCGGTCAGGAAGCTGAAATGCAGATGGAAATGGCTGGTGAATATCCGGATATCGTAATCGGATGCTTCGGCGGCGGCTCGAACTTCGGAGGTATCTCATTCCCTTTTATGCGACATAACTTCACGGGAGAAAGGAATACACGCTTTATTGCAGCAGAGCCGGCATCATGTCCGAAACTTACACGCGGTCAGTTCCATTATGACTTCGGTGATGAAGCAGGTTATACTCCGCTTCTTCCTATGTTTACTCTTGGACACAATTTTGCTCCGGCAAATATTCACGCAGGAGGTCTGCGTTATCACGGTGCTGGAGTGATCGTTTCTCAGCTGTTGAAGGACAATCTTATGGAGGCAGTAGACATCCAGCAGCTTGAAGCATTCGATGCAGCCGTGCTTTTTGCTGAAGCTGAAGGCATCATTCCTGCGCCTGAATCTTCTCATGCTATCGCAGCTGCAATTCGCGAAGCTAAAAAATGCACAGAAACGGGAGAACAGAAAACTATCCTGTTCTGTCTTTCAGGACACGGACTTATCGATATGGCTTCTTATGATCAGTATCTTGCGGGAGATCTTGTAAACTATTCTCTTTCTGATGAAGAAATAGCAAAAAATATCGAGCAGATTAAAGACCTTGTATAACACAGGTTCAAAGAAAATAAAAAAGCGTGAAACCGGATATTATTCCGTTTTCACGCTTTTTTGTCATATATGATTAAGACTCTCATTAACTAAAAAGAAAATATCTCATTGAGATTTACCGATGCTTCGACATCAGTAAAAGCATTTACCGATTTTATCATCTTGTCGGCAAGAAGAGATGTCGGGAGCGGTTTATATTTTCTCATCAGTCCCATTCTGTTCATTATTTTTAATCCGGCAACTACCATACATTCAGCAAGCCTGTTGCTGTTAGGCCGGTCAAGCATACCGGGCCGGAATATTATAAACCTGTCAAAATGCAGCTCCCTTATCTTATTTTCAAGAGCTCCTTTCATCTTTGCATAAAAAAAGCTGCTGTTGGCATCTGCATTTGAAGATGATACAAGCACGCATGTATGTACACCGTTATTTTTTGCAATTGCTGCCATTTTAAGCGGAATCTCATAATCAACCTGCCATTGTGCATCCTTTGACCCTGCATTCTTTAATGTTGTCCCTATACAAGAAAACAGCACATCACCGTTTATTACGTCCGCAAACTTCTCTATATCGGAAAAGTCGGTAACGTATTCTGTCAACTTATCATTTCTGAGTATAGTCTCCTTTCTTACAAAGATTACAACAGAATCATAAGTATCATCTTTCAGCAATGCGTCAACGAGAGGTTTTCCCGTGGCGCCGGTAGCTCCGATTACAATAGCTTTCATATTTTTTATCTTTCTTACGCTTTTCTGAATTAATTTTAATTCTTCAATATATTAACATAAATTGAATATACAATGTTGCTATATGATTAATTATTTAGGAAGTTTTCCTGAATAATATATTAAATAAGTATTTAGGATAAACCAATTCTGTCATACCGTTAAAAATAATATTATACTCAATAATTCCTGTCATAAATTCATTTACCTAAAGAAACAGCAAAATGAACAAATCAAATATCTCTATGTTTAACTCTCAGAAGGTAAACATCTAATGCTTTATCTAATAAACAAGATTAAAAATTGAAGTAAATTAAAAACTTATGAAAAAGTTATTTTCAGGATTGGTAGTTGTATTAGGTTTAGGTATGTTTTTATTCAGTTCCTGCCACTCTAAAAAAGATTCAGTTTATACAGCACCAGCAACACAGACTGTTACCGATACAATGATCGGAACACAATTGGCAGTACCGGTTACTTACCAGATTACTCAGCAGGTTAATAACAAGATGAAACAGCAGCAGACAGAGCTGGTTAACGGCTGGGAAGTTATCGATTACGCAACAGGTGGAGGTGACACTCTTGTTTCTGTAGATTTACTTGCGGATTCTAACGGACTTCAGGCTATTAAACTTGGTTTGAATGACACTGAATTATTTGCAATCAATTCCGCAAAATTAACTCCGAAAGCTGATGCAGTTTTAGCCAGAGTTGCTAAGAACCTTAACAATTTCCCTGAAACCGATGCTACTATTATCGGTTATACCAGCCACACAGGCCCGGAACAGTTCAACGTAAAATTATCTAAAGAAAGAGCTAATGCTGTTATGAATTACCTTATCTCTAAAGGGGTAAACAAAAACAGACTAAAAGCAATGGGTAAAGGTTGGAACGATCCTGTAGCTTCTAACGCAACAGCGAAAGGCAGAGCTAAAAACCGCCGTGTAGAAATTTGGGTAACAGCCAATCAGAAAATGTTGGACAACCTAAGTAAATAATTTTTAATCAGATTGCTGAAAAGCAAAAAAGTTTATAGGAAAGGATGGCTGTTTTCAGTCATCCTTTTTTTATTTGGTAAAAAAAGAAATATCGAAACATAATCAAAAAATAAATCTTCATTATTTAAAATTAATTTCCTTTTTTAAGGTTCATATCTGATGATTAACCTTTTTCTGAGTCTTAGTTATTGATTAATGTTTATCTTTACGGAATTAGAAAAAAGAATAACATAAAATGATAAGCAAATGGAATTATCATACCTTAACATCGGAAGAAGAAGAATTATGTAGTAAATTATCGGAAGAATTGAATATCAATCGTTCGATAATGACACTTTTGATACAACGAGGTATAAATACACCGGAAGCTGTAAAAAAATACTTTCGGCCTCAGCTTAATGATCTTCATGATCCTTTTCTTATGAGAGATATGGATAAAGCGGTTATGCGTCTTAATCAGGCTATAGGAAGAAAGGAAAATATCCTTATCTATGGTGATTATGACGTTGACGGCACTACGGCTGTGGCTCTGGTTTACAGATTTCTGAGAAACTTTTATAATCATCTTGATTATTATATCCCCGACAGATATGATGACGGGTACGGAATATCCACAAAAGGAATTGAATATGCAATTGACAAAAACGTAACTCTTGTCATTGCTCTTGACTGTGGTATTAAAGCAATTGAGAAAGTGGCCTTCGCAAAGGAAAACGGCATAGATTTCATCATATGTGATCATCATATGCCTGATGAAGAGCTGCCTGACGCAGTTGCCATTCTTGATCCGAAAAGAAATGATGCTACATATCCCTATTCCCACCTTTCAGGTTGCGGAGTAGGATTTAAGTTCATGCAGGGATTTGCCGTCAACAATAACCTTGACATAAATTCTCTTCTTTTACCTATGCTTGACCTTGTAGCCGTCAGTATTGCATCCGATATAGTACCTATTACAGGAGAAAACAGAATACTGGCTTATTACGGATTAAAGCAGATCAATGCAAATCCCAGTCTTGGACTGCAGTCTATTATAGATCTGTGCGGACTCAAAGGCAGAGAAATATCAATTTCAGATATTGTCTTTAAGATAGGACCAAGAATAAATGCCTCAGGAAGAATGATGTGCGGTAAAGAAGCAGTAGATCTTCTTATTGCCCGCGACAGACATTCTGCAAAAAAGAAATGCGAAAGCATTAATCTTTATAATGAGGAAAGAAAGGAGCTTGACAAAAAGATAACAGAAGAGGCTAACAACATAATAAAAGACATTCCCGGTTTTGAGAATAAAAAAAGTGTTGTTATTTTCCATCCCACATGGCATAAAGGAGTCATCGGAATCGTGGCTTCCAGACTTACAGAACTTTATTATAAGCCTGCTGTCGTACTTACTCTTTCAAATGGGTACGCGACAGGTTCAGCGAGATCAATTCAGGGTTTTGATGTCTATAAAGCGATTGAGTCATGCAGAGATATTATAGAAAACTTTGGAGGGCACACATTTGCGGCAGGACTGTCACTTAAAGAAGAAAATATACCGGCTTTCATAGAAAGATTCGAACAATATGTTGCCGATAATATTCTTAAGGAGCAGACAATTCCTCAGCATGACATAGATATATGCATTGATTTTAAGGATATCACACCCAAGTTTTTCAGGTTACTTAAACAGCTTAATCCGTTCGGTCCGGGAAATCCAAAACCGATCTTTTGTACCCACCGTGTTTATGATTACGGTACAAGTCGTCTGGTAGGCAGAGAACAGGAGCATATAAAGCTAGAACTGGTTGACAGCAATTCTGAAAATATAATGAATGGCATCGCTTTTGGAATGTATGAATATAATGATTATATCAAGGAACTGAATCCTTTTGATATTTGCTATACGATTGAAGAAAACACTTATAACGGTAACAGTTCTATACAACTATTAATAAAAGATATTCGTCCTTCTGAATAACAGGGACGAATATCTTTTTTAATTTTGCATCATATTTCCGGTTTTAATCCTCTGTCGAATCATCTATCCTTATCAATGTGGCTACAGCACATGAAATATTAAAACAATACTGGGGTTATGACAACTTCAGACCTCTCCAGCTTGATATAATCAACTCTCTTCTTGAAGGAAAGGATACTTTAGGGCTTATGCCGACAGGCGGTGGTAAATCACTGACCTTTCAGGTGCCGGCACTAATGATGGAAGGGGTATGCATTGTGGTCACTCCTCTTATCGCACTGATGAAAGATCAGAAAGATAATCTCCGTGCAAAAGGAATAAAAGCTACAGCCATATACTCGGGAATGACAAGACAGGAAATTATCGTAGCACTCGAGAATTGCATTTACGGTAATTATAAACTTCTCTACGTTTCCCCGGAAAGGCTTTCTTCAGATCTTTTTCTTGCCAAACTTAATGCAATGAAGATAAGCTTCATTGTGGTGGACGAAGCTCACTGTATATCTCAGTGGGGTTACGATTTCCGTCCCTCCTATTTGAAAATTAATGAACTTCGTACGCTTCTTCCTGACGCTCCTGTTCTTGCACTTACTGCCACAGCGACAAAGGATGTAGTAAAAGATATACAGAGCAAGCTTTCGTTTTCAAAAGAGAATGTATTCAGAAAAAGTTTCAATCGCGATAATCTGTCTTATGTAGTAAGAAACAACGACAATAAAAACAGTGAGCTGCTGCGTATTCTGAGTAAGGTGGAAGGTTGTGCCATAGTTTATGTGAGAAGCAGAAAGAAAACTGCCGAAATAGCAGAATTACTTAACATGAACGGAATTAAAGCGGATTTCTATCATGCGGGACTTAATCATAAAGTAAAAGAGCAGAAACAGGAAGAGTGGAAAAATGATACGACAAGAGTAATAGTTTCCACCAATGCTTTCGGAATGGGAATTGATAAACCGGACGTGCGGGTAGTTGTTCATCTGGATCTGCCGAATTCACCCGAAGAATATTTTCAGGAAGCGGGACGTGCGGGACGCGATGAGAAAAAAAGCTATGCCGTGATAATATATTCACCCGCCGACCGTGTAAAACTGCTGAAAAGAATAGCAGACACATTTCCTGAAAAGGAATTTGTAAAAAAGATTTATAATTCACTTGGCAGTTTTTATCAGATCGCTGTTGGCGCAGGAACCGACTCAGTGTTTGATTTTGACCTTTTTAAATTCTGCAGCGCATATAAATATCCTCTTATTCCGACTCACAGCGCACTTAAGATACTTCAGCAGGCCGATTATATAGTTTATGATGAGAATGCGGAATCTCTTTCACGTATTATGGTGACATTGCCCAGAGAGGAATTTTATAAACTGAAAGAGTTTGATGCTAAGACATCAAAACTTATAAATGTTCTTTTAAGATCCTATACAGGACTTTTTGCCGATTATGTGTATATACGCGAAGAGCTTCTTATGCAGAGATCGGGACTTACCAGACAGGAGGTATATGAAAGACTTGTTATGCTTAGCAAAGTGAGAATCATACATTATATTCCTGAAAAAAAGATTCCTATAATTGTCTTTACACAGAGTCGTGAAGATCCCGATTATGTAAGTATAGGAAAAGAAGTATATGAAAAGCGTAAAGAACGGTTTACAAACCGTATTAACGGTATAATAGACTATGTGACAAGCGAAGATATATGCAGAAACAGGATACTGCTCCGCTATTTCGGAGAAAAATCTTATCATGATTGCGGAGTATGTGATGTTTGTCTTTCAAGAAAGGAACAGAAACTCACTTCTTCACTTTTCCGGAAAATAGAAAAACAAATAAAGGAACAGTTGAAGGAAAAACTTATGAGTACGGAAGAGTTGACCGACATACTTGAGTTCCCGGAATATCACATAATTGAGGTTATAAGATTTCTTATAGATGAGAATTATGTAACAGAAGAGGACGGTAAACTAATCTATATAAAATAAATCAATATAAATATCGATCGTATGATAAGAGGTTCATTTATAATATTATTATTTCTTTTCATAGGGGAAAGTATAAGTTATTTTATCGGAAACATTATTCCGGGGTCCGTGATAGGAATGGTTTTGATATTCGTATCACTCACCTTGAAAATCGTCAACCCCGAACATGTAAGAGCTGTAACAGAGTTTCTTACCAAGAACATGACTATATTTTTCGTTCCTGCTTCTATAGGGATTATGAAGTCATGGAATATTATCTCTGCAAACTGGTTCAGCCTGACTTTCATATGTATAAGTACAACAATACTTATAATAATGATTGTAGCTTTTATTCAGGAAAAAGCTGAAAAACTCAGAAAGAAAAAAGAAATAGAGAATCAGAACATTTAAGTATTTAAGGTAAAAGGTTGTTATGGATATTACACAGCATTTGTTTAATAATGCCCCGTTTATGCTTACTCTGACAATGGGGAGTTTTCTGTTAGGGACTTATATTTATAAGAAAAGTAAAATTTCATTGCTGCATCCGTGCATTATAAGCATGATATGCATAATATCATTTCTGAAAGTTTTCGATATTCCTTATGAAACCTATGCGGAAGGAAGCGCTTTTATTAATTTCATGCTTGGCCCTGCTGTTGTTTCACTTGGAGTGCTTCTTTACGATCAGATGAAATATCTGAAGGGAAATGTATTGTCGATTCTTACTGCCGTCTCGGTAGGAAGCGTAATCGGAGTCATAAGTGTTGTTATTCTTGGCAGACTGTTCGGTCTTGACAGCTCTCTTATTGTATCAATGGAACCTAAATCGGTGACAACACCTATTGCACTCGGCATATCGGAATCTTATGGAGGAATCACATCGCTTACTGCGGTAACAGTGGTTATATGCGGGATGTTTGGTGCCGTATTCGGACCTAAGGTATTATCTGTTATCGGGATAAAAAGCCCGGTAGCACAGGGGCTTTCAATCGGAGCGGCTTCACATGGTCTCGGTACAGCCCGTGCAATGGAGATTGGTGCAGTGGAGGGTGCTATAAGCGGATTGTCTATAGGCCTTATGGGAGTCATGACCTCGGTCGCGGTGCCTGTAGTGCACTGGTTCATAGAGAATATATTCTGAAAAAAGAATATTAAACAACAATATATTTATATAAAATAAAAGTTACCGGCTGTTTTTGTTAAATATTTAGATAATTTTTAGTTCCTTTGCAGCCGTAAAAAGGGGTGCTCTGCTTTGGCAGGTGCTGAGAATAAACCCATTGAACCTGATCGGGTAATGCCGGCGAAGGGAAAGATATCATTATATCTGATTTACTTCCATAAAAATTTCCATCCGGAAATTGAGTTCAATATGTTTTCTCCTTTTTTATTTATAATAGTATATCCGGGCCGGAAGAGACCGGTCGGAATAAAAATGTGCTGAAAATAAATATGAAAAAGGTTGTATTGTTATCGGCTGCCGCGATGTCGGCGGCGGTAAACGTTAAAGGTGAGACAGAAGAATTAAAGTCACGCCAGTTAGAAGAAGTAGTGGTAAATGCGACAAAAGCAGTTGAAGGCACACCTATGGCCTTTACCGATGTAAGCAAAGATGAACTCAGAAAGAATAATTTCGGGCAGGATATTCCCTATCTTATCTCTCAGACGCCGAATGTGATAGTAACGTCGGACGCAGGTACTGGAATCGGATATACCGGTTTCAGAGTACGTGGCACTGATGCAAACAGAATAAATATCACAGTAAACGGCGTTCCTCTTAATGATTCCGAATCGCAGGGAGTATTCTGGGTAAATATGCCGGATTTCGCATCATCGGTAGAAAACGTACAGGTTCAGCGCGGTGTAGGGACTTCTACTAACGGAGCTGCCGCATTCGGTGCGACCATCGCTATGCAGACTATCAAACCGAGCCTTAAACCTTATGCAGAGGTTAATTCGGCAGCGGGATCATTCAGTACTTTTAAAAATACTGTCTCTGCCGGGACAGGTCTTATAAATGATCATTTCGTTGTTGATGCCAGATATACCAAAATCGACAGTAAAGGTTTTATCGACCGTGCTAAAGCGGATATGAGCTCTTATTATGCTTCGGCAGCATATTATGGCAATAGCTTTGTCATCAGATATCAGTCTTTCGGAAGCTCAGAAGTTACGAATCAGGCATGGAATTATGTCCCTTCCTCTATGATAGCCGCGGGAAACAGAACTTATAACAGTTGCGGTGAATATTATATAGATCGTCTTGACGAGAACGGAAACAAGGTTTATGATGAAGACGGCAAGGTAGTAAAGGATACCAGATATTATGATCAGACAGATAATTACTGGCAGTATCATCATCATCTTTCATATTCTCAGAGTTTCAGTAATAAGCTTAGTATGAATGTGACTCTGCATTATACTAACGGTAAGGGATATTATGAAGATTATAAATATAATTCTTCACTTTATAAATTCAATCTTAAGAATTTCACCGATGCTGACGGAAATACTGTAAAAAAAACAGATATCGTAAGACGCAAATGGATGGTGAATGATTTCTACGGTGCCGTATATAATCTTAACTACACCTCTGACAGACTTAATCTTGTGTTAGGCGGAGGTATTAATAATTATGTCGGTAATCATTTCGGAAATGTGATCTGGGTCAAGAGCTACAATAACCTGAGCAATGGCGACAGATATTATGATAATGACGGAACGAAACTTGATTATAATGTATTCCTGAAAGGGAGTTATCATCTGACATCAGCATTCAGCGCGTTTGCCGATATGCAGTACAGAGGAATTAGATATCAGGCTGACGGGACAAGCGACCGATTCGATTATGACAAGAAACAGCAGATTCTTGATATAGATAAAAGTTATGAATTCTTCAACCCTAAAGTAGGTCTGAATTATTCGAAAAACGGACATACGGGATTTGCGTCATTCTCTATTGCTAACCGTGAACCCAACAGAAATAATTTCACTGATGCGGAAGCTTATGAAAGACCTACTTACGAGACTCTTTATGATTATGAAGCGGGGTATTCTTATAACAGCAAATACTGGAATGTAGGAGTTAACGCATATTATATGGATTATAATAATCAGCTGATCCTTACCGGTAAGCTGAGTGATATCGGAGAGTCTCTGACTTCCAATATCAAGGAATCTTACAGAGCGGGAATTGAGCTTATGGCAGGTTTCAGAGTAGGTAAATTCATGGACTGGAACGGAAATGTGTCTTTAAGCCGTAATAAGATTAAAAATTTCACAGAAACTGTCGATCTTTATGACGCAGACAAGGAATGGACAGGAACTACCGAAGTATTTTATGATAAGACAGATATTTCGTTTTCGCCTGACATCGTAGCGAACTCTGTTTTTAATTTCTACGTAAAAGGCTTCTATGCTTCGTTCATGTCTTCTTATGTAGGCAAACAATATCTTGATAATACTTCTTCGAATGACCGCTCTATTAATCCTTATTTTGTGAATAATCTTCAGGTAGGATATTCTTTCAAAACAAAAGTTTTCAAAGAAGTGGGACTTAATTTCAGAGTCAATAATATTTTCAATGAAAAATATGAGACAAGCGGATGGGTTTATTCGTATGTTGTTGACGGCAAAACAACGCTTAACAACAGAACTATCGAAGACGGACTTGCGACTCAGGCAGGGATAAACTTTATGGGATCACTGAGTCTTAAATTCTAAGATTATAAATACTTAAAAGGCCGGTATAGATAATATGCCGGCCATATTTACCTTTTACCTTACATGACTTTTAATTCACGTGAAGTCATCATTAATATTTTACTTTAAACTATGACGCAATCATATTTTCTAAGTGACAGTTTCTGGCTTCATCTTGAACTGTTCGGAGTTATAACGGGACTTATCTTCTTATATCTTGAGATTAAACAGCGCCCTTCTATGTGGCTTGTTGGAGGCTTATCATCACTGGTATATATTGTCGTATTTTGTTTTGCCAAGATATATGCGGATATGAGCTATAATATATATAATTTTATTATCAGCATATACGGGTTCTTCTTATGGATAAAATACTTTAATAATGCCCCTAAGGAATTAAAAGAAAAGAAATCTCAGGAAATAGAATACAGACATATATCCAGGAATGAAATTCTTCTTTTTTCAGGACTTAGCATTTTTTTGTATTTCGTGATATATTATATTCTTTCTTATTTTACAGACTCTCCTATTCCTGCTGATGATTCTTTCACGACAACATTAAGTATCGTTGCAACGTTGCTTCTTGTAAAGAAAATTATTCAGCACTGGTTAATGTGGATAGTTATAAATATTGCGTCAGTGTTTATATATTATGAGCGCGGGCTTTATCCGACTTCTGCACTTTATGTGGTTTACGGAATTGCTGCGGTGTATGGTTTTTATATATGGAGAAAGGAAGGAAAAGATTTTTCTCTTTCAGTATCTTAAGTAAGACGCAGTAAAGACGTTTTAATTATTTATTTTCTGAATTTTAATTATGATGATGGATAATCTTGATTGTATTATTGTTGCTAACGGATTATTTCCCGAAGATGATAAAATAGTGAATCTTCTGAGAAAGGATGATATTTATATTATAGCATGTGACGGCGGTGTCGGAAATCTGGCAGAACGAAATATCATACCTGATATAATAATCGGAGATCTTGACAGCATTGATCCTGAACTGAAACAACGATTCAGTGACATTGTAATAAGAAATAAGGAACAGGAAACCAATGACCTTACCAAAGCAGTGAATTATGCCGTTTCAAAAGGCTTTAATGATATCGGAATAATAGCAGCAACAGGACTGAGAGAAGATCATACATTGGGTAATATATCGCTTCTTACGGCTTATAAAGAGCTTGTGTATAATATATGTATAATTTCGGACTTCGGATATTTTGTTTCTATAAATAAGACTACTGAATTCAGAGCTATTCCCGGACAGCAGATTTCGGTATTTTCACTACCTCCTCTTTCGCCTATAACTTCTGAGGGATTGCTTTATCCTATAGATAATCGCAACTTTCCTATCTGGTGGGAAGGTACTTTGAATCAAAGTATATCGGATAAATTTACCTTGTATGTAGATGGTGTAAATGCTAATATCATTGTTTATTTCAGCTTTACTGTGAAATAAGATTCTGACTTTAGAAAAGTTTGATACAATTCATATAAAGCAATATCCCCCTTACGTTCAGAGATGAACCTAAGGGGGATATTGCTTTTATTTTTTATAGAATTTTTATATGTCAGGCCATTACGGCTTCTTCATTCTTTTTATAAGAACTTATTTTACATGGAACCCAAACATGAAAAGTACTTCCTCCTCCATATTCCGAATCGACACCTATCTTTCCACCACAATCGTCAATTATGGCTTTACATAAAGTTATGCCAAGTCCGGAACCTTGAGTAAAATCATTCACCTTGTAGAATTTATCAAAAATACGGGATTTTTCTTCCTCCTTTAATCCTATACCAGTATCTTTTACATATATAAAAATACCGTTATCGACTATTTCAAAACCGAATCTTATGCTCCCTTTATCTGTAAATTTTACAGAATTAGACATAAAATTGACAAGTACCTGTATCACTCTCGATTTATCAAGATTGACAATCATTTCCTTGTAATTATTCTCATATATTAATTCTACCGGATATTTAACTTTCTTCTTGAAGTTTTCATGATATTCAGCAAAAAGTCCGGCAAGATCAAATTCCGTCACGTTACGTTTTGTATTATCGGCCTCGATCTGAGAAACATTTAAGATATCATCGATAAGCTTAAGAAGCATAGTATTGTTTTCTTTAATGATTTCATTAAATTGCTCTTTACTTTCCTCATCATCACAACAGGTAAGCATTTCAGAGAAACCGATTATAGCATTCAGTGGAGTACGGATCTCATGACTTATATTGGCAAGAAATGCAGTTTTAAGAATATCCGATTGTTTAGCCTTTTCAAGTGCATTGTAAAGCATTGTCTCCGATCTTGCAAGAGCCATTTTCTCTTCTTTCAATGATGCTTCCGAGACCATAAGCTTTTTATTTAATTGCTTTTCTCTTAAATAAAAAATAAAGATTATTATTGCTACCAGGATTATCCCTATTGAAACGAATATTATACTTCGTGATTTTGCCTGTTCGTAACGAAGAAGAAGATTCTTTTTATCAAGCTCTATATTCTTAAGATCATTGGATAAAGCAAGCTGATTAAGATGCTGATATGCCATATCAATGGAAATCGAGTCTTTATTCTTTTCATACTGAAAATAGTTTTCATAAGCCTCCCGGTAATTGTCCATCCTGCTGTTTGTAACAGCAATTTCTTTCTTTATTCTGAGTGACTCTTTATAGAGTCCTATCTTCTGATAAAAGTTATAAAGGGAATCATATAAAATTAATGATTCTTTATAACGACCTTTTTCGAAATAATAAACAGCTTCTGTTTCAAGAAAGAAATCCTGCTGCATATTACATTCATCAAATAACTCTTCTGCTTTACTGAAATATATGTCTGCCTGTGGGAAATCCTGCATCCGACTGCTAGCTATAGTACGACAACACATACTTACAAGATTAAAAGCTTTCTTATGAAGTATATTTTTTGTACTGTCGGTTATGATATTAAGTGAGTCAAGTTTATTACATACGGAAAAAACCTTCTCATAATCATTTCTGTATATATTAACGACGTTTATAGAAAAACAAAGTGAACTTAGACAACTCTGTGCTAAAGATGTCTGCTCGGAGTATTCATATGATTTATTAAGCTGAAGGAGACTTTCATCGTAAAGATCCATATAGAGATAGATTTCTCCAAGAAGTTGCCTGGATAGCGCCATTCCGAAGATGCTTTGAGCTGAGGATGCTTCGGACAGCATTTTATTGGCTTCAATAATTGCTTGATAAACCTTTCCTGTTAACGAATAATGATTAATAAGATAACTCCAGCCATAATAGTAATTTTCCTCGTCATTAATCATTGTTGAATAATGTTTTGATAATTCTGTATAATGAAGAAGTGAATCCGTATTTCCAAGCAGATAATGGTTGAATATTTTTAGCTTTATTAATTCATTCCATACCGGGTTTTCATTTAATGTAACTGCGTCTTTATATAATTCTCCATATATGCTGTCAAAGGATGGCGAAACGATACTATCCATTGCTACAATAATATTCTGCTCTATTATAGAATTAATAGATTTGGTACGAGAAAAGGTATATGTAAGATTTAATAATAGAGTTAAGATAATAAATGCCTTTCTTTTAAATTCTGACCGCATTATGTAGTTATGATAAATGGTATTTATTGGGGAAATCCAAACAAAAATAAACTTATTTCAATAAAAACCTGATTCTATTTATCAGATTATAATCATTAAATATATTTTAATATTTATGTACAGTGTATTTTTATCCTGTTATATTATTCAGTCTTAATATTTTCCGAAATTACTTCTTATACCGGGTAAATAAACGCTTTAAGATGTTTATTATATAACTTATTGTTACCTCCGCAATATTGATCAAGTAATGCATGAAAACGGTCTCCGTGATTCATTTCTTTAAGATGAGCCAATTCATGAAGAATAATATAATCTGCAAGATAAGGCGGCAGAAGCATCAGCCTGTATGATAACAGTATATTTTTATTTGAGTCACATCTTCCCAGCCTTTGCTTTCCGTAAGAAACACTGCATGATTTATATCTGGCACCAACCTTTTCAGCCAGAAATTTTAAACGCTGTGGAAGATAGGATTTAGCTCTGTATTTAAGAACCTTCTCTATTGCAGAATTTATGAATTCAGTTACTCTCGGATCCGAATAATCTGTATTCTGAGGAGTTATAACAGACAGAATTCCGTTTGAAAAACTTACCGTAAATGTGTTTCCGTAATTACTTTCATTAATACATAATCTGAAATCCGAAATTTCAATATCCAGATCTTTTTGAAAACGTATTTTCCCCTTGTCTTTTGCCGTAATAAGTTTTCCTAATTTGCTCCTTGTCTTATTAAAAGCATCTTTTATATTCTCATTAGTTGAATATTTTGGAACAGTCATTATTATACCATCAGAAGAGGCACGAAAAATATATTTCCGTGCCTGACTGTTTCTTTTAATATAAACCGTACCTAATTCAGAGTCGGTAAAATATTCCATTTATACTGTTATTATGGATTGCAGATATTAATGTGATGAACTTTTAAAATATTATTCCGTCACTTCTCCGAAAAGATCAAAAGTATCAGCTGAAGTTATCTTTACTTTATAGAATTCACCGATCTTAAGTTCCTTTTCAGTCTTCTTTATAAGGACTTCGTTATCTACTTCAGGAGAATCAAACTCAGTTCGTCCGATATAGTAATCTCCTTCTTCCTTATCTATGATTACTTTGAAAATCTTACCGTCTTTATTCTGATTTATTTCATGAGCTATTCTTTCCTGCACTCTCATCAAAGCGTCAAGACGGTCATTTTTAACTTCGGGATCAATATCATCCTGATAGTTTTTTGCAGCATAAGTTCCTTCTTCTTCAGAGTAAGCGAATGCTCCGGCTCTTTCAAACTTAGCATCTTTCACAAACTGAAGCAGTTCTTCAAAATCTTCCTCCGTTTCTCCGGGATGCCCAACAAGGAAAGTGGTTCTCAGATGAACTCCTGGCACTTCCTGTCGGATATGTTTAAGAAGGTCAAGAGTCTGTTGTTTTGTAACATTTCTTCTCATCTTTTCCAGCATATTATCAGAAATATGCTGAAGAGCAATATCTATATATTTACATACATTATCTCTTTCTCTCATTACCTTAAGAACATCATAAGGGAAACGCGAAGGGTATGCATAATGAAGTCTTATCCACTCAACACCTTTAACATCAGAGATCCTTTCAATAAGTTCTCCAAGTTTTACCTCTTTATAAAGATCAAGGCCATAGTAAGAAAGATCCTGAGCTATTATCTGAAACTCTTTTACTCCTTCAGAAACAAGTTTTTCTACTTCTTTTACGATCTCGTCAATAGGTCTTGACTTATATCTTCCGGTAATAATAGGAATTGCGCAATATGAACACGTTCTATTGCATCCCTCTCCTATTTTAATATAAGCATAATGAGGAGGTGTTGTAAGAACTCGGTCAAGAGACAGATCTGATCTGTATTCTTTTCCCAATTCTTCAATAAGATTTTTCCAGTTGAATTTACCATAGAACTTATCTACTTCAGGAATTTCTGACTCCAGATCTGCCATATACCTTTCAGAAAGGCATCCCATTACGATTATTTTCTTTATTTTTCTTTTTTTCTTGGCCTCACAAAGTTCAAGAATCATATTTATTGATTCTTCTTTTGCATCACCAATAAATCCGCAGGTATTTACCACAACGATTTCTCCTTCAACCTTATCAGGATCATGTTTAACTGTAAATCCGTTTGCAGACAACTGTTTCATCAACTGCTCCGAGTCCACAAGATTCTTTGAACAGCCTAATGTTATAATATCAATTTGATTTTTTTTCATCTGATTTTATTCGATCAAAATTCTAAACCCTTCCGTCCTCTCCAATAATCTACTCTTTGTATTAACCAAATCCGAATTATCAGATTAATAATTTAGATATTCCCAAAGAAAGATTATAAAAAGAAATTTCAAGCCAGCAAAGCTATACATAATTTAAAAACTCTGCAATGAGTATATAAATACACATTACAGAGTTTTAGATATTATAGTATAATTTATTATTACAGTTTTATTACGAGAATTATTCTTAAATTAATTCTCAGCTGATATAACAGCTTTTAATATATTATTTTTCTTCTCCGAACAAAGAATCAACAAATTCTCTATTATCAAAGAGCTGAAGGTCTTCCATTCCCTCTCCAAGGCCGATATATTTAACCGGTGTCTTAAACTGATCTGAAATTCCTATCACTACCCCGCCTTTAGCTGTTCCGTCAAGCTTTGTTATGGCTAGAGCATTTACATCTGTGGCAGCAGTAAACTGTTTTGCCTGTTCAAATGCATTCTGTCCCGTAGATCCATCAAGTACAAGAAGTACTTCATGAGGTGCATCCGGAATAACTCTGCTCATAACTTTTCTGATCTTGGAAAGTTCATTCATAAGATTTACTTTGTTGTGAAGACGACCTGCCGTATCAATAATAACGACATCAGCTCCTGTCGCAACAGCCGAACTTACCGTATCATAAGCCACTGATGCAGGATCCGAACCCATTTTTTGTTTTATTACCGGTACGCCAACTCTGTCACCCCAAATATCAAGCTGCTCTATTGCTGCAGCTCTGAATGTATCTGCCGCACCAAGAACAACTTTATTTCCGGCTTTCTTAAACTGAAAGGCAAGTTTTCCGATTGTTGTTGTTTTACCTACTCCATTTACTCCTACAACCATAATAACGTGTGGTTTTTTATTGGCCGGCAATTCAAAACCTTCAACACCTTCTTTATGATTTTCAGCAAGCAAAGAGGCAATTTCTTCTCTTAAAATATTTTGAAGTTCGCTTGTCCCGACATATTTGTCGCGGGCTACGCGCTCTTCTATTCTTTTTATTATACGCAGGGTAGTCTCTACACCCACATCTGAAGTAATAAGAATTTCTTCCAGATTATCCAGTACATCATCGTCAACTTTTGACTTACCTGCAACGGCTCGCGCGATCTTTGAAAATACGCTTTCTTTGGTCTTTTCAAGACCTTTGTCCAGAGTCTCTTTTTTCTCTTTGCTAAAAAAACTGAATATACCCATTGCAATAACTTTAATTATTATGTCACAAAATTAATCATAATATTGATAAAAAAAAACTTCCCTATCCGTAATGGATAGAGAAGCCTTATTATTTTGAGATAATATTATCTATTGGATTATTTCGCCAAAAAATCTTTAACTTTATCGTTAGGAACCATTTCCTCTACGAAAGTATAAGCACCAGTTTTTGGAGATTTTACCATTTTAATAACTTTAGTAAAGGTACGCCCTTCACCTTTCTGCAAGGATGCGACTGTTTTCTTTGCCATGGTCTAATCTTATTTAATTTCTTTATGAACTGTTACTTTTCTTAGGATTGGGTTATATTTTTTAAGTTCCAATCTTTCAGTAGTATTTTTTCTGTTTTTTGTAGTGATATAACGAGATGTACCCGGCATACCGCTATTTTTGTGCTCTGTGCACTCAAGAATTACCTGGATTCTGTTTCCTTTAGCTTTCTTTGCCATTTTAATTTCTCCCTTTAATTAATTAAGCGTTTAAAAAGCCTGAAGCAGCAGCATCTTTCAATGCAGCATCCAAACCTTTTTTGTTAATTGTACGTAGGCCTGCAGCTGATACTTTCAAGCTGATCCAAGTATCCTGTTCTGCCCAATAGAACTTTTTCTCAAATAGGT